>DATFZT010000209.1:0-45494 GCA_035314185.1 Terriglobales bacterium
CACGTTCCCATTCCTCGACCAAACCAAGAAATCCTCCTAGGATGAGTGCCTTATTCAGTTTGGGATCAAGACCACTCTCGTCGAAAAACGCCTTATACACCACTAGCCGCCTTTGCTTCCGGATGCGCTCTGCCATCCCACAATAGTGCGGAACTATCCGCGAAATCGGGAGCGCCTTCATTCCGCACCCCCGATATCCCCATCATCCTCCCTTGGATTTGATTCCGCAAGTATATTATTACCGTTAGCGAGAAGCTCCTTTCAAAGTTTTGGTTTTAAAGGAGTTATCCGTAAAGCATTCCACTATAAGGAGTTAGCTCTATGCTGGCCGAATCCGGGATCTGCTCTTGAGCGTCCTCAAACCATGAAATTTCAAGGATCGACTCCGCCTGTCCTCGTGGGAGGCGCTTTCGCAGCGGAGGGGTACAAAATCAATTGCGATAGTTCTATTTTACGCTGATCTGTCAAGTGCGTTTCCTAATTCCGTTCGGGTTCTCTGCGGTCTGGCCATGGAAGTAAAATCCAAGTCAGAATCCCAAGCGCGACGCGGTCGGGAATCCCACCCCTTCGACTCCGCTCAGGGCAGGCTCTTTCGCAGACAGCGCGAAAGGATGGGCCACCCGCCAATCTGTGGAAATCAGAGTGGCACATTTATTGTTGAGTTTCCAGACTCGGAGTAGCATTGTGATAGCACCAAAAGGAGTGCCTCATGGCCGAGTATCCACCATATGTGAATGCCTATAACGGTATTCCGAGATTGTTCGAGAAGATCAATGCTGCAGCGGTGCCGCCGAAGTTCACGGTGGACTTTCTGAATACGGTTCTGGATCTGAGATCCTCCAGTTTCCGAGCGATGATACCGTTACTCAAGAGACTTGGTTTCCTTGACGCCGCCAATATACCAACGCAGGCCTACAAGGATTTTCGCGAACCATCATCCTCTGGTGTCGTGATGGCGGGGAGGTTGCGTGACGCGTACAGCATGCTGTTCAAGGCGAACGAATACGCATGGAAACTAGCTAAACCTGAGTTGATGGCGAAACTGCGGAGTTTGACGGGCGCTGCGGAAGACGACGCGAACATCCCGTACGTGGCCGGAACATTCTTGGAGTTGGCAAAGTTGGCAACGTGGGAAGGTGGAACGCCCAAGCCAAGGCCGGCAGGAACCGAATCACAAGGCGCGCCGGGAGGTGGCGGGGGAAACGAGCGTGGGGTTGGCGAAGAGCTGGAGGGCGGGCTGCGGCTCGGATACACCATCAACTTGAATCTGCCGGCCACAACCGAAATTGAAGTGTTCAACGCGATCTTCAAGAGCCTGCGCGAGAATCTGCTGAGGAAATGATGGAAGCAAGTGAATTGATCAAGCTGTTCGGAATGCAGAATTTGCTGCTGGAGTCGGAGCTCCGGAAGTTGGAAGAGTCTGGCATTCAGATTGAGCACACAAAGACGATCCAGAAGTCTGAGATTGTGGACGTCGAGCTTTTCGAGAGCGACATCCTTCAGGAAGCCCAGCGGATGGCGGACTTCTATGTCATCTACTATGCGCTCGAAAATTCCGTACGAAGGTTGATCTCGGAAAGGCTGTCGGAAAAACACGGTCCGGCTTGGTGGAAAGATACCGTACCGGAAGGGGTGCGGAATGAGGTAGCGAAGAAGCAAAAGGACGAGATGGATTCCATCATGTCGATCCGCTCCGAAGACCCGCTCGCATACACGAACTTCGGCGAGTTGATCAGCATCTTCGATGCGAACTGGAAGGATTTCTCCGATACGTTGCGGAGCCAGAAGGCGATGCAGCTGATCCTCGCGCAGTTCAACAGGATTAGGAACACCGTCGCCCACAGTTGCGAGTTGAATGACGATGAGATCTCCCGGTTCAAGTTATCGGTAAAGGACTGGTTCAGGATCCAGAGCTAAATATCACGTGCGGGAGGTGCACCGGTCGCTATTGTTTCTGATGGGCGATGGTTATTAGTCAATCCCGCAACATATTTTCCCGGCGGACTCAACAATTTAGGACAGTTCATCCACAGTTTTTACACAGGGGCGGTGCACTTTTCTCTTTTATTTCGCCCCGGGGCCTGATGCAATGTGTAATAAGCATCAAGTGGAGAGCAGGGCTACTCGGCCTGATAACTAAGTGGCCCTGCACTCCGTTCCAGTGGCCAGGACGGCCAGCCAGAGTCTGATCGTATGGCTGCCCTCTCTGGTTGTCAACCGTAACTGAGGTAGCAACCGAAAAGGAGGCGATATGCCTACAACTTACCCTTGGAACTCCATCAGGGAGAACCACTGTCACAACAACACGCTGTGCGGCCCCGGAAGTGAAATCCCTCCGCACAACCGCGTCTCTGGCACTGGCGGGAAGCCGCTCTGCCGCGATTGCGCAAAGCTGAACAATGAAGGCAAGTAGTTAACCGCCCCTAAAAAAGGGACTCGTCTTCCGGTAGGGCTAGCGGGTTCATCCTGCACTTGATCGTAATGGCGCAGTCGGTGAGCCCGCACACCCTTGAGCAATCGCTACCGCCCGAAATCCCTTCCAATTCGTACCCATTTGGGGGAGTTTTCTAGAACGAATCAGCGAACGCTTCGGCTTTGGTTTTCTCGGATTAAGTTCGAAAGAAGCGTTTCCTCACTCGCTCGCAGCCGATTCACGCTCGCGCCGATTTCACATCCGTGCGCGAGAAGTCTTGACCTTTGAACAGGAGAGGCTCTCCCTTGGATTTCGCCAGCGCATAGGAGAAGCAATCTCCAAAATTCAGTTTGGCGGGATGGCCGCTGGTTTTGCCGAAGTCGCGGTAGGCCTGGCGGGCGATGCGGGCCTGGGCTTCGGTGACCGGTTCGATGGCGATTTGCGCCGCGTCCATCAATTCATCAAAACGGCGGCTGGCAATTGGATCTTTGCTGCCGTCGATCACCGCTCCGGTTTCGACATAACTCACGGCCGAGATACGAGGCTCGGCGGCGCGCTCGATGATTTTGGCGAACTCGGGGGCTTCGGGTTCAAAGCGGAGAATGGCGATCAGGGCTGAAGTGTCGAGAATCATTTCGGCAGCCCTTTCTCGTCATAGAGAAGATCGCCGTGGTCGGCGGAGCGGAACGGTTCCTTCAGATGCGTGGAGCAGTCGCGGCCGATTTCGAGCAGCCGATCGGAGAGCTTGGCGGCATGTTTGTTCTGCACCCTTTGCAGGCGTTCGCGGACGGCTTCGGTGACGGCTTCGGTTAAGCTTTCTCCGGTAAGCCGGGCCAGGCGCTGGGCGAGCTTGTGGGCGTCTTTGTTTTTGATGTTCAGGCTCATGGTAGATATTCTACCACAAATATCTACCATTCTACCACTCATGAGGGTGCTCCCCCAGGAGATCAAAATCTTAACCACAGAGGTCACTGGGGAACACAGGGGAAAAACAGGTTCGGAGGCTGAAACGGAATTTTAGTTTGTCGCGAACGAATCCGCGAACGCCTCGAAATTCGTTTTCTCAATCACCCGGTCGTAGTCCTCGCCAAGAAATTTCTTCAGCCGATCGGTGTTCATGATGTACTGGCCAGTCATGTAAGGGACAGCGTCCGGCGGAATCGCCGAGATTTTCCAGTTCCACAAAAACTGCAGCACGCGGCGCATGCCCCACTGTCCGGGGACGCGCAGCAATTTGGCATGCGCCATTTCGATGCACTGCGCGAAGGTTAAAGGATCGCCGCGTCCGGCTACGTTCAGGATGGTCAGGCGCTGGGCTTCCGGCTCCCGGTGCAGTATCCACGCGATCAGCCGGGCCATGTCGTCGACGTGGACGAACTGGATCTTGTTGTCCAGATACTTCTGGCCGAAGGGCAGCATGCAGGGCAGCCGTTTCGCCGTCTCGCGCATGCGGGCGGCGCGCCGCCCCTTCCCGCCGGGCGTTCCGCGGAACGCTCCCATCAAGTAATTTTCGACGCTGGCTCCAGCAAAAATGTGAGGACGCAGGATGAAGATGCCACACCCGCGCAGGGAAGGCGCGCGCTGTTGCACGACCAGATCGCTTTCTTTCTTATGGATGGCGTAAGGCAGCGTGTGAGCGGCGAGGGGCGCGTCCTCGGTAACGGGTGCGGGCAGGTCGGAGCCATACGCTGACACGCTGCTGGGAAAAATGAACTGGCGGATGGTGGTTCCGGCATTTCGGTTGGCCTCGGCAATGGCTTCCATCACCCGAGCCGTGCCGGCCACGTTGATTCGCCACATCCGGTCGACGTCCAGAACCCCTGTGCGCTGGGGATCGATGACAAACGCCAGGTGCACCACCGACGTCGGCTGCAAGTCGCGTAGCAGCAGGAGCAATTCGCGGGTCGATTCTTCTCGTCCCAGGTCGAGCGCTACAAAGCGGCTAACCGGGGAACGAGTGGGAGGCGCAACGTCGATGCCCACGACGGTGTAATCCGAGAGCTGCGGCAAGAGCCGCTGACCCAGATTTCCCGAAACGCCGGTGACGATGACGGTTGGTTTTGCCGTGTCCATTTAATCGGGGTCTACGGCCGGTTGGTCAGACGGCTTGGCTCCGGGGCGCGGCGGCATGGGGCGAGTTGGAACGGGACCGAAGTAGGCTTCGTTCAGGTCAACGTTGCCCTGAAATCCCTGCATGCTGTCGCGATAGCGCTGGGCGGAAATTATCCTCTGGATTTCCGGTTTCACGGTTTCCAGAGATAGAGTCTGCTTGCTGACAAGTTTGTAGATGTAGTGGCCGCCGTTTGGGTCGGAGATGACTTCAGAGACTTCGCCGGGCTTCAGATCCATCACTGCCTGATGGCCCGGAGGCAGTGAGCTGCGACGTGTCTTCTCCATTTTGGTGGTAGGGGCATTTCCCGGGAGGCCGGCGCCGGCGTAGGCCTCTTTTTCCAGGGTGTCGAAGTCTTCACCATTCGCGGCGCGGGCGCGGAGTTCAGCGGCGAGTTTCGTCATCGCTTCTTCAGCGGCTTTTTGCTGCTCCTCGGTCGGCGGTTGCGCCTTTTCGCCGGGCTTGGTGGTCGCGACCGCGGGCTTGATTTGTTTTGTGCGGGGAATCACAATCCGCGCCAGCGTAGCTTGCTCGTACGAAGTTTCGTTCTTCTTGTAATAGTCCTCGAGGTCGGCGTCGCTCACCTTAGCGGAGTCCTCTTGCAGCGCACGAGTCAGCTCCATGGAAAGAATTTGCATGCGCGCAAAGTGCATCAATTCGTCGAAGGCGGGCCCTTTGTCGAGGCCGCGTTTTTCCGCTGCGGCGGATTTTCTCAGCATGCTCGAATAGTTGGTTGCCAGCTGGCGACGCTGGACCGGCGGCATTCCCGGCTGCTGAGCTTCAATGAGCTTTTCAAATTGCGCGCGGCTGACCACGGCTTTGCAGGCGTCGCCCTGTTGAGCGGCGTCGGCGCAGAAACCTTTCACCGTTATCACCGGATCGTCCGGCCCAACTTTTATTTCGGCGGCCTTATCGGGCGCGGCGGGAACGCTTTGTTCCGCCTTGGCTCCGGTGGTGGATTTGATGATTCCAATCGTAGGTTTGGCGGGCGTTAGAACCGGTGGCGCATCTTGTCCATGGGCCAAGCCCGCGAGCAGCAGACACACGAGGTACTGGGAACGCATGAATCAGGGACCTCCAAGGGAGAATTGCGACGAATGTCATCGTAGCATGTCCTGCGCGAGACTCGAAAGGTGGGCGGGGGGTTGGCGGCGGGCGAATCCAAAGCGATAATGACGGTTATGCCGGACCTTCGGGCCCCATTCAGTTCCGAGTCGATGCGCCGCGAAAAACGAGCGGTTGCCGGGAACTCCGTGCTCGCGGCTCTGGTCATCACCATCCTGAAAATCGTGGTGGGGATCGCGACCGGCTCGCTGGGAATTTTGTCGGAGGCGGCACACTCCGGATTGGATCTGATCGCGGCCACGGTGACGTTTTTTTCGGTGCGAGTTTCCGACGAACCGGCGGATGCCGATCACCAGTACGGTCACGGCAAGTTCGAGAATCTGTCGGCCTTCATGGAAACTGGTCTGCTGCTGCTGACCTGCGTTTGGATCGTCTATGAATCGATGAGGCGGTTATTTTTTCACAGCGTGGAAATTGAGCCAAGCGTGGCTGCGTTTCTGGTCATGTTGCTCTCCATCGCAATTGACGCCTGGCGCTCCCGGGCGCTCGGACGCATTGCGACAAAGTATGACAGTCAGGCGCTGGAGGCAGACGCGCTGCATTTTTCAACCGATATCTGGTCGAGCAGCGTAGTGATCGTGGGCCTGGCGCTGGTTTGGCTGGGCCGCAGCAATTTAGGTCGCAGCAATCGAGTGGGATGGTTACGTCAAGCCGATCCGATTGCCGCACTATTCGTGGCCGGCGTGGTGGTTTATGTGAGTTGGCGGTTGGCGCGGAGAACCATTGATGCGCTGCTGGATGCGGCGCCGGCCGGCGTACGCAGCCAGATTCTCGAGCGGATCAGGACTGTCGATGGCGTACTGGAAGTGGACCGGGTCCGGTTCCGCAAGGCGGGGAATAGATTTTTTGCAGACATTTCGCTGGGACTGGAACGCAATTTCACCTTCCAGCGCTCGGAGCAGGTGTCGGATGCGGTGACTTCGCGAGTGCGCGAGGTTCTGCCCGACGCGGATGTGATGGTGCACTCGGTTCCGCGGGCACGGCGCTCGGAAAATATTTTTGATCGCATTCGTGCCGTGGCGACCCGCCACAACTTCAACGTGCACGACGTCAGCGTGCAAGACCTGAACGGGCAATTACATGTGGAGCAGCATCTGGAACTGGACGAGCAACTCAGCATGAAGCAGGCGCACGATGAAGTCACGCGGCTGGAAACGGAGATGCGCACCGAGGTGCCGGAAATTTCGACCATCCTGACACATATTGAAAGTGAGCCGGCAACGATTGAAAGGGGAGAGGAAATTGTTCGCGAGCCGGAATTGGAACAGCGGCTCAAGGATATTGTGAAGGAGTTTCCCGAGGTGATGGACGTGCACGAATTCCAGTTCAAGAAGGTAAGAGCGCGGCTTTATGTTTCCTGCCACTGCACGCTGCCCGACGATATGCCGCTTTCGCGCGTGCACGACGTTCAAACGTCGCTGGAGATCCGCTTCAAACACGATGCGCCGGAATTGTTTCGGGTACTGATTCATCCCGAGCCGATGACGGATAACCGGAGGTAGCGGAGATAATAGTGGAGCGCCGGGCGTCCTCGCTTGGCTACCTGACGGTTGGACGGGCGAGGCGCCCGTCGCTCCATTGCAAATTAGATAACGAAAGGCACCATGATTGAAGCATCCGTCAACTGGACCGACAACGATAGATTCATAGGCGCGGCAACCTCACGGCACGCGATCGTGATGGATGCCGGGACCGAGAAGACTGCCAACAGCCCGATGGAGTTAGTGCTGCTCGCGTTGTGCGGATGCACGGCATCGGACGTGGTAGGCATTTTACGCAAGAAACGCGAGCCCTTCACCGCGCTCGAAGTACGGGCGAAGGCCGAAAGAGCGGAGGGCTACCCCGCCGTCTATACGTCGATTCACCTGAACTATGTCGTTCGCGGACAGGTGTCGCAGAAGGCCATGGAAGATGCGGTCCGGCTCTCGAAAGAAAAGTACTGCTCGGTTTCGGCCATGCTGGAGAAGACGGCGAAGATTACCTACAGTATCGAGCACGCTTCGTGAAGGCTGGTCCTCAGCAGGCTAGTCCTCATCCGCTGCGGGGTTACTTCTATATCGGAAGTGCGGCCTTTCTCTGGGGCATTTCGGCGACGCTCGGTCGCGCGGCATTCACTGGACATCTGCTGCCGGGCGGGATGTCACTAAAAACGTCCCTAGGAAAGATCGATCCGCTGATTCTTTCGCAGAGCCGTGCCACTCTGTCGCTGGCGGTGCTGTTACCGGTGCTGCTGGCGCGTAGAGGAGCGTCCACCCAGCGTGTTCCCGGGCGCGACCTGGTGCAGTTCTTCCTGCTTGGGATTCTTGGGGTCGCGGTGTCGAATTACTTCTACTATCTCGCGATTCAACGGACAAACGTGGCCACGGCCATCATTTTGCAGTACACGGCGCCGGTTTGGGTGCTGCTCTATACCGCGGTGCGCAGCGCGCAGCGGCCGTCGTTGCGGAGAAGCGCGGCAGTCGGACTGGCGGTGGTGGGTTGTGCGTTGGCGGTCGGCTTTGTCGCCTCGGGCTTTCGCGTGGATGGGGTCGGAATCATGGCTGCACTACTGGCTGCATTTTCCTTTGCGTTTTATAACGTAGGCGGACACCGATTGCTGGCGCGCTATGACCGCTGGAAAGTACTGCTGTGGGTATTGGTGTCTACTTCAGCATTCTGGATCTTCGTGAATCCTCCGTGGAAAATTGTCGCCGCTCACTATGGCCGTGGACAGTGGGGATTCATGCTGGTGTTTTCGCTGGTTTCCGTGCTCGGCCCGTTTTCCTGTTACTTCGCCGGTCTGCAACATCTGGAACCGACGCGCGCCATCGTGGCCAGTTGTCTGGAGCCGGTGTTCAGTATCGTGATCGCGGCGCTAGTACTGGGCGAGTTGCTGCGGCCGCTGCAGACGGTAGGAATTGTCTTGGTGGTGGTGGCGATTGCGCTAATCCAGTTACCGGAACGGCCTGCTCGGGGCGACGAGTTAGTGGTCGAGCCGATGGAATAAGAAGTCGTTGGTCGATAGTCGATAGTCGTTCGCAAAACCCGACGTCACGAACGACTATCGACTATCGACCAACGACCGCTTCTCACTCCAGCCTCTTGCCCTTCGTCTCCGGCAACTGCGTGGCGATCACACTAGCCAGAAAGAAAGCGGCCCCGCACAGATAGAAAGCCCAGCCCAGTCCCCTGGTCTGGCCGACGCGACCAATTATCCAGGGTGCAACCGAACTCAGCGCGCGTGCACCGTTGTAGGTAAACCCCAATGCCCGCGCCCGCACCTGAGTAGGGAAGATCTCGCTACCGATGATGCCCGAGCCCGAGAAGAATCCCGTCCCGAAGAATGCGACCGCCGCGCCCAGTACGAGCAGAGCTGCCGGCGAACGCGCCACGGCATAAAACGGGACCAGCACCGCGGCGGCAAAGAGGTAGAGCATGAAAGATGTGCGGCGTCCCAGATGGTCCGCGACCCACCCGAAACTGATGTATCCGGGAAACATGCCCAGCAGGTTAAGCACGATCAGTAGTGTAGCGGTGCGCATGATGCCGAAGCCGCGTCCGCCTTGTGCGATCGGCAGCGAGAGATAAGGAGGAATCCAGATGAACAGTCCCCACCACCCAAACAGGCCGAAGAAGTTGAGCAGGAGAAGGACGATGGTGCTCTTGCCATAAGGCGCGCGGAAAATCGAAAAGAAAGAATCATTCCCCTGTGTCCTCGGTTTTCCCTGTGGCCGCTGTGTTCCCAGTGGTTCAAGCTCTTGACCTTGCCCTGCCAGCCGCCGATGCTCTGTCCACATCTGCGATTCCGGCACACGATTCCGTATCCAAAGCGTAACGAGAGCAGGGAGGATCCCGACGAAAAACACCATCCGCCAGCTGAAGTAGCGCAGCACAACGCCCGCCACCAGCGCAGCTAGCGCATAGCCGATTGCCCACGAACTCTGCACCACTGCAATCGCCTTGGCGCGCAATTCATCGGGCCACGTTTCCGCCACCAGGGTCGCGCCGGTGTTCCACTCGCCGCCCATTCCAAGTCCGAGGATGAAACGAAACACTGCCAGCATAAGCACCGTAGTCGAGAGGCCAGAGGCGAACGAGCAGACCGAGTAAGTCAGGATGCTGAGCATCAGGGCGCGCTTGCGTCCGACGCGGTCGGCAAGGAAGCCGAAAAACACGCCGCCGATGCCGGAGGCCAGCAGGGTAAGCGTTTGTAGAAAGCCGGAGGTCGCCTTCGACATCCCAAGATCGCGCATCACGTACGTGAGGACGAGCGCGTAAAGCATCGCGTCGAAAGCGTCAAGCATCCAGCCGAGGAAGGCCGCCAGCAGAGTGCGGCGCTGGTCGGGGCTGGCTTGCTTCAGGAGTTGGATTGGACCGATGTCCATGCGGGAAGCGATTGTATCAGCGGAGTAGGGGATTGGCAGGGTGGCCCGTCCTATCGCGAAGCGAAGGGCGGGGAGGCAGGCACAGGCGATGCGGGGACCCTGAGAAATGTAACAATCGCGCTGTTCAGTAGTCACATCGCCGTTGCGTCCCGAAGTCTATGCTCCAAAGATGCCCTGGGGATTGAGGCGCTATCAGCAAACCCGACAACTCCATTTTGTCACCTTTACCTGCTATCACCGCAAACCGTGGTTAACCGACCCCCGAATCTGCGATCAATTCGTGCAGACTCTTGAAATTGTGCGGCGATGGTACGGCTTCTGGATTACCGGATACGTGGTTATGCCGGAACACGTGCACCTGCTCGTAAGCGAGCCGGAGCGAAAAAATCTAGCACTCACGCTGCAAATGCTGAAGCAAATGGTCTCCCGAAATCGTGCTCCTGCCTCCGCGCACGGCCCTTTCTGGCAGGCGCGATATTACGATTTCAACGTCTGGAGCGAGCAAGAGCGCGTGGAAAAGCTGCGCTATATTCATCGCAATCCAGTGAAGCGAGGATTGGTAAAGCGCCCGGAGGATTGGGCATGGAGCAGCTTCCGCCACTATCTAACTGGAGAGGAAGGAAAGGTCGAGATCGAATCGCACTGGACGGCGAAGAAGCGCGAAAGGTTCGGCGTTTATCCCACTGCGCAGCTTCACGCCTTGACTCAGAACCCGCCCTTCGCTTCGCGATAGGACGGGCCACCCTTACGTCCCAGTCGCCGCAAATACCTCTGGGCCTTCCGCACGTCCCGCCCGATCTGCTCTTTTAGGGCTTCGACCGACGGGAACTTGATCTCATCGCGCAGGCGATCCAGAAAATGAAGTTCGACTTCCGTTTCCGCCGAGAGCTCGAGCGGATGAAAATTCAAGAGGTGAGTTTCAATGGCAAAAGAATCAGTGCCAAAAGTCGGCCGGTTTCCAACGTTAGTGACCGAATCGAAGCACTCGTTGTTATTCCCGCTGCCAATTCGCGTGCGCGTAATGTAGACGCCGTCCTTGGGCACGAGCTCCTCGTAATGCGACAGATTGATTGTAGGGACGGTATATTTCGCACCATATCCACGTCCACGCCCGGCAGTAGAGAGAATGCTGAACGGACGCGCCAGCAAATGCCGCGCCCGGCTTACTCGCCCTTCGGCAAGCAACTTGCGGATGTGGCTGCTCGAAACCCGCTCCCCGCGCAGTCGCATCTCGGGATAATCATGGACCTCAAATCCCATTTCCCGCCCAAGTTCGCGCAGCAATTCAATGTTTCCCGCCGCCTTGTGCCCGAAGTGAAAGTTGTAGCCTTCGTGAACTTCGCGGGCGTGCAGGCGCTTCTTCAGAATCTCATGGGCAAACTGGTGCGGCGTCATCAGCGAAAGATCGCGCGAGAAGGGAAGCAACAGAACTGCATCGACGCCAGTGGCTTCCAGGAGCCGCAGTTTCTCCGGAAGCGGGGTCAGCAGCTTGAAATTGTGATCGGGACGCAGAATGCGGGCCGGATGCGGCTCGAATGTAACCACCACCGACTGCCCGTTCCCAGCTTTCGCCCGCCGCACGATTTCATCGAGAACACACCGGTGAGCGCGATGCACGCCGTCGAAGTTGCCGACGCTGAGCAACGCGGGACCGAAGTCGCGGGGGATGTCGTCGAGTTTGTGGAAGATGTCCATGAAAGCCATTAACCGCAAAGAGCGCCGAGACCGCAGAGAAATCAGGGCGAAAGAACGGGTGCCTTTTCTAAGTTCTCTGCGCGCTCTGCGATCTCTGCGGTCGAATCTTCGCCCTCAAATCTCAAACTCCAATTTCATCCCGTCAAACGCCAGCCGCACGTCGGGCGGCAACGCGGCGTTGGTCGCCTCGTGCGGCAGGTCGTGGCAGATGTGCGTGAAAAATGTGCGCTTCGGTTTTACTGCGTCCACGATCTTCAGCGACTGCTCAACCGTCGAATGCGTGGGATGCGGCGTGTAGCGCAGCGCGTCCAGAAACAGGATGTCTAGGCCGCGCAGCTTCTCCAGCGTTTCAACGGGGACCTCGCTGTGATCGGTCAGGTAAGCGGCCGATCCGAAACGGAAACCGAGGATCGGCGCGTCGCCGTGGATCACCGTCAACGGCTCAAAGCGCGCACCGAAGAGTTCAACCGGGCCGTCGATCGGCTGCAGGTCGACCTGCGCCAGCCCGCCAAACTTATACTTGGCTTCAAAAATGTAGCGGAACATGTTGCGCAGGAATTCGCAGGCGCACGGCGTGGCATAAAGCGGCAACTTGCCCGGCTTGTGGTGATAAGTCAGTGGCCGCAGATCGTCGAGTCCCAGGATGTGATCGGCGTGCGTGTGAGTGTAGAGCACGGCATCGAGCTGCCTGATCTTTTCGCGCAGCGCCTGTTCGCGAAAATCTGGCGTAGTGTCGATCAGGACATGATGTCCGTTGTAGCTGATCATCACGGAGGGCCGGGTGCGCCGGTCGCGCGGGTCCGCAGAGTGGCAGACGGCGCAGTCGCAGCCGATGGTTGGTACGCCCATCGACGTGCCACTGCCTAATACCGTCAGAGTCGCCTGCATCAGCCGTTCGTGCCTGTAATCGGGCCGGGCGCCTGCGGAGGATGTGCGAGCGCGTTGGTCACTTCCACGTAGGCCATACGCAGTTCGTAGAGACAGTTCTGCAGGAACCCCTGCTCTTTCGGAGTGAGATTGCCCTTGGTTTTCTCGGCAATCATGCCGAGCGTGTCGATGGTTTGCCGCGCGCCGATCAAGTCGACTCCGGGTTGGCCGCCCTGTTCGTGCATCAGGCCGAGTTGCATCATGGCGGTCATGTAGAGCGAAGCCATGAAGCGCTCAAAACTCATTTCGAGTTCTTTCGCCGAGTGTCCACTGAGTTCAACGCGCGTGTCCAAATCGGCCGACGATTGCTTATAGGCATCGTGCTGTGCCTGCTGCTCGGAAGCGCTGGGAGGTACGGGGATATCCGATTCGGGTGCGGGCGCGGTGGGCGCGAGTTCGGGAACGGCCGAAACGGCCGGTATGGAAGCCCCCGTCGCCGGCACTTCCGTTGCAGTCGCCGTCGTCGCGACTGGAGGAGGCGCTTGTTCTTCCGGCGCGTCGGACCTCAGCTCTCCGTCGGAAGTGAACAGACGCTTGTCGCTTACTTTGAATTCGCTTTCTTCTCTTCTTTTTTGAGCCATAGGTTTGCCTGGATTAACGAGTCTTTCTAAAATTCAGGAGATCGGTACCGTTGCCGGTTTCAGCTTCGCCGTTCCCGCGCGCAAATCTTTTCCAGCCGCTTCGCGTCGCAGATAACCCAATGCGACGGGCCGATCTCCGCCGGGCAGCGGCAAAATCGCGCCGCTCGTGATCTCGCCAACTTCCTTCTCGTCTTTATTGTCTCCGCCCAGAATCTTTGCGCCCGGTTCGGGCAGCGTGCCCTCGACCAAGAAGGCGGAGAACTGGCGGTGCACGGCGCCGCGCGAGCGAATGCGTTCCACGATCTCCTGTCCGAGATAGCACCCTTTGGTGAAATTCAATGCGCGTGTCTGTCCGGTTTCCTGTGGCAAGTCGCGCTCGCGGATGTCCTCGCCAAATTGTGGAATGCCGCGCGAGATGCGGAAAAGATTCAGCGCCGCCGTGCCTGTGGGTCGCGCGCCAGCCTTGAGCAGCGCGCCCCAAAGTTCGCGAAAAAGTTCCCCCGTCTGCTCGTGGGCAATCCAGATTTGCCAGGACTCGCCAGCTTCCTCGCCCGAGCGCAGAAGCGTGACCGTTTTCTGTTGACCAGCGTGTCGCCAGGCAACGTCCGCAAACTGCAGGTGTGCGAGATCGTGAACAGCAATACCAGCGCGTTCGAGAACATGGCGCGATTCCGGCCCGGTCAGGCCGAGCGTGGTAAGCTTGTCGCTGATGTCTGTGATCTCAACATCGTCGGCGATGATGTAGTGATCGAACAGCTGCAATACTTTGTCTCGCTGCCCGCGTTCCGTATCCACCAGCAATGAGTCGCCGTGCTGGAAGGCGTAGAGATCGGCCTGAATGCGCCCCTGCGCGTTCAGCAGGAAGGCATAGACGCCGTGGCCGGGGGCAAGATCGCGAACGTTGTTCGTGGCCATGCCGTTTAGCCAGCGGACACGGTCGTCGCCGGTCACCGCTATTTTTGTGCGCGCGCTCAGGTCATAAACACCGCAACCCGAGAGCAAGGCCTGGAACTCGCCGCGAGTATCGCCGAAGTCGGACGCAGTGGTACCGACCGCGTCGCTGGGCTCCGTCGGGTTCGCCCCATGAAGTGTCGTTGAAGTCATAGATTCCAATCTTCAATTATAACGAAGGATCTATTCCGGCCGCGCTTAACCGAATTCCTGTAGAGACACGGCTCGCCGCGTCTCGGCTGGCAGTGAGACGGAGCAAGTCACGTCTCTACACTGACGGCTGTTTTCAGCTATTGCTGCGTCGGGCTTAATAAAGCTCCAAGGCTGTGCTAACGTTGCCAGCGTGAGTGCCAAGAAGCGCATTGCCGTAATCCCCGGCGACGGGATCGGGAAAGAAGTGATCCCGCAAGCGGTAAAAGTCATGGAAGCTGCTGGCGCTGCGGTCGAAATCACGTTGTTCGACTGGGGAGCCGACCGCTATCTCGCCGACAAAATTACAGTCCCGCCAGACGGCTTCGCTATGCTGGCTCGAGATTTCGACGCCATTCTGGTCGGCGCCTTCGGCGATCCGCGCGTGCCCTCCAACATTCACGCCAAGGAAATCCTACTCGGCATGCGCTGCAAAATGGACCTGTACGCGAATGTCCGGCCGGTGCGGTTGCTGGATGCGTCGCTCTGTCCGCTCAAAGGCATCGAACCCAAAGACCTCGATTTCGTAGTAATTCGCGAGAATACCGAGGGCGTTTACGGCGACCTCGGAGGAATCTTCAAGCAGGGAACTCCAGACGAAGTTGCGATCCAGGAAGACATCAACACGCGCAAAGGCGTCGAACGCGTCATCCGCTACGCGTTTGAGTTCTGCGCGACGAACCAGAAGATCGACGGCTCGCCCCGGCGGCGCCTGCTGATGTGCGACAAGTCGAATGCCATGACCCATGCCGGCGGCTTGTGGCAGCGTGTGTTCAAAGAAGTCGCCGCTGAATATTCGCATATCGAGACGCAGCACATGTACGTGGACGCGCTCTGCGTGCAGATGGTGCGCGATCCGCGCGGGTTTGACGTCATCGTTACCAATAATATGTTTGGCGACATCACTACCGATCTCGCGGCGGGATTGCAGGGCGGGCTGGGGATGGCGGCGAGTGGCAATCTACATCCGGGGCATACGTCAATGTTTGAGCCGGTGCATGGATCGGCGCCGCCGATTGCGGGGAAGGACATTGCCAACCCCTTTGGCGCGATTCTGACTGCGGTGATGATGCTGGCGCATCTGGGAATGGCCGGCGAAGCGCAGAAGATCGAAGCGGCCGTGCTCGAAGCCGTCCAGCAGAAAAGGACGACAGTCGATATCGGTGGAACGCTGGGGACGCGCGAGGCGGGTGCGTGGGTGGCGGAGCTCATTGGAGGTTGATAGCTTATGCAGGGAAGGACTTTGAGTCGAAAGGATGCATTGGCCGAGTATCTGGTTTATCGCAGAAGGACCTACGAACATCTCCACATGTTTCAGATCCTGCTCGACCTAAAAGATAAGACGTACACTCCGCAGAATTCGTTCTCTAAGAATTTCACAGACACCGTGCAACATATGGTGCTAGGGGTATTTGCCAGCCTGATGGATTCACACAGGCAGGCGCTCAACGTGTTCGATGTCTGGGTTGCGCTATACCCAAGCGAAAAGACAAGAATCGAGGAGACGTGGAGGAGGATCAAGCCCCACATAAAGCTCATACGGGATCTTCGCAACAAGGTCTGCTTCCATGCATGCAAGAACCTCCGCGACTACATCAAGGCGCTTAGAACGTACGAGGAGAATACGCAGGTGATCGGTGGCGCGATGGCAGAATTTGGAAAACTTGCAAAAGACCTTATTGGTAAGGAATCCGAATCCCTGCCCAATCTCAAGGAGGAAGCTGGCCCGATTCTCAGAAAGGCCGGAGTGCCGGAGGAGTGCCTTGAGAAGGTAGTGGAGTATTTTCTTTAGGCTCTCTGTCGTCAACCCATAGGCCCTTAACGAGAAAAGACGGCGGGCAAGGCATTTTACCTCCCTCTCCCCCAGCAGCGCCAATTCCCGCCATTTCCAGTGGCAATCCACGTCAACAAATCCAATTTCGCGCAGCCAGCGCAACTGCGTATCTAGATCCAGCAGCTTGTTGGAAGGGTCTTCGGTTTCAAGAGTAAAGCCGATCCCGTGCAGGAATTCCTCGTGCAGGCGGGGCGTGGGCGAGGCGACGTGTTCCAGATTGCAGAACACGCCTCCGGCATTCAGCACCGCGTGGATTTCAGAGTAGAGTGCGCGCTTACGCTCGTGCTCGACATGATGGATCGCAAAGCAGGAAATGACAGCGTCAAACTTGCCCAGGGCGGGGAGTGGATGGTCGAGGTTATGCGCCACCACGGTAACGGAAGAATCGCCGGCAAAGCGCTTTCCGGCAGCCTCAAGCATGGCCGGAGAGAAGTCGATGGCGACCGCTTCCGTATTCGGATGCTCACGCTTCACCAGCGCCAGCAGCCGTCCATCTCCTGTACCCAGATCGAGAATGCGGCGCGTGGTTTGAGGAATGAACTCGAGCAACGCCGCTTCGCCTTCCGAGCGATGCGTAATGCGGTCGGCTCGCTCGAGGTAGTCGAGGGCGTGATCGGTTCTGGTCCAGAGATTGACGGCCATGCGACAGTATAAACTCGAAGCCAATGGAAAATGTCAGCGTGGTTGCTCAAAAGCTGCGGCGATGGCTCCTGGAACTTGTGCTGCTCGTTCTGCTGGTGGGAGCGCTCTGGGGGCAAGCCTCGGGGACGGCTCCGGCGTCACAAGATCAGGCGACGCAGCCTCAGAATTCGCAAGGTCAAAACCCCGCGGGCGAGGGCGCCCGCGCCACACAGGCCACGTCGGAAACCACCGTCTCGCCCAAAGAAGCGAAGGAACTCTTTCGCTCGGTCGACGAGATACTGCAGTTTGCCAGCCAGGATACGGACCTGCCGATCAAGCACAAGGTGAAGCGCCGGCTGACCAAGCGCGACGAGGTGCAGTCCTACATCGAGAAGAGCATGAAGGACGACAAGGACGCGAAGCGACTGGAACGGTCGTCGGCCGTGCTGAAAAAGTTTGGGTTGCTGCCGCGGAACTTCGACCTCGGCACCTTTCTGGTCGCCATGCTGCGGGAGCAGGTGGCGGGCTACTACGATGTCAAAACGAAAACGGTGAATTTGCTGAACTGGGTGGACGCAGAGCAGCAGAAGCCGGTGCTGGCGCACGAACTGACGCACGCCCTCCAGGATCAGTCGTTCGGCATCGAGAAATGGATTAAAGGATCGACGGAAAACGCTGATAATACAAAAGATGATCCAAGTCCAGGCGATATCGAAAACGATGAGGAGACCTCTGCGCGGCAGGCGGTAATAGAGGGGCAGGCGATGGTCGTGTTGATCGACTATTCGCTGGTGCCGACCGGCAAGACATTGCTTGAGGCGCCACAGATCGTCGAAGCACTCAAGCAAGGCATGCTGGTGGGGGGGCCGGATTCGCCGACATTTCGCGATGCCCCAATCTTCTTGAAAGAGGAACTTACCTTCCCGTATCGTTACGGCCTCGACTTTACCGGCGCGCTCCTGAAGGCGGGCGGCAAGGAACTGGCGTATGCGGGAGCGTTCAAGGATCCGCCGAGAACGACGCGCGAAATCATGG
This sequence comes from Terriglobales bacterium, assembly GCA_035314185.1. Classification (GTDB taxonomy): domain Bacteria; phylum Acidobacteriota; class Terriglobia; order Terriglobales; family Acidobacteriaceae; genus Acidiflorens. The sequence goes on from DATFZT010000209.1 coordinate 17,846, forward strand.
AGCCCCAAACCTATCTTGCCCACGAGAAGCTGCCGCCCATGAAGATGATCGACATGGAGAACGACTTCAAGAGCTACGATGCCTTCGATATCGGCGCGATGGGCGAGTTTGATGTTGATGTTCTGGTCGAGCAGTATGCTGGCCGGGATGAGGCAACAGCTATTTATCCGGAGTGGCGCGGCGGGTATTACTTTGCCGGGAAGCCCAAAGGCGACAAATCGGCAGACAAATCGGCGCCGATTGGGGTGCTGTACGTTTCCCGCTGGTCGAGTCCGGCGAAGGCGGCCGAGTTCGCGGCAGTGTACGCGAAATCGCTGGCCAAGCGTTATCAGAAACGGCAAGGGTTGGGAGTCGATGGCAAAGTCGCGGAAGACGCGCCTCCGGCGGATTCCTGGCGAACGCTGCGCGGTCGGCATTCCTGGCTGACGGAAGAGGGAGTTGTAGTGATTGAAGTCCGCGGCGACGAGGCGCTGATCAGCGAGAGTCTGGACGACGAGACGACGAAGCGGGTGGAGGCGGATTTCTGGCCGCCAGAAAAACCGGTCGACAATCAGCCGGACAAGCCAGCGCCCGCGAAGCCATGAGTTCCCGTCTTGTATAATCACAAGTTCCACGGGCATTTTGTTAACGTCCAGGCCCAACCCAATCAGGAGCGCAATTGCAGCAAGCAGAGATTGGCATTATCGGCGGCAGCGGTCTGTACCACATGCCGGGTTTCAGCGATGCGCGCGAGGTCGAGCAGCAGACTCCATTTGGAGATCCGTCGGATGCGTACATTCTCGGGACGCTTGAGGGCCGCAAGGTAGCCTTTCTCGCGCGCCATGCCCGCGGGCATAAACTACTGCCCAGCGAACTGAATTTCCGCGCCAATATTTACGGCTTTAAACAGATGGGAGTCGAGCGCATTGTTTCAGTTTCCGCCGTCGGGTCGCTGAAGGAAGAACACAAGCCGCTCGACTTCGTGATTCCGACACAGTTTTTCGATCGCACCCGCCACCGCGTGGACACATTCTTCGGCGACGGCGTAGTGGCGCACATTGGATTCGGCGATCCGGTGTGCGGAGAGATGACCAAAGTGGTCGAGCACGCCTGCAAGAATGCAGACGTGACCGGGAAGCTGGGTGGCACTTACATTTGCATGGAGGGTCCGCAGTTTTCGACCAGGGCCGAGTCGAACGTGTATCGCAGTTGGGGCGCGGACGTAATCGGCATGACTAATTTGCAGGAAGCAAAGCTCGCGCGCGAAGCGGAGATTTGCTACGTCACCATCGCCATGGTCACGGATTATGACTGCTGGCATCCGCACCATGACTCCGTGACCGTGGAGCAGATTGTTTCCGTGCTGGTAAAGAACGCCGAGAACGCGGCGAGGGTGGTGAAGGCCACGGTGTCAGCGATGCCGAAGACGCGCTCCTGCAAGTGCGGGCGCGCGCTGGCGAATGCCATCCTGACCGATCCCGCCAAGATTCCAACGGCGACGAAAGAGAAGCTGCGGTTGATCTTGGGAAAGTATTTGAAATAAGTCGTTGGTCGATGGTCGTTGGTCGTTCGAGAACATCAATAGGACGCTTCCGGCGTTGATACGAAAGCCAGCGACTAACGACCAACGACCATCGACCGCCTTACGGAGATTCATGAGCATTCTGGTAGTAGGTTCTGTTGCCTTTGACACGATCGTGACGCCTTCCGGCCGAGTGAACGACATTCTCGGCGGGGCTGCGACTTACTTCGCGTTGGCCGCGAGTTACTTCACCGAGGTGCGGATGGTAGCGGTGGTGGGCGAAGACTTCTTGCCCGAACACGAAGCCGTGCTGAAAAAACGCGGCGTGGACACCCGCGGCATCGAGCGCACCCACGGGAAAACCTTCCGCTGGGGCGGACAGTATCTCGACAGCCTGAACGAGGCCAAGACCGACTTCACGGAACTGAACGTGTTTGAGAAGTTTCAACCGCGCATTCCAAAAGAATATTCGGACACGCAGTTCCTGTTTCTGGCGAACATCCACCCCACACTACAAGCGGCGGTTCGCCTGGAGATGGATGGTGTGCGGCTGACGGGCGGCGACACCATGAATTTCTGGATCAAGGGCACGCCCAAGGAATTGGCGGAAACGTTGAAGCTGGTGAATGTTCTCCTGATCAACGACACCGAGACTAAGATGCTGGCAAGCGAGAAGAATCTGCCGCGCGCGGCGAGAAAAGTTCTGGCCATGGGACCAAGCGCGCTGGTGGTGAAGCACGGCGAGTACGGAGCGACCATTTTTTTCCGCGAGGGTGCCTTCGGCATTGGATCGCATCCTTTTCGCGCGCCCGCACTCCCGATTGAAGAAGTGAAAGATCCAACCGGAGCCGGCGATTCGTTTGCCGGCGGATTCATGGGATACATCGCGTCGCAGGGCGAAATTAATCGCGAGGTGCTGAAGCGCGCTTTGTTTTACGGCGGAGTCATGGGATCGTTTGCCGTGGAACGCTTCGGAACCGAGCGGCTCCAGAATCTCACGCGCGGAGGAATTGATGCACGCTTTCAGATCTTCCGCGAACTGACCCACCTGGATTAGAACCATTGCGGTTCACCCTCAAGCCATGACAGTGACTGCGAAGACCGCCGTCGTTCCCGATCGCAGCGCGGCCCGCGTGGCTGGGATCGCTGTCCTTGTGTCCCTGTATTCCTTTTTCTACTACTTTCAACGGAGCGATCTTTTGCTCTACGGCGACGCGGTTGCGCACATCAATATTGCCCGGCGCGTGTTCGATTCTCAAACGCCCGGCCTGCTGCAATTAGGGACTGTGTGGTTGCCCCTGCCTCATCTGTTGATGATCCCGTTCATCTGGTCGAACGCGATGTGGCAGAACGGGGCCGGCGGATCGATTCCCTCGATGCTCGCCTACGTGTTCGGAGTCGTGGGAATATTTCGTCTGGTACGCGACACGCTGCGGGCAGATCTCCGAACGAAACCGGCAGCTGGCGTGGGCGCTGTGGCTGCGGCCTTCGCGTATGGAGCTAATCCCAATCTGATCTACATGCAGGCCACGGCCATGACGGAGTCACTCTATCTTGCTCTGTTTATCTGGGCCGTCGCGTACTTTGCGGAATTTACCCGCGCGACGAAAGCAAATGACAGGAGAAGAGATGAAGACGCTGATGGACGACAATCCAGCCCCGGAGGGGCGAACCAGCTTAGCCCCGCGCTTCAGCGTGGGCTAATGCGGGAAGAACCATCGAAGTCCCGTAGGGACGACCCAGCCCCCGCGCACACTTTGACGCGCTGCGCCCTCTGTCTGGCGGCTGCGGAGCTCACGCGTTACGACGGATGGTTTCTGGCGGGTGTGATGGGATCGGCGGTAGTCGTCATCGTGTTGCGGCGCTGGCAGAATCCGCAACTGCGTCGAGATGCAGTGAAGTTTTTGTTAGGTATCGCGGTGGTTCCGTTGCTGTGGCTGGCGTACAACGGGGTGGTATATGGGAACGCCCTGGCGTTCGCGAACGGGCCATATTCTGCGAAGGCGATTGAGCAGCGCGTAGGTGCGCCGAATCCGGCGCTCCACCATGCCGGGGTGGCGGCCATCTATTTTTTGAAGTCGGCGCAGTTGAATATGGCGGATGGAAACTGGGGCCGCTTCTGGCTGGCGGCGGCCTTTCTGGCGCTGGCGATCGGAGCATGGAAGGTACGGCCGCAATCCGCGCCGTTGCTATTGTTGTGGGTTCCGCTGGTGTTCTACGCGCTTTCCATTGCGTACGGCTCAGTGCCGATTCATGTTTACACGTGGTGGCCTTTTGCTACCTTCAACCAGCGCTACGGGCTGCAGTTGCTGCCCATGTTCGCGGTTTCGACCGGTGTGCTTGCGGCTACCGTCTTTCTTCTGGGCACGGGCTGGCGCCAGGTGGGAAAACTGGCGCTGCTAGTCGCGCTGATGGTGGCTAGTTACGCTTCGGTGTGGAAGGCCGGACCGCTATGCTTGCAGGAGGCACAGAGGAATTGGAAAATCCGGAGCCCTTTGAATTCCGCCGTGCAGAGCTTCGTTGCTCGATTGCCACGGAACTCGAGGTTCCTGATGGATCTCGGCGAGCATGTTGGCGTCATGGAGCAGGCAGGCATTTCGCTGCGTCAGGTAGTGAATAACGAAAATCACCGCGCGTGGAAGCGGCCGTCGGATCCCGAAGGCCTGTGGGAGCGAGCCTTGGCCGATCCGCCGCGCTACGTGGATTTTGTGATTGCCTTCGATGGCGATGCGGTAGACCAAGCCGTGAATCGGACCAATCTCACGGTGCTGGAGGAAATTCACGCAACCGGGCAGCCGCATGCGCACATCTATGCGGCGCGTAGCTCCCCGAATCAATCGCGTTAACCCTAGCCGGCACGCAGCGCATCAAGCGGCCGACTACGGTGATAGAATCCGCTCGAAGCCGCGGTGCTGCTATGAACCCAATCCATCAAACTATCCAACTCCTGCGTGGCGAACTGGGTGTGGTGCTGAGTTCGACATTGGCGCGGTTGCTGCTGGCGGCGTTCCTCGGCGGCATCATCGGCCTGGAACGGCAACTGCGGCGCCGGCCGGCGGGGCTACGTACAAATATGTTCATCTGCTTCGGCGCGGCGCTGTTCACGGTGCTGTCGCGGCAGCTCGCGGGCGTGGAATCGGACAGCGCGCGGATCGCGGCGCAGATCATCCCGGGCATCGGCTTCATCGGCGCGGGCTCGATTTTGCACGCGAAGACATCGGTGACGGGCCTGACCACCGCGGCAACTCTGTTTGTGGTGGCAGGGATCGGGATGGCCGCCGGCGGCGGTCTGTATCTGACGGCGTGCTTCGCCACCGTCATCATTCTGATCGCGCTGGTTGTGCTGGGACGGATGGAAGTTACGTTCTCGCTGAAGATGTTTGCTACTTCGTACGAAGTCACCGGCCGCAACGTAGATGGAATGTTGCGGGAAGTGAACCGCATTCTGGACTCCGAGCAACTTACCATGCATAGCGTGCACATCGCGGACGCCGATCCGGATTTCCGCATGGTGTTCTCGGTGGATGGCGAGCGTGAACAGCAAAGTATCTTTTCCATCCGCTTGCATGAATCGACGGCGTTTGCCACCGTAACGACGGTCGGGACTTCGGAACACGAATGAGCGCGCCGCAGCAGAATACGAAAATCCCTTTTACCAAGGCGTCGGCTTGCGGCAACGATTTTCTGCTGGTGGAGGGCGCGCATTTTTCCGGTGATCTGAGTGCGCTCACGCGCCGCTTGTGCGATCGCCATCGCGGAGTGGGCGCCGATGGCGTGGAGTGGCTCTTTCCGGATGCAGAAGCTGACGTGCCGGCTGACGTAAAAGCCCGCCTGATCAACTCGGATGGTTCCGAGGCGGAAATCTCCGGCAACGGTACGCGCTGCGTGGCGGCAGAGATTTGTTCGCGCGAGGATAAGAAAAAGCCCAAGACCGAAGTTGTGGTTCGCACCGGCGCGGGACTGAAGACCTGCCGGCTGACGGGGCGGCAAGGCTCCACGTTTGAGTTCGAAGCGGATATGGGCCCACCAGAGGTCGGCGGGCAGTTGTCGATTGAAACAATAGGGGTGCGGGTCGTCGGCATCAAAGTTTCGATGGGAAATCCGCACTTCGTAATTTTCGTAGAAAACTTTCAGGATGGATGGCAGCGGCAGGCGGCGTTGATCCAGACCCAACCGCAGTTTCCGCAGGGCACGAATGTGGTGTATGTGGTGGTGCGCGGCGCGAGTAAGGGTGCGAACAGAAATAAGAATGACCGCGGCACGCATGAAAATAGAATCGAGATCCGAATATTTGAACGGGGCGCGGGAGAGACCGAGTCTTCGGGCACGGGATCGTGCGCGGCCGCGGTGGCTGCGATTGCCAGCGGGCGCGTTGCTTCGCCGGTGACCGTGATTGCACCCGGAGGCGCGCAGACGGTGCGCTGGGAGAATCAAGTTTATCTGCGAGGCCCAGCAACTCTCATCTGCCGGGGAGAGTTCTTCGTTTAAGATCGATCATGGAGCCCGCAACGAAGTCGGGGCGACGCGCCAATACTTTTACTTTAGGAATTGTCATCCCGAGCGAAGCGAGTGATCTGTAGTTCGCCGCAGAATGGATCGCCGCAAAATGCAGATCCTTCGCTTCGCTCGGGATGACAAATATTGAGATGGTTTCCGCTTCCCAAAATTCGCGAATCAAGCCGCCGGCGCTCCGTCCGGGCGACAAGGTGGGAATCGTTGCGCCCGCGTCGAACGTGAAGCGCGATCTCCTGCATGCCGGCTGCGACGGTCTTCGTCGTGTCGGCTATGAACCGTTTTTTTTCGAGTCGATCCTGGAACGCGATCTCTACTTTGCCGGATCGGCGGAGCGCCGCGCGCGTGAACTGGAAGATATGTTCGTGCGCGACGATGTCCGAGCGATAGTTTGTGCGCGCGGAGGATATGGCTCGAACTACCTGCTGCCGGCAATCGACTGGAAAAAGATTGCTGCGCATCCCAAGATCTTCGTAGGCTACAGCGACCTGACGACCTTGCTGACCTCATTTGCCGATTCCGCCAACTTTGTAACTTTTCATGGTCCGATGGCGGCCAAGGATTTCGCGGTCGCCGGCGGCGTGAGCCTTGGCTTGTGGCACAACGCATTGAGCGGAGCGTCAGAATGGGAGATTGGCGAAGGCTCCGGCGCGAAGCCGTTGGTAGCGGGTGAAGCCGAGGGAATCCTCTATGGCGGATGTCTTTCCATCCTGGTTGCCGCGCTGGGCACGCCTTATGACATCCGGACCGCGGGCACGATTCTCTTCCTGGAGGACCTCGCCGCCAAGCCCTACCAGATCGACCGCATGTTGATGCAACTGAAACTGGCGGGCAAACTGAAAGACGTGCGCGGCATTATTTTCGGCGAAATGCTGGATTGCCGGCAAAGTCCTACGCAGGATTACACGCTGAAAGAAGTTGTCCTGCGAGTGGTTGGCGATCTGCGAATTCCGGTGGCGTTCGGCCTGCGCTCGGGGCACGTCTCGACCGCGAACATCACCTTGCCGATCGGCGTCAACGCCAGGCTCGAAGTTTACAGCGACGTAAGGCTGCGGATTCTGGAATCCGCTACGAGCAAATGAGCAATCGCGATGAGTAATCCTCGATGATCAAATCTCGATGACCAAACCCCGGCACATTCATCTGATCGGCATTTGCGGCACGGCGATGGCTTCGCTTGCGGGCATGCTGCAAGAACGCGGCTTTCACGTCACCGGCTCGGACGCGGCCGCCTATCCGCCGATGTCGACGTTCCTTGAAACGCTGGGAATTCCCGTCGCGCAGCCGTTTGCCGCAGCGAATCTCGACCCTCGGCCTGATCTTGTGGTGGTGGGAAACGCGCTTTCTCGTGGCAACGTCGAACTCGAGCGCTTGCTCGACGAGCGCATTCCGTTCTGCTCGCTCCCGCAGATTCTGCACGATGAGTTTCTGGTAGGGAAGGAAGTTCTGGTGGTTGCTGGAACTCATGGCAAGACGACTACAACGTCGATGCTGGCGTGGATCTTCGAGACGGCCGGCCTCCATCCGTCATTCCTCATCGGAGGTATAGCCGAGAACTTCGGCCGCAGTTTTGGCCTCGGCGAAGGCAAGCACTTTATCCTGGAAGGCGACGAATATGACACCGCGTTCTTCGATAAGGGTCCGAAGTTTCTGCACTATTTTCCCGACTCCGTGATTCTCACCTCGGTTGAGTTCGACCACGCCGATATCTATAAAGATCTGGACGCGGTGGAAACAGCCTTCAAGCGCCTGGTGAATCTGGTTCCGCGACGCGGGCGGATCGTCGCATTCGACGCAGGAACAAGCATTGACCGCTGTCTGCAGAAGGCGTTCTGTCCGGTCGAGCGTTACGGCGCTCTCGATCCGACGCGCGAGCGCGCGGGCTGGAAAATCGTCAATCTGAAATTGGAAGAGGAACGGACCTGCTGGTCGGTCGTGCGCGATGGCAAGCCGTGGGCTGACTTCGAGTTCCCGCTCGGCGGAGAATACAACGTCTGGAATGCGACGGCCGCAGCCGCGCTGGCGGCGAATTACGGCATTCCGAGAGATGTGATTGCCAAGGCTCTCGAAACCTTCCGCAGCGTGCAGCGCAGGCTTGAAGTAAAAGCCGAGGTCAACGGAATCACCATCATCGACGACTTTGCCCATCATCCGACGGCCATCGAGCAGACGATTCTGGCGTTGCGCGCCCGCTATCCGCAATCGCGGTTGTGGGTTGTGCTCGAACCCCGCTCGAACACCATGCGACGCAACGTGCTGCAGGACGCGCTCGCCCGCAGCCTGTCTCTCGCCGATCAAGTGGTGATCGCGGCCATTTTCAAATCCGAGGCGATTCCCGAGCCAGAACGTCTCGACCTGAATCGCGTAATCGGCGACATCCAGAGCCGCGGCAAGCAGGCGCGCATCCTCGCCGACGCCGATGCCATCGTGACGGCGATCGCTCCCGAACTGCGCGAGCGCGACGTGGTTGCCATTCTCTCCAATGGCGGATTCGGCGGCATTTATGAGAAGCTTCCCCAACGATTGCGCGACCTCAGAGTGAATAAACTCGGGAAGGCATAAGTGTTTCGCACCATTCTCATGCTGGCGTTCTGGGCCGCTGCGCTGCCTTTCGCCGCGCTCGTCGGATTCCCGTGGACTTATCTCACCAAAGACATCAGCTTCCTGTACGACACCTGCATGTGGGCGGCATTTACCGGCGCGCGCATCGCGGGGGTCAAGGTGCGAACCCTCGGACTGGAAAAGATTGATCCGGCGCGAACGTATATCTTCATGTCGAATCACATTTCCAATCTCGATCCTCCAGTCACGCTTCCGCTGATCCCGGGGCGAACTTCAGTGATGGTGAAGAAGGGACTGTTCAAGATCCCCATTCTCGGCCAGATCATGCTCATCGGGTCGCTCGTCCCCGTCGACCGCGGCAATCGCGATGCCGGCATCGCGGCCGTGCGCGACGCGCTCCGAGCCATCGACCGAGGACTCAACATGACCATCTACGTGGAAGGGCACCGCTCATTCGATGGCAAGCTGCTGCCCTTCAAGAAAGGTCCGTTCTATCTTGCCGAGGAGTGCAAAGTGCCGATCGTTCCCATCACCATTTCAGGGACTGAAGTGGTCATGCCGAAGGCGCGCTTTGCAATTCGTCCCGGAACGGTGACGGTCGAATTTCACGATCCCATCGAACCCGCCGACTTCGGAGAACGCGAGTGCCTGATGGCCAGAGTAAGAGCCGCCATCAACAGCGGCCTTCCGGCGGAGTTGCGGGAGTAGCGCGCAGCTTACTGCCTTTGTACCCCCCTTCAGATTGCTTCATAGAAACTTCAGACCCTCTCCATGGACGTTTCTTGCAAGCCGGTGCAAGATCGCAACCATGATTTCCTTCACCTTACGATTCCGGTCGAGGTGAAATCAACACCACGGAGGTGATCCAATGAACCGATTAAGAGATATCCTGCCATGCAGAATCCTGGCATCGACTGCTGTGCTGTTTGGCGCGATGGTTACGATATTGCTGGTGCCTGCCTATGGCCAACAGGAAGTCGATCCGACCTGGTACGATCCGTGGGCCGCTCCGAACACGGTGGTCGTTCACTCCTCTCAACCGCCAGCGGTCGTTCCCCAGCATCAAACGACCGTCAGATCGGTGACGCTGACTCGGGCGGCAGGTATCGGGGGAAGCGACACACAATCCGTGCAAGCGCATCACGATGCTCCTCACAAAAGAAGTGGAACTGCCGTCTGCGAGTTATCTGCGACGGATCCAGCCGCTCAAGATAGGAGGCAGTGCGCCTCAAAGCCGGGGAGCGGAAGCTAGCCCCGGCCCCATGCGCTGGGGAGGCCGTCTCCCGAGGAGCCATTGCTCCAGCTGTATGTTCGAGTCCTGACCGCGGAGTATGATGACCGGAAAATGAAGAACACCGCGGTCTTGCTTCTAAGTACTCCTATGCCGCTCGCTCGCAAAGGCGTGGTGGCCGCGATCTCCCAGTTTCTGATTGCGCATAACGGTAGCGTCTTGCACAGCGACGATCATCTGGATAGTGGCCGCGACTTGTTTCTATCAAGGCTGGAATGGGATCTGAACGGCTTCGATATTCCAATCTCCGATTTTGAGCAGCACTTCAAGCCGTTGTCCGAACGTTACCGGATTCACTACCACCTGGCCTTATCCGACTACCGCCCCAAGATCGCCATTCTCGTTTCCGGCCATGATCACTGCCTTGCCGACCTGCTGTACCGACACAGGGCTGGCGATCTGGCGTGCGACATCGTCGCGATCATCAGCAATCACCCGACCGCCAAGCCCCTGGCCGATTTTCACCAGCTGCCCTTCCATCTACTGACCAACCCGCAAGACAAGCGCGCGTCGGAGCAGGAAATGCTGGAGCTACTGGGCCCGGACCTGGACCTGATCGTGCTCGCGCGCTACATGCAGATTCTGGGACCCGATTTCGTCGCCCAGTACCTATTGCGTATGATCAATATCCATCACTCTTTTCTTCCCGCATTCATCGGCGCGAAACCCTATCATCAAGCCTTCGAGCGCGGCGTGAAGCTGATTGGCGCCACCAGCCATTACGTCACCGCCGGTCTGGACGAAGGACCGATTATCGAGCAAGACGTGGTGCGCGTTTCCCATCGCGATACGGTCGAGGAAATGGTAAGCAAGGGCCGCGACTTGGAGAAGGTAGTTCTCTCGCGCGCAGTACGGTGGCACCTGGAAAACCGTGTTCTGGTTTACCAGAATAAGACAGTCGTGTTCGTGTAGCACCCGGTACGGGGCTGTAACTGTCGGAAAATCCCCAGTATTTCTCGCTGACTTCACGGATGAACCCGCGTGTCCAGGATGCACCGGCGATTCCCATCACCCTTCCCGCAATCAACAGCGGACTTCCGGCAGAATTGCGGGAGCCGTCGTAAGTCGCAATGTGCCCGCGACATCTGGCCCTCGACCGACGAAGCAAGCGTCGAGTGACTCTAATCACCACCATCCGTGATGGAGGGCACTGCCTCCTGTGCCGTCGCAAACCACAATATGCTTCAGACTCGCAGATGCACGGAGCCTTCCAACCCAACTCCAGTCGGAGGGTCTCCGGGAGGTGATATATGACCAACCTGGCCTTTCTAGGAATCTCAATCGTTGTGATCGTAGCCGGAGTGATCCTTTTCCGATCCGTCCCAGCCCTGCGAGCGTATTTCACCTTTCGCGGCAAGCGCCTGATCACCTGCCCCGAAACCCACAAGACGGAAGCGGTTGATGTCGCTGCAAGAAAAGCAGGCCTGACCGCGTTTGTCGGCGATCCCACCCTCCGTTTGGACCGCTGCTCCCGCTGGCCCGAGCGCCAGGACTGCGGCCAGGAGTGCCTGCAGCAAGTCGAAACCGATCCCGCGAATTGCCTGCTCTGGAATATCGTGGCCGACTGGTACGAAGGCCAACACTGCGTCTATTGCCACAAACCTTTCGAGCGCCTCAATCACCTCGATCATCCCCCAGCCTTGATGCGACCCAATCACACCACCGCCGAGTGGAACCAGTTCCGGCCCGAGCAGATTCCCGCGATCCTCGCCACCTACAAGCCCGTCTGCTGGAACTGCCACATTGCTGAGACCTTCCGCCGCGAGCACCCGGAACTCGTCACCGACAGGCATCGAGACAGCCATATCACCGTCTGATCGAGCCGGGCCGCGCTCGCCGAGCACCCACTCCCGCAAACAAAGACTGGCCGTCCCGTCGCTCCACCCTGGAATTGTCGTCCCAAACGTGCACAAGCTCGTCATCCCAAACGTGGCGATTGTGACTACTGTTTGGGAATCGCTCCGCGAAGGATCGTGACGACCTGCTCGACGGTCCGGTTGGCGGTATCAATCACAATATGCTCGCGGTTCCATGGGCGGTAGTCTCGTGAGACCACCTCTTGCCAAGTAAGGGACCGCGATCTGGGAATGTCGGATATGCGTGTTTCCACCCGATGCTGATGTTCTTTGGTGTCTGAACAGGTGACCTCGATTTCAACGGCAGATACCTGGGCACGGTTGGCGACTTCGACCCACGCATCGCGGGAAAGCGGAATAGGATTCACTGAGTCTGCAACCACTGTCCTGCCGATACGGAGATTGTCTGCGGCGACTGCGTTGCCCACACGATAGCCAGCATCGTTGATTGGTGAGCTGAGTACCCCTGAATCCAAAATCGCCTCCTCGATAGAATCGATACGCACATGAACTGCACCCAGCTGGCGGGCAAGTTCTCGCGCAATAGTCGTCTTTCCAGTACCTGGCAGGCCGGCAAGGATGATGAGCATAGTGAGTTGCCATTATATTCTTGGGCGGGTGGCCAACTTCTGCGGTGGCTAGGTGCAACGTCGGCGACCAATTGTCAGCAGAGAAGGGAACGGGGTGCCCCACTTCTCGCGCTTTTCGAGAAGTGGGACGTCACAGCCGACGCCAAAGGGGGTCGGCTTTCTTTGAGCGGATTGCAAATCACGTCCGGCCGGGTGCCCCACCCTTCGGTTTTTGAAGGGTGGGATTCCACGGTCGTTTCCCTCTGAGGTTTTTTGCCGACTTCAGAGATGAACCCGCGTGCCCAAGATGCACCAACGATGCCCATCACCCTTCTCGCAAACTACGTGAAAAGGATGCGGGGCCCGGCACATTTTTTGAAATACCGTCGCAGCAATTAATCCCGGTCCTGAGCGCCGTGATAAATCCGCAAGACTTCGATGCTCTGCTCCTTCACGCGATAGACAGCTATGTAGGGCAGGGGAGGGAACAAAATCTCGCGTGTCCCTTCCTCGCGTCCGGCGCGGCCGCGATGCGGCCACTCTTTCAGGGATTGGACGGCAGCATACACTTTGCGTAGCGTCGGCACCTGGTAATGCGGATGGTGGTCTTTGAGGTAATCGCTAAGGCTTTGTAAGTCCGATGCGGCTGCTGGCGTCCAGCGGATCAGCATTCTTAAGAGCGCAACATCTGCTCCAGGCGGGCGTCCATTTCTTGTTCTTCAACAAACTCACCCCGGTCGGCCTGCGCAATTCCCTCCCGCACCGCAGCGCGGAAGCGAGCGTCTTCCTCCAGCAAACGCAAGGCGGCCTCCTTCACCAGTCGTTCAGCGTCGGTGCCTTCCTTGGTGGCGATCTGCGCAAGTCGCGCTTCCTGCTCGGGAGTGAAGTGTAGCTCCATCTTCTTCAGGGTAGCGAAAAAAGTACGCTCGGGCAAGTTACCGTCTAGCCCTCCGATCCGGCGGTGGCCAACTTCTGCGGCCGATAGGTATAACACTGGCGACCAATTGTCAGCAGAGAAGGGAAGGGGGTGCCCCACTTCTCGCGCTTTTCGAGAAGTGGGACGTCACAGCCGACGCCAAAGGGGGTCGGCTTTCTTTGAGCGGATCACAAATCACGTCCCGCTTGTGAGGAGCCAGTTCCCGCAGCGTTGCAGCCCTGCGCCACCCCAAATGTGGCTTTGGTAAAAACTACAGTAATAGGTGCTCGCGAGTGTCTGTTTAACCACACCCGGCCTGCGAGCATTATCAACAAGTTGAAGCCCCACAAGAAATCGTCGATTTTTATTACACACCATCTGTACGTACACATATATACATATACTACGTACATACATATACATATAATATAGACAGTACAAAGTGTTCCACGTGAAACACTTTTCCCAAATGTTCGCTTTTGACTTTCGCCTGAAAACTAACCTTCCGACAACTTTCTGACCGCCTTGGCAATCTCCGGCAGCTTGGCGTAGGCGGCGCAGCACTTCAACCACAAGCGGTGATCGATGGCAGGAGCGCCGCTGACCATGGCTCCAGCAGCAACGTCGTGAGGGATGCCGCTTTGCGCTATGGCGATGGCCCCGTCGCCGATCTTGACGTGGCCGGAGACGCCGACTTGTCCAGCCAGAATGACGTTGTTGCCCACGTCGGTGGTGCCCGCGAGGCCTACCTGGGCGCAGAGCAGCGTGTCGTGTCCTATGGTGCAGCTGTGTCCAACGTGGACCAGGTTATCCAGCTTCGCGCCTTGTCCTATGCGGGTTTCGCCGATGCTGGCTCGGTCGATGCAGGTGTTGGCCTGGACCTCGACGTCGCTCTCGACTACTACGTTGCCGGACTGCACGATTTTGTGCCAGTGAGCTTCGTCGTCCTTGGCGAAGCCGAAACCGTCGCAGCCTATCACTGCTCCGTTCTGGAGCAGGACGTTGTCTCCCAGTTGGCAGAATTCGCGGACTACGGCGTGAGCGTGCGCGAAGAAGTTGTTGCCTATGGTTACTCCGCGATAAATAACTACGTGGGATAGCAGGACGGCGTTGTCTCCGATGACGGCGTCTTCGTCGATCACTACGTAGGGGCCGATGTGCGCGTGCTTGCCGATCTTCGCTGTGTGATGAACCACCGCGGTCGAATGAATTCCGGGGACGTAGCGCGGCGGACGGTAGAAGAGTTCGATGGCTTTTGCCCAGGCTAGATAGGGATTCTTGCTGCGCAGCATTCCCGTGGAGATGGTGGGAAAGTTCTCGGCGACTATTACGGCTGAGGCTTTCGTTGTCTTCGCGGCGGCGTTGTACTTTGGATTCGACACGAAGGTGAGCTGGCCTCGCGCGGCTTGTTCGATGCCGGCTACTCCGGTGATTTCGGTGTCGGGTAGGGCGTTGTCGATGCGGGCATTCAGGGCTTGGGCGATGTCGGATAGTTTCATGGCGGTGTCCGGAGAATTGTAGCAATCAGAGTCTCAGGTCTTGATGGAGGTTTCAAGCAAGCGTCGTCCAGTCTGCCTTGGTGCAGAGGAAAGCCTGAACCACGGGGGGCACAGAGGTACACAGGGGAAGAACCTCACAGGGAATCCATCTTCTTTCCCGCGGCCTGAGACCTGCCTTCCTACGACTCGAACAGGGTTACTTGCCTGGTGTCGGGTTGGCCGCCTTTGCGGCGGCGGTTGGCTGAACCTATTACTGCTAACACCGTCACCGACGTTAAAGCTTCGCGGGGCACGAAGACTCGCTGCGTGTTCGAGCGCAGGTCGGGAGGATTCAGGAGAAATCCTTCGGCGGGATTTTGGGTCAGGTCGTTGGGCAGGATGCCTTCAATCACTTCACTGTCTTTAAATTTCAGGCGCACCCACAGACCTTCGGTGCGGGGACGGGTGGTGAAGGTCTTGCGGAGCATCAAGTCGGTGTCGGAAAACTCGCGGACAAAATAAACGGCTTTGATTTCTTTCAGGTCGATGGCTACCACGTTGCCGGAAGTGTTGAGCAGTTCGAGTTTGCCCTCCGCCACAAAGTTGGCGGGAGCTACGAAACCGCTGATGGAGTCGCGGTCGTGTTTCCTCACGATCACTTTCTTGTGGGTCGAGGGCATGGGGCGAGGCTTTCCAAGCGACGTCGGCAATCCCACTCATTCGCAAAGAACGCGAATGAGTGGGGCACCCGGCGCGGCGGGATGGAAGGTCCAGATGGGATTCTCGCACTTTCCTGATGAATTCGTGCAGTTTGTGCCTTCATAGTAGCCAAACGGTAAACGTTGTGTTATTTTCAGTGGTTTGCTGGGATTGTAGTCTTACGACATAAGTCTAATGTCTTGAGCAAGTTAGATTCCGCTGGCGGGAAGCTTGCCGAGTTGCCAGCGGTTGTCCTGTGGAAAACCTGTGAATAACGCCCCGGTCGAGGCCAGCAAAGGGCCACCGCGAGGCGACTAGGAAGGCATGGCCGATTACATATACACACTGGAAACCCGGCTCTCGCCGGACCAACAAAAGGCAGTCACCCTTGTCCTAAACGCCGCCAAGGCGGCGGGGATGAACGTATATCTTACCGGTGGCGCCATCCGCGACATTATTACTGGTTTCCCAATTCGTGATCTGGATTTCACGGTGCAGGGGAACGCGCTCAAGCTGCAGAAAGATCTGGAGCGGGCGGGAGCAGTGGTAGGGGACGCGGACGACGAGACGCGGACCTTGTTGCTGACGCTGCCTGGGGGCGTGCGGTCCGAGATTTCGATGGCGCGTTCGGAACACTACGACAAGCCGGGGAAGGCTCCGCAGATGGCTCCGGCGACGATTATTGAAGATCTTCGACGCCGTGACTTCACAGTGAACGCGATGGCGCTGTCGTTGAACGAGGGATCGCGCGGACTGCTGCTGGATCCGTTCAACGGGGCGGCCGACATCGAAGCGAAAGTGATTCGGGTGTTGCACAACTACGCGTTTCTGGAAGATCCGTCGCGGCTGATCCGGGCTACGCGCTTTGCCACGCGTTTCCACTGGCCGCTTGAGGAGCGAACACAGGCGCGTTACGAATCGGGAAAAGAGAACGGGTACATCGAGTACATCCGAAGTTCGAGCATCGGATACGAGATTGAGCAACTGGCGTACGAGGACGATGCGCTGGGCGTTCTGAAGGCGTACGAAAAAGAGGGATGGCTGAAGGTGCTGAATCCGCGCTGGAGCACGGCCAAGGTGGACACGGCTGGACTGGGCGCGCTGATGAAGACGCGGCAGCAGATGAACGAACTGGGCTATACGCCGGAGGTGGCCCCGGCAGTGCTGCATTTTCTTACCGAGCGGTTGGGCGAAAAAGATATTTCAGATTTACGCCGGGCGATTCCGCGCAAGGATCTGGTTGAGGCCTGGAAGGATCTGGATTCGAACGCCCACAGCCTGGCTAAGAGATTGACGGGTAAAGAAGCGGCCACGCCATCGCGGACCTGGCAATTGTTGTCGTCGGCGCGCCCCGAGATGATCCTGTTTCTCGCGATCACGGCGCGGCAGCAGGCAGTGGCGCAGAAGATCAAGAATTTCTTTACCAAGTGGCGACAGGTGCAGCAGAAGATTCCGTTGCCGGAGATGACGGAACTTCGGATCACGCCGCAGATGCCGACGTATCCGAAGATCGCCAACGACGTGTTCATGCTGTTGCTGGATGGCAAGATGCGTTCGCGGACGGAGATTCTGAAGTTCTTGAAGCCGCTGGCGCCGCCGCCTCCGCCGCCTCCACCACCTCCACCAGCCAAACGGGGCAGAGGAGCCAAGGGTGCGGTTCCGGTCGCTGCTGCTGTGGCTAGCGGCAAGCCAGGTGCTAAGGCGAAGGGAAAAATTGCGGCGGCTCCGGCAGCGCCCGCCCCACTGAAATCCGCTCCGGCGGTGAAGCCTGCGGCGCCGGCGAAGGCGCTGGCCACGGAAAAACCCGTGGCTCCGGCGAAGCCTGCAGCGGTGGCAAAGGCGAGTAAGCCAGCCCAGGCTCCTGCGGTCAAGAAGCCGGCGAAACCTGCCAAAACCACGAAGCCTGCCGGTAAAACGAAGGCAAAAGCCGCTTCTAGAGGGAAGACCAAGGGCAAGAAGAAGGGCAAGTGAGGGCGTTGTCGGGAGACCGGAACCTCGGCTCGGAGGGCTTTTCGGTCGGACCTGGCGCGTTTTCGGCCCCTGAAAACAAAGTGAAAACTGGGCTATAATGGACGTATGCGGCGCTGGTTGTGGATAGCGACGTTTAGCCTGATTTTGTTCGCGCTGCCCTTGTGGGCGCAACGGCGCGGAGGTGGCGGGGGTGGTGCCCATTCCATCTCGCGTGGCGCGACTGCCTCACACTCCTTAGGTTCATTTCACAGCGGGAGTGTTGGCCGCAGCTCCAGCGTCAATTTGCGGATCGGGAATTCGTACTATCCTCGTCGAGTGGTCTCTGGCCGACGTTCCTATTACTCCTATTATCGTTATCCATATCGTTATCCTTACGCGGGCTATTACCCTTATTACGGGTGGTATTCTGACCCGCTGTATGACAGTAACGATCAGGATTCTTACGCTGACGTCTCCAATCCTGCGCCCTACCCTGAGGACTATTCCCAGAACGGGGGATTGCAGCGCGATGTACAGGCTCTGAACGGAAAGATCGACCGGTTGCAGGCGGATGTCGAAGCGCGCAATCGTCCCAAGGCGGAGACGGAACCGGCGACGGCTTTGGTTTTCCGCGACAAGCATGTGGAAGAAGTTCGGAATTACGCGATTTCCGGTGGAATGCTCTGGGTGCTCAATGAGCAAGCCTCGAAGAAGATTCCGCTCGCCCAGCTCGATCTTGATGCCACGGCCAAGATGAATGACGATCGCGGTGTGGATTTTCAGGTGCCGGGACCAACGCTCTCGCTCCAGATCGTGCGCTAAACGCGCTCAACCAAACTGCACCACTTTCAGGCGTTGCGCGATACCCTCCAGCCAGTAGAATGAATCCGATCCGCTAAGAGCCAAAGGTCAAGCCAGCTGTCATTTTGCGCTGGCGGGGCATCACGGTGCTTTGAAGATCGTTTTATGAAAACAATCCTGTCAATCCTCATTTTGATCGTCGCGGCTTCGCTTCCAGTAGTCGCGCAACAAGCGGTAACGCAAGAGCCATTGCTGGATCACCTAACTGGCAATTGGATCCTTCAGGGCACGATTGCAGGACGTGAGACGACGCACGACGTCGAAGCCGAGTGGGTGCTTGGGCATGAGTATGTGCGGCTGCACGAGACCTCGCGCGAGAAGAAGGCGCAAGGCCAGGCTGCGTATGAAGCGATCATCTTCATCGAGTGGGACGAATCGTCGAACGAATATCGATGCCTGTGGCTGGATTCAACCGGCGGGGGTGGTCTCTCAGCACAGGGCATTGCCCATGGGAAACGCAGCGGCGACGGAATCGTCTTTTTGTTCAAGGATAAGGACAGCAGTATCCACAACACCTTCGCGTACAGTAAGAGCTCCGATACATGGCAGTGGCTTATCGATAATGAAGCCGGTGGCAAGGTGTCGGAATTCGCGCGGGTGAAACTCACCCGGAAATAGGAACCGAAGAGCTTCATGAGCCAGAACCAATTCGTTCACCTGCATCTGCATAGCGATTACTCGCTGCTTGACGGCGCTTGCGACGTCGAGAAACTGGTTGACCGGGTTCATGAACTTGGGATGCCCGCGGTGGCTATGACCGACCACGGGAATATTTTTGGCGCGGTGCATTTTGTGAATGCCGCGCACAAGGTGGGCATTAAACCGATCGTCGGCTGCGAACTCTACATCTGCAAGAAGGACGACCACGTCATTACGCGCACTCCGCCCGACGGCGACACTTATAACCATCTACTGGTGCTGGCCGAAAACGAAGAAGGCTATCGCAACCTGGTGAAGATCACGTCGGAAGCTTCGCTGCACGGCTTCTACTACAAGCCTCGCGTCAGCAAGAAGTTTCTGTCGGAGCATTCGAAGGGGCTGATCGGGCTTTCGGGATGCCTGAAGGGGGAGGTCGCTGAGCGACTAACGGAAGGGAACTACGATGCGGCGCGCGCGGCGGCCGGATTCTATCGCGATCTCTTTGGCAAAGACAATTTCTTTCTTGAGATTCAGGACCAGGGCCTGGAGATGGAACACCGCATCCGTTCTGGCTTATTCCAGTTGGAGAAGGATCTCGGGCTGCCGATGGTCGCGACCAATGACAGCCACTATCTTTGCGAAGACGACGCGCATGCCCAGGATGTGATGCTGTGCATTCAGACGGGGAAGTCCATCCAGGAAACGAACCGGATGAAGTTCGAGGGGACGCAGTTCTACGTCAAGAACGGAGACGAGATGCTGCGGGTGTTCAAGGATGCTCCGCAGGTGCTTTCGCGCACACTGGATATTGCCGAGCGCTGCAACCTGCGACTGGAAAAGGTTCCGAGCCCGTTTCCGCACTTTGATGTTCCCGACGGATTTACGCTCGACAGTTACTTCGAGCACATCACGCGGCAAGGATTTGCGCGGCGCATGGAGAACCTGCGGAACGCGGCGGCGAGCGGCCGGCTTAAGCATTCGCTGGCGGACTACGAGCAACGACTAGCACGCGAGATCGGCATTATCCAGCAAATGAAATTCTCGGGCTATTTCCTGATCGTTTGGGATTTTATTCGCTACGCTCGCGAGCGCGGGATTCCGGTGGGGCCGGGGCGTGGATCGGCGGCGGGCGCGGTGGTGGCGTATTCGCTCGGGATTACTGACATTGATCCGCTGCAACATGAACTTTTGTTCGAGCGCTTTCTGAATCCTGAGCGCATTTCCATGCCCGATATCGATATCGATTTCTGCATGAACCGGCGCGGCGAAGTGATCGAATACGTTACTCACAAATACGGGCGGGAGAATGTCGCGCAGATCATCACGTTTGGCACCATGGCGGCGAAGGCTGCGATTAAGGACGTCGGGCGCGCGATGGACATGCCTTACAGCGACGTGGATCGCATCGCGAAGATGGTACCGACCACGCTGAATATCAAATTGGACGACGCGCTCAGGGAGTCGGTGGCGCTGCAGGAGGCGTACCAGAAAGATCCGCAGGTGCGGCAGTTGCTCGACACGGCGCGGAAGCTGGAAGGGCTGGTGCGGAACTCGGGCGTGCACGCCGCGGGCGTGGTGATTTCGCCGCGTCCGCTGATTGAACTGGTGCCGCTGCACAAGACGAAGAACGATGAAATTGTTACCGCCTTCGACATGGTGGCCATCGAAAAGATGGGCCTGCTGAAAATGGATTTTCTCGGGCTGACTACGCTCACCATTCTCGACGACACGTTGAAGCTGATTGCGCAGAAGGGGACGGATCTGAAGTTGGACGACATCCCGCTGGAAGATCAGGAGACGTACGAAAGAGTCTTCCATAAGGGATTAACCTCGGGCGTGTTCCAGTTTGAATCGTCCGGCATGAGGGACGTTCTGCGGCGTTATCAGCCGAACTCGATTGAACACCTGACGGCGTTGAATGCGCTGTACCGCCCCGGGCCGATGGCCATGATCGACGATTTCATCGAGCGCAAACAGGGGCGCCGCAAAATCGAATATGAGTTGCCCGAGCTGAAGGAGATCCTGCAGGAGACGCTCGGCGTGTTCGTCTATCAGGAACAGGTGATGCAAGCGGCCAACACACTCGCGGGGTACTCCCTGGGAGAAGCCGATCTGTTGCGCCGTGCGATGGGCAAGAAAAAGCCCGAGGAAATGGCGGCACAGCGGGATCGCTTTGTGCGGGGAGCGACGCAGCGCGGGTTTCCGCCGAAGAAAATCGAAAAGATTTTCGATCTGATGGCGCAGTTTGCGGGGTACGGGTTCAATAAGTCGCACTCGGCGGCTTATGCGCTGCTGGCGTATCACACGGCTTACTTGAAGACGCACCATCCGGTTGATTTCATGGCGGCGCTACTGACTTCGATCACGGGTGACACAGATAGCGTGGTGAAGTATATCAACGAATGCCGCGAGGTGGGGATTGCGGTCGAGCCGCCGGATATCAACGTCAGCGATGCGAACTTTACTCCACACGGGCAGGCGATTCGATTTGGGCTGGCGGCGGTGAAGAACGTTGGCGGAAATGCGATCGAGTCGATTGTCGCGGCGCGGAAGAAGCTGGGCCGCAATTTCAAGTCGTTCTACGAATTCTGCGAGGAAGTGGACCTGCGGTTGTTGAACAAGCGCGTGCTGGAGTCGCTGATCAAGAGCGGAGCCATGGATTGTTTTGGGCGCCGGGCGCAGCTTATGCAGGCGCTGGACACGGCCATCGAACAGGCGCAGAAAGCGCAGCGCGACGCGGAGTCGGGACAGCACGGGCTGTTTGGCGTGTTTGCCGATGAAACCGCCGAGCAGGCGAACGGCGCGCTCCCCAATGTGCCCGACTGGGACGAACATACGCGGCTGTCGGCGGAGAAGGAAATCCTGGGATTTTTTATTACCGGGCATCCGATGGACAAGTATAAGGAGAAGCTTGCTGATTTGAATGCGCTCTCCACGGAAGATATTGCGGCCATGAAGAAATCGACCGCCAAGGATGAGAACATCACGACCGCCGGTTTGATTTCAGGGCTGCGGGTGGCGAAATCGCGAAGAGGCGAGTTGTGGGCGCAGGCGGCGCTTGAGGATATGTGGGGGAAGGTGGAGTTGCTGGTCTTTCCCGAAGCCTACAAAAAGCTTGCGGAGAAAGTGAAGCTCGAAGTTCCGGTGCTGATTCGTGGGGGCGTGCGCATTGAGGAAGGCGCAAATCCGAAAGTCACGGCCAATGACATTATTCCGCTGGATGAAGCTCGCGCGACCTTGCCGAAGGCGCTGCGGATAAAGATTCCTCTGGGGAATGCGACCGCCGCCACGGTTGATGCGCTGCACGCGCTGTGCAGCGAGCGCAAAGGCGAAGCGAAGGTGTTGTTCGATTTGGACCGGGACGGCGATTTCATGGTGGTGATGGAAGCCGAAGGCTATAATGTGATGCCGGACCGCAATTTCCTGGGCCGCGTGGAAGAGCTCTGCGGGCGCGACAGCGTGCGCAAGATCAGTTGATCCCTGCAAAGTAACAGGTTCGGCGGATGAGACGAGCGAAAATAAAGCGGGCAGCAAAGTCAGATCCGGCGAGCGAGGGTCCGATTCATGGCCTGAATGGCGGCTCGAACGACGGCTCGAACAACAGCGCTGAGAATCCCGCCATCGCCGGCACGGATTTCACGCTCTCGATTGTGGAAGCACATCAACCCCGAAAGAATGGGAACGTCATCAAAATGGATTCTGGACTGAAGGCGCAGCAGGAACTGGAAAAAATCGAGGAGCAGATCACGCGGCTGCAGGCGCTGCAGGGGCAGAACGCGGAAACGGTGCGCCAGATCCAGCAGTTGCACGAGCGGGTGAACGACCTTCGCCGCGAGGTGGCTTCGCACCTGAATGCGTGGGAGCGCACGGAACTGGCGCGGCATCCGCAGCGTCCCTACACGCTGGACTATATCGAGCGCATTTTCACGAACTGGAGCGAAATTCACGGGGATCGCGGGTTTCGTGACGATCCGGCGATTGTTTGCGGCATGGCTCGCTTCCACGGCGAGGAAATTATTGTGATCGGCCAGCAGAAAGCGCGCGACGCGAAACAGCGCGTGTATCGAAATTTCGGCATGCCTCATCCGGAAGGATATCGGAAGGCGCTGCGGGTGATGAAGATTGCGGAGAAATTCAAACGGCCGATTTTCACGTTAGTGGATACCGACGGCGCCTATCCCGGACTGCATGCCGAAGAGCGCGGTCAGGGAGAAGCCATCGCCCGCAACCTGCTGGAGATGGCGCGGCTGGAGGTGCCGATTATTGCGACTGTGATCGGCGTCGGCGGCAGCGGCGGCGCGCTGGCGATTGCGGTGGCCGACCGCGTCTTGATGATGGAGAATTCGGTTTACTCGGTGATTTCGCCGGAGGGCTGCGCGTCGATCATGTGGCGCGATGCCAGCAAGAAAGGTCTGGCGGCGGAAGCGATGAAGATTACGGCCAAAGACCTCAGCGAACTGGGGTGCATTGATGACATCATCCCGGAACCAGCCGGAGGCGCGCATACCGATCATGCGCAGGCAGCGGCGTTGCTTGACGCCGCGCTCCAACAGCATCTGGCGGCGGTGAGGCGAGTGCCCGTCGCGGAGTTGCTGGAAGCCCGCTATCAAAAATTCCGCCACATGGCGCAGTTCTTCCAAGTGGAAGCGTAAGAACTGGGTCGTCCCTCCCGATCCGTCGGGTTCTCTACCCCTTCATCCGGCTGGTTGCATTGATTGTATCGATGTGATATCATGATATCATTCTGAAGTACAGAGGATACGCGATGGCCCAATTTGTGGTCCGCAATATCGAGGATGCCGTCAAAGCGCGGTTGCAGCGCCGTGCAAAGAGGAACGGGCGCAGTATGGAAGAGGAACTACGCGATATTCTGCGGAGCGCCGCGGTTGAGGAGCCTATTGCGACCGGAGGTTTGGGGAAGGAGATCGCGGGCTTGTTCAGCAAGGTCGGACTCGAAGCCGATATTCCCGAGCTGCGTGGACACACCGTTAAGCCCTTCGATTTTGAGTCATGATTATTCTGGATACGAACGTGCTTTCGGCGCTGATGCGCCAAATGCCCGACCAGAGCGTTGTCGATTGGCTCGACCGACAACCAAGAACGTCGGTCTGGACTACAGCAGTGACGGTACTGGAAGTCCGCTTTGGATTGCAGATTCTGGCGACCGGCCGCCGACGAAGCGTGCTGACCGAGGCGTTCGAGGCACTTCTGGCGAGAATGGGTCAGCGAGTCGCGGTGTTTGACGCCGCGGCTGCTGGGCAGGCGAGCGATCTGATGGCAGCGCGACACAGGAAAGGCCGTCCTGTTGATCTTCGCGGCACGATGATTGCCGGCATTGTGCTGGCGCAGCACGCTACGCTTGCAACCCGCAACACTGTGCATTTCGAAGACGCTTCAATTCCGCTGGTTGACCCCTGGGCCGTTTAGCTTACGAGCATCTAGTAGCTGAGGTGCCGTCCCTTGCGGGACTCGATTTGTCGCGCCGCAGGCTTCCCGGCACTCACGTGCCGGACTTTCCTGTTCTGCCGCTTCGCGGCTGTTACTTACCCTGGTGACAAACTGCGGATCCCTCGCTACGCTCGGGATGACAATTGCTGAAATCTTCAACGAGCTTCTAGAGAATCGGCAAATGCAAACAGGGCTGCACCAGGAAATCGAGCGAGTTGATCTGTTGTAGTGCCTCCTCCACCAGCGAGGCCCTGCATTCCTCGAGCGTAATCAGAAAGGGCAGATGCGATTTCGGGCAGCCGGGTTTCTGCAACACTGAATCGATGTTGATGCCGCTCTGGGAAAGAATGGTGGCGAGGCTGGCGATGATGCCCGGGCGATCCTTCACCAGAAAGCGCAGATAGTGCTTGGCGGTGAAGTCGGCGGTGACGGTCGGGGTTGTCTCGGCGGGCTGTCCGGCGTTGCTGGTTGGCGTTGTTGTTATGGTCGCTTGCCTGGAGCGAGCGATGGCCAGAATGTCGGAGACGACGGCGACCGCGGTTGGATGTCCGCCTGCGCCGTGGCCTCCGAAAACGGTTTCGCCACCGTACTTTCCAGTGGCTACCACCAGGTTTTGGCTGCCTTCCACGCGCGCCAAGGGCGATGCGAGTTCGACTAGCGCCGGCTGGACGGCGGCAAACAACTGGGTCGCTTTACTTTTCGATTCTGGCATCAACTCGGCACATGAAATCTGACGAATCGTGCAACCTAGTTGGTTCGCGTATTCAAAATCAACGGCGTCGATGGGTGAAATCGAACGCGCCACGATACTCTCGGGTCTGACGTTACAATGCAATCCGACTCGGGCCAGGATGGCGAGCTTGGCGCGCGCATCGAGGCCGTCGATGTCTTCGGTGGGATCGGCCTCGGCGAAGCCCAGCTTTTGCGCCTCCCGCAGAGCGGTGGCAAAGGGAATGCCGTTGGCTTCGATCTGACTGAGAATGTAGTTGCAGGTGCCGTTGAGAATGCCTCGAATCTTGAACAGTTCGTCGCCGCCCAGTCCATCGTGCAATCCAGAAATCACGGGCACGCCGCCCGCTACGGACG
This sequence comes from Terriglobales bacterium, assembly GCA_035314185.1. Taxonomy (GTDB): domain Bacteria; phylum Acidobacteriota; class Terriglobia; order Terriglobales; family Acidobacteriaceae; genus Acidiflorens. The sequence continues at coordinate 43,214 of DATFZT010000209.1, forward strand.
CGCCAAACTGGATTTGCTGGTTCATCTGGCGCGCCAGGCTGATCAATTCGAGTCCAGAGCGCACTATCAACTGCTTGTTGGCAGTGACTACGGATTTGCCTGAGGTGAGGGCGCGCCGGATCCAGTCTTCGGTCGGCTGCAGGCCGCCCATTACTTCGACCACGATATCCGCGTTGGAAGATAGAACGTCGTCAATACTCTCTGTCCACAGCACCGAGGAGGGAAGCCAGTCGACTTTTTTACGGGCGACGTTGCGATTGAGGACGTGGGTCAGGCGCAGGTGGGTGTTCGAGCGCTCGCAAAGAATTCTCGCCACCGAACTTCCGACCGTGCCGAAGCCGAGGAGAGCCACGTTGCAGGTTTGCGGGCCGTCGCTCTTTTCTCCAGCGTTTCTTTTTCCAACGGCAGCGCTGTTGCCGGTGGCATTGCGTTTAGGGGGAGCCGTCATCTTTCTATTATCGCCGATGCGGTTATCTAAACCGCCCGTGCGGCAGCGCTCTGGCCTTCAGCGGACCCGTCGTTTACAATCCACTCGCTGAGGTTCTCATCGGACTCTGGCATTTCCGCTGATCTCAATTCAGTAGTTGGTTCACAGGAGGATCTGATGCTCCTCTCGCATAAGCTCTTCCACTGTGCTTGTGTTGCCGCTCTGCTGGCGGCTTTTCTCAGTTGTGGCTCGGCGCACGACTCCGACGAATATTTCGTTTTCGTGGCGGCCAACCTGCAGGTGCCTTATTGGCGGGCTGCGGGCGCCGGGTTTTCCAAGGCTGCGGAGGGGATGAAGATCAAGTTTGATTTCGTCGGCCCGCAAACCTACGACCCCAAGGCGGAGCGCGACGCTCTGGATCAGGCGGTGCAGAAGAAAGCCGCGGGCATATTGTTGGGCGTCACCGATCCCGCTCTGCTCAAGGACAGCATCGACAAGGCGGTGGCTGCGGGCATCCCGGTAATCACAATGGACTCGGATGCACCGGCCAGCAAGCGGCTCTTTTTTATCGGCACCAACAGCTACGAGGCAGGCTTCGCGGGAGGGCAACGCCTGGCGCAGGAACTCAAGGGCAAAGGCAACGTGGTTATTTTCACTATGCCCGCGCAGCCCAATCTGCAGGATCGCCAGCGCGGCTACAAAGACGCGCTCGACCGTTCGCCGAACATCAAGATCACGCGCGTGGTCGATATCCAAGGCGATCCTCGAATTACTTTTGATACCACCACGGAAATTATCGGCAAGGAGAAAGACAAAGTTGACGCCTTTGTCTGCCTGGAGGCGCAATCGGGCAAAGAGGTCGCCGGACTGCTCGATCGTTATGGCGTGACCGGCAAGGTGGTTATGGCGATGGACACCGATCCGGAGACGCTCGACTGGATACAGAAGGGGAAGATCGCGGCCACGATCGCGCAGAAGCCGTACACCATGGGCTACGTCGGCATGCAAATGCTGGACACTCTTTATCATCACAAGCCGCCGGCGCTGGGAGCGGACTGGTCGAAGGACATTTATGCGCCCGTTCCCAGTTTCGTGGATACCGGTTCTGCCCTGATCGACAAGACGAACCTGGGTTCGTTCCTGGAGGCGGGAAAGAGTCTGACGTCCGCGCCGCGGTGAGAACTGGACGCTTCTGGCGCTGCATGCGCGTTGCGAAGCGGCGTATGACGGATTTCTATTCGGGTATCTTCTATCTTTCGTGCTGCGCCTGTTACCGTTCTGATTACTCCCACCGCACTCAGACGCGTATAATAAAGAGTTTTCACTCTTCACTCCGCTAAACTTCCGGGCGAATGGGGTTTGCCCGGTCAACGCATTGCACGATTTAGACAAGAAAGGTATAGGGATGGCCACTACGGATGTTGTGCCCCAGGAATTGTCCGGCCAAATGGGGCGAAGGCGTGTTGTTAATGACATGAGCATTCAGGTTGCTACGGTGAATGGCTCGGGGTCGCAAAGTTCCAACACAGTTTTGCTGCGCAGCATTTTCCAGATGGGCGTGCCGATTTCGGGGAAGAATCTGTTTCCTTCGAACATTGCGGGGCTGCCGACCTGGTTTACGATTCGCGCCAGTAAAGAGGGTTACATCGCGCGCAAGAAAGAAATTGACCTGCTGATTGCGATGAATGGGGAGACGGCGCAGGACGACGTGAAGACGCTTGGGGCGGGCGCGGCGGTGCTCTATGACGAGCCGCTGGCGCTCGATAAGGTGCGCGACGATTTGATTTATTACGCGGTGCCTTACGACAAGCTGGTGGCGGCGGTGTGTCCGGAAGCCAAGCTGCGCAAGCTGAT
>DATFZT010000210.1:0-53440 GCA_035314185.1 Terriglobales bacterium
GCTACCAGTGTGATCTATGAGGGTGTTCCGACCTACCCGGACGCGGGCAGGGTGTGGAGAATCGCCGAGCGCCTGGATGTCAACATCTTCCACACTTCGCCCACGGCGATTCGCATGTTGCGCAAGTCCGGCCACGATGAACCCGACAAGTACAACTACCATTTCAAGCATATGACCACCGTGGGAGAGCCCATCGAGCCCGAGGTCTGGCGTTGGTATCACGAAACCGTGGGCAAAGGTGAGGCAGTGATCGTCGACACCTGGTGGCAAACCGAAAACGGAGGATTCCTCTGCAGCACCAAGCCGGCGCTCGATCCCATGAAGCCGGGAAGCGCGGGCCCGGGCGTGCCGGGAATCTATCCGGTGATTATTGACGAAAATGGGCAGGAGGTCGTGGCTGGATCCGGGAAGGCAGGCAACATCTGCATCCGGAATCCGTGGCCAGGAATCATGCAAACCATTTGGGGTTCACACGACCGCTTCGTTACCCAGTACTACGCAAAATACTGCAAGAATCGCAGCAGCAAGGACTGGCGTGACTGGCCATATTTTGCAGCGGACGGAGCGGTGCTGGCCGCCGACGGCTATTTCCGCATTCTCGGCCGAGTCGATGATGTCATCAATGTGGCCGGCCACCGACTGGGCACCAAGGAAATCGAGTCCGCGTGTCTGACCGTTCCAGAGGTGGCTGAAGCAGCCGTGGTGCCGGTGGCGGACGAGATCAAGGGCCGCGTCCCCGAGGTCTATATCGCCCTGAAGCCGGGCGTACAGGCCAGTCAGGAGATCATTGACAAGGTCAACAAGGTCATTGAAACCATGATTGGCAAGATTGCCCGTCCGAAGCATGTCCACATCGTTCCGGATATGCCCAAGACCCGCTCCGGCAAGCTCATGCGCCGTGTTCTCGCCGCCCTCTCCAACAACATGAACACGGGAGATATCACGACTCTGGCCAATCCTGATGTGGTGGCGAGCATCCGGGAGCTGGTGCAGGGCAAAGAGGCGGTCGCGTTGACCGATGGACCGGAGGATCTGAAGAGATTCGGGACCGAAGAGTAGAAATTTATAGGCGAGCCAAACGCGCGATTGCTGCCGGCAAACAGCAGGTCCTTCGCTTCGCTCAGGATGACAAACCTTTTGAGACTGAGCCACAACCCGGTAAATGCCAAGTTTGCTCCCTTGGGACGGGGTCGTTTATACTTAACAAGACGAGCGGGAGTAACTCAGTGGTAGAGTGCGACCTTGCCAAGGTCGAAGTCGCGGGTTCAAATCCCGTCTCCCGCTCCAGTTTCTAGAAGCCCTGCCTTGGCGAGGGCTTTTCGTTTTAGAAGTGAATGAGGGCGCGGTAGCCAAGTGGTAAGGCCGAGGTCTGCAAAACCTCTATCGTGAGTTCGATTCTCACCCGCGCCTCCAAAACCAGCCATCAGCCGTCGGCTCTCAGCTGTCAGGAAGAATCAAAACCAAAACCGAAGACCACGCTTCAAAAAGAATGGTGGAGCGCCGGGCGCCCTTGCCCGGCCACTATAGTGCCGGACGGGCGAGACGCCCGTCGCTCCACCGCATGACTCCTCTCGTCGTCCAGACTAAATCCGCGTGCACACCGCCTTGGTCTGGGTGTAGAGATTGAGAACGTCCTTGCCCATCTCGCGTCCCCAGCCCGACTGCTTGTAGCCGCCAAAGGGCAGCGCCGCGTCGAAGATGTTGTAGCAGTTGATCCAGACCGTTCCGGCGCGCAGCAACGCTGCTGTCCGGTGCGCTTTGGTAACGTCTTTTGTCCAGACGCCCGCCGCCAGTCCGTACATGGAATCGTTCGCCCGAGGCAGCAACTCTTCTGGATTGTCGAATGGAATCGCCGCCACCACCGGCCCGAAAATTTCTTCCTGCACGACCCGCATGTTGTCTTTCGTATTCACCAGCACGGTGGGCTCAACAAAATATCCCTTGTTGCCCAGCTTCTTTCCGCCTGTCACTGCGGTCGCACCTTCGGAAAGGCCGATCTCCAGATAGTTGCAGACGCGCTGCAACTGCTCTTCGGAGACGAGTGGACCCATCGACGTTTTCGGTTCCAGACCCGATCCCACGTCGATCTTTTTCGCCTGCGCCGCCACCCCTTCCACCACGCGATCAAAGACCGGCCGCTCGATGTAGAGCCGCGACCCGGCGCAACAACACTGGCCATGATTGAAAAAGATGGCGCTGGCCGCGCCGCCGATTGCGGTGTCCAGGTCGGCATCTTTGAACACGACGTTCGGTGACTTGCCGCCGAGTTCGAGCGAGACTTTTTTCAGATTTCCGGTGGCCGCGTGCACAATCAGCTTGCCCACTTCCGTCGATCCGGTAAACGCAATCTTATCGACCAGATCGTGCGCCGCGAGCGCAGCGCCCGCCGTTTCGCCATATCCCGGGACGATGTTGACCACGCCATCCGGGAATCCGGCTTCCATAATCAGCTCGCCCAGACGCAGCGCCGAGAGCGGCGTCTGCTCGGCCGGCTTCAACACCACCGTGCATCCCGAGGCCAGCGCCGGCGCCAGCTTCCACACCGCCATCAGCAGCGGGAAGTTCCACGGGATAATCTGGCCCACGACGCCCACCGGCTCGCGCAGCGTGTAAGCGTGGTAGTTTACGCCAGGCGTATACAGCACCGAGAGCGGAATGGTTGTGCCTTCGAGCTTGGTCGCCCATCCCGCCATGTAGCGGAACATATCGACGGCCAGCGGAACATCGGCGGCGCGCGCCACGGTGAGCGGCTTGCCGTTATCAAGTGTTTCCAGGGTCGCGAATTCTTCGATGTGCTCTTCCAGCAAGTCGCCCAGCTTCCACACCAGCTTGCCGCGGTCGGAGGCCGTCATGCGCGACCAGGGGCCGCTGTCGAATGCTTTGCGCGCGGCTTTCACAGCCAGGTCAATGTCCTGCCGATCGCCTTCCGCGACCTGCGCCAGAACTTCGCCGGTAGCCGGGTTATAGGTTGGGAAAGTCTTGCCCGAGACGGCAGTTACCCACTTGCCGTCGATCAGCATTTTGCGCGGCTTCGCGATGAAGTCGCTGACCCGTGAATCAATCTGGATTGGCGAAACTGCAATTCCCATACATCCTCCTTCTTGGAACGAAATCGAGTGATAGAAGTTGGTTGCGGCGAAATGACCCTGAAAAATACTAGTCCCGCGGGATGGAGAAGGCAACTGGGGAAAGCTGGGGAAAGCAGTGAGTCATTGATTCTTACTTGATGTCCTTCATCGCCATGAGCGAACTAAAGTCGTGGCCGGAGGGATCGACGGCTCGTGCCACCACTCCGGCAAATGCGTCGCCAAATTCCGGAAACTTCGCCACCAGCGCCTTAATCAGGGCCGTATTTTCCTGATACGTGTGTGCTGTGTTCGATACATCCGCGGCCTGATAATTTACTTCCACGTCTAGATCGTTGCCCACGGACCGCAGAAAAATTTCAGTCAAATGATAAATCCTGCCTCCCGCGGTCATATCCACAGTGTTGCCGTTAGCGGGCATATCGACCGGTTGCGTTGCCCGGGCTTCATCGTACAGTTTGTCGGTGGCCAACGTGCTCATGAAGTCCACTGGAGAAGACAGGGCAATTGCCTCGCGGTAATACAGCCACGCATTGTGATTCTGAGCCATAGCCTTGAAGTCGCGGGCGCGCTGGGTGAACCATGCGGCATCGTGTCCGGATGCCTGTAAGGACTTGGCGAAAAAACCTGCCAGCTTCCAGTCGGCGCCTGCCTGCTGCAGTATCAGCGTCAGCGTCATTGCCGCCTGGCTGCCGCTCACGTCGAGAATAGTGACGCCGTACTTGCCGGGCGGCAGATTATTCAGGACAAATACCGCGCTATCCTTCGTCTGACCCGACTTCCCAAATACGCCGCACAGAAATTCAGCACGCGTCAGCGGTTCCGCGCTATCGGTGGTCAGTAGAAAAGGCGACCGAACCGTCGCTTTTGCACCAGCGAAGGCGGCCTGGTTCTCTTTGACGGCAGCCTCGATTCCAGCAAAACTTGCTGCCACGGAGGCGATGGAGTTCTGCCGCAGGGCAGCGGTATCGCCGCGCGCCGACATCTCGAAATAGCGCTTCGCCGCGCCTTCGAGCCCGGTTCGTGCGGAATTATCCATATCTGCGGCGCCCTGGCAAGTCTGCGCATGGGCGCAGGCCGTTGCCACCAGCAGCGCCAGCCACAGCCATTGCCGGGAGCGCCGGAGATTCCGGAACACGGGTTCCGAAGCCGTATCCAAAAGCCAAAGCCTCCGCTCGCATTCTACGCGCAGTTAGACAGAGTGCTGAAAAACTCGGTCTTCCGTGACCAGCCCCTAAAGGGGCATCTGAAGTCAAAGAACATGCGGCATCGCTATAGCGATGCCCTGATACGAAACTCGAGTTTTCAGCAAACTGTAAAGCCGAGGACAGTCTAAGTGCTTGCAAAGGATGTACCTGCCATGGGACATTCGTAATCAAAATCGCAAGAAATCAGACCGTCCGGCGTTCTATAAGCGGTGGTAAGATCAGGCAGGGAAGCAGCGGCTGCAGAACCGGCAACCGCTCGCGGAAAAGGGCATATTCTTATTCTTATTCCAATGTCGCGCACACGCCAATGGATTGCTGTGGGGCTCGTGCTGGCAGCCCCAGCCTTGCTCGCGCCGGGCCTTCCCGCCCAGACCGCCGCGCCGACCACCGCCCCGCACCACAAGGCCCATAAGAAGGCCCAGAAACCAGTCGTCCTTCCGCCGCTTCCGAGCGGTCCGCTGAGTCAGTTGCCGATGGACCAGATTCCGGCCACCAAAGCGACGGTCAGTTTCGAGGGCGGCCTGCTCACGATCTCGGCTCAGAATTCGACTTTAGGCGAAATCCTGCGCGATGTGCGTAGGCTCACCGGGGCTTCGATTGAGATTCCTCAAGGCTCTGCCGCCAGCGAGCGAGTGGTGACTCACCTCGGCCCGGGAGCGCCACGCGATGTTATGGCCGTATTGCTCAACGGCTCTAGTTTTGATTACGTGATGCTCGGTTCAAGCTCGGACCCCACCGCTGTTGCAAGCGTGGTGCTTATCGCTAAATCCTCGTCGCCGGGAGATAGCCAGACCGCCGCGAACCCGAATCCGGGCAATCCGGGGACGATGGCGCCCAACGGTATCGTCCGGCCGCAGCCCTTCAGCCGGCCCGCCATTGCCGCGATGCCGGGACAACCTGGGAATGGGCAACCGGCGAATGCCGAAGAAGATAAAGATGACGACTCTGATAGTCCCGACGACAACTCCGACGATCAGGCCCAGCAGGGACAACCGGCGCAGCCCGACTCGGCTGGCACCAACGCCAATGGCAATGTCCAAGACCAGGGGCAGCCAGATCCCAACCAGCCCAACGCCGGGCCGAAGACCCCGGAGCAGATTCTGGAGATGCTCCAAAAGCGACAGGTGCCGCCGCCGGCCGCGCCTAACCAGCAACCGCCCCAACAGTAGCCACCCTTAAAGGGGCGGCTGATCACCGGCAGCTTTCGGCATCGCTGAAGCGATGCCCTGATACGAATCCCTTGTACGAATCGCTGATGGTGATCCCTAATAGCTTGACCGCGTGATGAGTCGCACCGTGGGAGACGCGCGGCTTTCCACTAGCAGGGTTGGATCGGAGATACGCGGGGCAGCCTCAAGAGCGAGCTTAGTCGCCGGTGACGTGGCCTTGATGGGGTACCAACGCCCGAAGAGCGTTGGACGGTCGGGAGGGGTTGACAACGGCCAATATCCCGCAAATCGCGCAATACGCGCCAAATACACCCAGAATTACCGTTAGGATTGCGGTGCTGCTGATTAAGAAACCTACGAAAAGTGTGCTCACGTTACCGGCCCTTGCTCGCAGTCACCCTCTAAAATCGCGCGGCTGCAAATGTTTTGCTCGTCTTTAGGACAATATCCGCATTTGACCCCCGCCGCTGTTAACAAATAAGATACGGGAATCGGACTGCGTATCTCCACTCTCCAACATTTCTTAGGACCCGTCCACGTTACGGAAGTCCATAAAGTTTTGTGTTAAATGGCCATCACCAGCATCTCCGTGCGCGGCGCGCGCCAGCACAACCTGAAGAATATTGACGTCGAGATTCCTCGCAATACCTTGACGGTCATTACGGGTCTGAGCGGCTCCGGCAAATCCTCGCTCGCTTTCGATACGATCTACGCAGAAGGCCAGCGGCGCTACGTGGAAACGCTTTCCGCCTACGCCCGCCAGTTTCTCGACCAGATGGAACGCCCCGACGTCGACTCCATCGACGGCCTCAGCCCCGCGATTTCCATCGAGCAGAAAACCACCAGCCGCAGTCCGCGCTCGACCGTAGGCACCATCACCGAAATCTACGATTACCTGCGCCTGCTCTATTCTTCCATCGGAGTGCCCCATTGCCCGAATTGCGGCAAGCCCATCACCCGCCAATCCGCTGAGCAAATCGTCCAGCGCGTAATGTCGCTCACGCCAGATGACCGGGTCATGATCATGGCGCCCATCGTTCGCGGTCGAAAGGGCGAATTCAAAAAAGAAATGGAGAAACTCATCCAGCACGGTTTCTCCCGCGCCCGCGTGGATGGTGAACTGGTGAACCTCGAGGACGACCTCGCGCTCGACAAGCGCAAGAACCACACCATCGAAGTCGTCGTGGATCGCCTGCTGGTGAAGCCCGGAATCGAACACCGCCTCGAACTCTCAGTCGGGCTGGCCATGAAACTCGGCGGTGGTCTAGTTCTGGTGGCCGTTGTCAACGGAGACGAGACACTCTATTCCGCTCGTCTCGCCTGCCCCGACTGCGGCATCAGCGTTCCTCAACTTGAGCCTCGATCGTTCTCGTTCAACAGTTCCTACGGAGCCTGTCCCGAATGCCACGGCCTCGGCAGCCGCTACGACTTGGATCCCGGCAAAGTGATTGTCGATTGGTCGAAGCCGTTGCTCGATGGCGGCCTGGGGCCCGGTTCGTCGTCACAGAATCTGCTGCGCAGTTTGCAGTTGCTTGTCCTGGCCTACGGTTTCGACTTGACGACGCCCTTCGAGAAATTTCCCGACAAGATTCAGAACCTGCTGCTCTACGGCGAACCGCAGCGCGGTGGCAAAACAGGTTTTCTCGGGATTCTCGGCCACCTCAAGCAGAATCTCGAAGCTTCTACCTCCGATACCTATCGCGAATATCTGATGGACTTCATGTCGGCCACCGAATGTTCGGTGTGCCACGGCAAGCGTCTGCGTCCGGAAAGCCTGGCCGTCAAAGTGAACGGCATGTCGATTGCCGATTTCACCAGCCTTCCGATTGCGCGCGCTCTCGAAGCTGCGCGCGACATCAAGCTGACCGGCAGGGAACTGACCATCGCCGGACGCATAGCCCACGAAATTACCCAACGCCTCGAATTCCTGCACAGTGTCGGACTTGGCTACCTGCAGCTCGGGCGGTCCGCCGCCACACTTTCCGGTGGAGAAGGCCAGCGCATCCGCCTCGCTACCCAGATTGGATCGAAGCTGCGCGGCGTTCTCTACGTCCTCGACGAACCTTCCATCGGTCTGCATCACCGTGACAACGGACGTCTTCTCGCCGCGCTCGAAAACCTGCGAGACCTCGGTAACACCGTGCTCGTCGTCGAGCACGATGAAGAAACCATTCGCCGCGCCGACTACGTCATCGACCTTGGCCCCGGCGCCGGTCGTCACGGCGGCGAGTTGGTCGCCAGCGGAACGCCCGCCGAAATCATGAACTCGCCCGCTTCGCTGACCGGCGCCTACATCGCCGGACGCCAGCAGATTGCCATGCTTTCCGAGCGCCGCAGCCCGAATGGCAAAGCCATCGCCATCCTCGGCGCGCGCGAAAATAACCTCAAGAATCTCGACGTAGTGTTTCCGCTCGGCGTGATGACGGTTGTGACCGGCGTTTCCGGCTCCGGCAAATCGACCCTGGTCAATGACATCCTGTATCGTGCGCTCGCCCGCCAGCTTTATCGTTCGCGCGAGGAACCCGGCACGCACAAAACGATTACCGGATCGGAGTTGATCGACAAGGTCATTCGCATCGACCAGTCGCCTATCGGCCGCACTCCGCGCTCCAATCCCGCAACCTATACCGGAATCTTCGCGGCGGTTCGCGACCTCTACGCCATGCTGCCCGAATCCCGCGAGCGTGGATATAAACCCGGACGCTTCTCTTTCAACGTCGCTGGCGGACGTTGCGAAGCCTGCCAGGGCGAGGGCCAGCGCCGCATCGAAATGAATTTTCTGCCTGACGTTTACGTGCAATGCGAAGTCTGCGGCGGACACCGCTACAACCACGAAACCTTGTCGGTGCACTACAACGGCTATTCCATCGCGGATCTGCTCGAAATGCCCGTGTCGGATGTGCTCCAGATTCTGGAAAATATCCCGCAGGTCAAGCAAAAGCTGCAGACCCTGGTCGACGTTGGCCTCGGATACATTCATCTCGGTCAATCTGCGGTTACGCTCTCGGGAGGAGAAGCCCAGCGCATTAAGCTCGCCCGCGAACTCAGCAAACGCCAAACCGGGAAGACGCTTTATCTGCTTGATGAACCGACCACCGGATTGCACTTCGACGATGTGCGCAAATTGCTCGACGTTCTGCACCGTCTCACCGATCTTGGAAACACGGTCATCATCATCGAACACAATCTCGACGTCATCCGCAACGCCGACTGGATCGTCGATCTCGGTCCCGAAGGCGGAGAAGAAGGCGGCCGCATCGTAGCCCAGGGCACGCCCGAACAAGTCGCGCGCGTGAAAAAGTCCTACACCGGCCAGGCGCTGACCGCGTATTTCAATGGGCCGGTAAAGAATGGATCAGCAAAGAACGGATCAGAGAAGAACGGTTCGGCGAAAAATGAATCGCCAAGAAATGGATCGCCGAAAAACGGCTCACCAAAAAACGTGCTCGCTCCCACCGGCACCGGGGAACTAGCGTGAGCCTTCCGCCTGACGATATGCCCGACGGCCCGACGTCACAGCCACAGACCACTGATCGTGTGCCGCTTGCCGCAGCCGGTCTTCCTTCTGACTTTCAACCTATTGAGCTCGTCTCCAACACACCGTCCGATCCGCCGTGGAGCGGTTTGGATGTTTTTCGTCTTTTGATTATGGCGATCATCTCCATCGTCGCCTGCGGTCTTGCCATGCTTGTTCTTGTGCCCGGCGCAACCTTCAGAGCGCGAACTCTCCGCCTCAGTGGTCTTCCTGAACTACTGATCGTCGCCCAGATGCTGGCTTATCTGTTGCTGCTCGGCTACATGTACATCCTGGTCACCAAGGAGAGAGGCAGCCCGCGCTTCTGGAAAGCCCTGCATTGGAATTGGCCCGCGAATATCTGGCCGTTCCTGGGCGTGGGGTTGGCGATGCAGATCGTTTTTGTGTTCGTGGAGCGCTTTCTTCCGTTCCCTAGAGAGACTCCTTTTGAGGATCTGCTCCAGCGCCACACCGCCGTTATTCTGATTTCGGTTTTCTCCGTGACTCTCGCACCGCTGCTGGAAGAAATATTTTTCCGAGGATTCCTGTACCCTGTTCTGGCGCGTAGCTTCGGAATGGGCCTGGGAATTTGCCTATCGGCATTAGGATTCGGCCTGATGCATGCCGCTCAGTATGGGTACTCCTGGGCGTCGGTGCTTTTGATATTTCTGGTAGGCGTGGTCCTGGGAGTAGTGCGAGCCAAGAAAGATTCGGTCGGCGCGGGCTTTCTCGTCCACATCGCCTACAACGGAACCATCACAGTAGCCATGTTCGCCGCTACCGGCGGATTCCGCCATCTGGAGAAGCTGAATCAGTGAAGCAGGTCTCGGTGAAGCAGGTCTCAGGTCTTAGGTGTCAGGTCTCAGGCTTCAGCGCGAGCCGCGCTTGTGTTTCACACTTTGTGTACCTGGACGTCGAGTTGGCAGTCGTCGCCCGTTCCCTATACCCTGAGACCTGACACCTAAGACCTGAGACCTGAACTTTCATGTCCACTGCACGACAAGAGTTACTAAGACTGCTGGCGCAAAAGTCATTTCGTCTTGGCGAATTCAAGTTGTCATCCGGCAGCACCAGTGACTATTACATCGACTGCCGCACCACTACTCTCGACGCTCGCGGCGCACAATTGGTCGGCGAAGTTTTCTTCGATGACATTCGCGAGCAAGGCTGGGAAGCCGATGCCATCGGCGGACTGACCATGGGAGCCGATCCCATAGTCGTGGCCGTAGCCGTCACCAGTGGAACGCTGAACGGATTCCTGGTTCGCAAAGCGGAGAAGCAGCACGGCACCGGCCAGCGCATCGAAGGCTTCCGCGAAAAAGGAGCACGCGTAGTGATCGTGGACGACGTTTGCACCACCGGCTCTTCCACCGTGCAAGCCATCGAAGCGGCGCGCGAATTTGGATTCGAAGTGGTAGGCGTCATGTGCCTGGTCGAACGGCAGGATGCACACGGCCGCCCCAATGTAGAAAAGGCCGCCGCGCCCGCAAATTTCATATCAATTTTCACAGCAACCGATGTGAGGAAAGAGCACTTAGCAGTTAGCACATAGCCGCAAACGACTAGCGACCAACGACCAGCGACCGACTCATGATTCAAACCCTGGAATGGACCAAATCCGGCGTAGTCTTCATCGATCAGACGAAGCTGCCCACCGAAGAAGTGTACGTAACCTGCACCACCTACCAGCAGGTCGCCGACGCGATCCGCAACATGGTGGTTCGCGGAGCGCCCGCCATTGGCGTAGCCGCTGCCATGGGCATCGCCCTTGGCGTGAAGAATTCCAAAGCCGAGAGCGGCGCTGATCTAAAAAAAGACTTCGACCAAATCTGCGAGACCATCCGCCAGACGCGGCCCACCGCGGTCAATCTCTTTTGGGCGATCCGGCGCATGACGGAGAAATTTGAATCCCTTCGCATCCGTCCCATCGCGCAGATTCAGCAAGCGCTGATTGACGAAGCGCAGCGCATGCACGCCGAAGACATCGCCGCCAACCAGGCCATGGGGCGCCACGGGGCCACGCTGATGCCCTCGAGCGGAGGCGTTCTTACCCACTGCAATGCCGGAGCGCTAGCCACCGCCGGCTACGGCACCGCGCTAGGCGTGATCCGCGCCGCCGTCGAAGCGGGCAAGAAGATTCACGTCTATGCCGACGAGACGCGTCCCTTTCTGCAAGGCTCGCGCCTGACCGCATGGGAGCTGATGAAAGATGGCATCCCCACCACCGTCATCTCCGACAACATGGCTGGAGTCATGATGCAGCAAGGCAAAATCGGAGCCATCGTCGTTGGCGCCGATCGCATCGCCGCCAACGGAGACGTGGCCAACAAGATCGGCACATATACGGTCGCTGTGCTGGCAAAAGAGCATGGCATCCCGTTCTACGTAGCGGCGCCGATTTCCACTGTCGACCTAGCCACGCCCGACGGCAGCAAGATTCCGATCGAGCAGCGCAACCCGAGAGAAGTAACGCACATCGCCGGCAAGCAGATGACGCCCGACGGAGTCGAGATCGAGAACCCAGCCTTCGACGTAACCCCCGCAAAATACGTAACCGCCATCATTACCGAGCGAGGCATAGCCCACGCCCCCTATGAAGAATCTCTACTGGAACTTGCGGAGGCGTCCAGCCAGCTCACGTAGCGGCGGACGCATTCGTCCGGCCGCCGGGCAAAGCCCGGCAGCTCCTCGAACCTACCCTTGATGTCGACCGTCTCCCAATCCGAACTCACCTTCCAGAGCGGCAACAAGCCCATCCGCCTGGACGCCTACCTGCCCGCGCCGTCTGACGGTTCCGTTCCCGCCGTAGTAGCGCTCTACGGTGCCGGCGGCAATGTCTCCGGCATGGAGCGCTACGCCAGCACGTTAGCGGCACAGGGTTTCGCCGTCTACCTGCTCCATTACTTTGACCGCACCGGCACCGAATCCGCCGACAAGCCGACGATCATGCGCAATTTTCCGCTGTGGATGAAAACCCTCTGGGACGCAATCAGCTTCGTCGAAACGCAGCCGCAAGTGGACGGCAAGCGCATCGCGCTGCTCGGCTTCTCCCTCGGAGCCTACCTCTCGCTCGCCAACTCCGCCATTGACCCGCGCGTGCAAGCCGTAGTCGAGTTCTTCGGAGGCATGCCGAAAGAAATGAACCTCTTCATGCGACGTCTCTGCCCCGTGCTTATTCTGCACGGCGAGGCCGATTCGACCGTCCCCGTCGACGAAGCCTACAAGTTGCAGAAGTTGCTGGAGAAGAAGGGAATTCCCTACGAAATCAAGATCTATCCCGCAGTCGGACACGGCTTCGAGGACCAAACCATTTGGCGCGACGCCGGTCTAAGAAGCCTGCAATTTCTGCAGAAATACCTCAAATCTTAACCACTGAGAACACAGAGGAGCGCGGGGAACTTCTTTCTCAACCAACAATTGAATTGATCCCAGGCAAAGAGTTTTCCTCTGTGTTCCCCTGTGCCCCCTGTGGTTAAGAACTGAACTTTTTCCTCGCCGCCCGCGTATCATATTTCAGGAGGAGGTGTCCCCATGCTAGCGTTCCTGCTCTGGTGTTTGCTCTTCATACTGTGCTGGCCCGTAGCCCTGCTAGCGCTGATCCTCTATCCATTCGTATGGCTGCTGTTGCTGCCCTTTCGAGTGGTGGGCACCGCCGTCCACGGAGCGCTCGCCCTGGTCTGGGCCGTAGTGATGCTCCCAGCGCGCTTGCTCAACGCGCCGTTTCGCCTTTCCAGAATTTGAATGCCGGATCGTGATCGTCTTCTCGCGCCGCTGGGCGCGGAGTTCGTCAGGACGGCAAAGACGAAGATCGATTGCAGAGGTACGCCACCGTTGGTAGAAGCTCAGTAATTGCGTCCGACTTATGTACGACAGCATCGGTCAGCCTGAGGGTCTCTTCCGGGATCTCGCTTGCCGAAAACATCACAATCAGAACTTCCGGCCGGCAACTCTTGATCGCAGCCGCCACCTCATGACCAGTCATTCCAGGCATGTGGTAATCAAGAACCACGGCATCAAGCCGAGACATCATGGCCAGCGCTAGTCCTTGTTCCGGAGATTCGGCCGTGAGAACGCTATAGCCCGATCTCTCGAGCAGCGCTCTCTCATATCCCAACACACCGCTATCATCATCGATGCAGAGGATCGTTCGCTTCAGCGCTCGATACGCTTGACCCATGGAAGCCTCCCAACCCGGGTAGCCCAGCCTCGCCGTAGAAAAGGGGAAGGGAATATTTGGCGCAATCAGGCTGAGCTACCCCACTTGGCTGGTCTTCAGTCGCTTGGACAACCCCAACGACCCTCGGAGAAGTGCCGGTATTGTCCCGCAACGTCCCAGCCCTGTCTGTTCAAAATTGCACACTATCGGTTGACAATGGGTTCCTTTTCATGCAACGTAACCATTAGCCTGAAGCATACCTGTAGGGTCATCCTGGTGATTGCATGCGAGGTGCCGTTGGGAGGTCGCCATGCCCCGTCGCAAAGCTCAGAAGAACGTGCAGAAGAAAGTTCAGAAGAACGTCAAGAAATTTGATGTCCGTGCCTTTCTTTCCAAAGTCGGCTTCGGAAGAACCATCCTGCACTATCCCGAGAACAGCGCGATCTTCGCCCAGGGAGATCCGGCGGATGCGGTCTTCTACATTCAAAAGGGACGCGCGAAACTCACCGTCGTGTCCAAGCAGGGTAAAGAGGCCACCGTCGCGCTGCTGACAGAAGGCGATTTTGTGGGCGAAGGCTGTATCACCTCCGACCAGCCTTTGCGTACAACGTCCGCGCTGGCCATTACACCCTGTTCGGCGCTCAGAATTGAAAAGAAGGTGATGCTCGATGTGCTGCACAAGGAACACGCGTTCTCGGATCTTCTGGTCGCGTTTCTAGTCGTCCGCAACAGCCAAATTCAGGCAGACCTTGTCGATCAACTCTTCAATTCCGCCGAGAAACGCCTGGCCCGCGCTCTCTTGCTGCTGACTCGTTTTGGCAAAGAAGACAGATTGGAACCTGTGCTCCCAAGGATCAGCCATGAAGGATTGGCGGAGATCGTCGGCACCACCCGCGCGCGCGTTACTTTCTTTATGAATCGCTTCAGGAAGCTGGGCTTCATCGACTACAACGGAGGATTGGAAGTTCGCAGTACTCTGCTGGACGTCGTGCTGCACGAGTGAGCTCCCGCCCAAACGTGAGAACCTGGAACGAGGACCGGGAACGAGACCCGGAACCGGGTTTCACTCCTGCATCGTCTTCAACTCAGAACTGACCCGCAACTTCGCTTCGGTCGCTCTCTGGACGTCGTCGACCGTCAACCCGGGAGCAATCTCCTCGAGCAGCAAGCTTTCCGGCGTGACCCGGATGTAGGCCATCTCGGTGACAATCGTGTCCACGACCTTTACGCCGGTCAGGGGCAGAGTGCATTTCTTCAGGATCTTCGGCTGCCCCTCCTTGGTCGCGTGCTCCATGGCGATGATCACGCGCCGCGCTCCCGCCACCAGGTCCATGGCGCCGCCCATGCCTTTGACCATTTTGCCGGGAATCATCCAATTCGCAAGATTGCCCAGTTCGTCGACTTCCATCGCGCCCAGCACGCTAAGGTCAACATGGCCGCCGCGGATCATGGCGAAAGAATCAGCGCTCGAAAAGTAAGCGGTGCCCGCCATCTCGCTGACCGTTTCTTTTCCCGCATTGATCAGGTCCGCGTCTTCCGTGCCTTCGACCGGATACGGCCCGATGCCGAGCATCCCGTTCTCGGATTGAAGAATAACGTCCATCCCCGGCGGAACATAATTGGCAATCAGCGTCGGCAGCCCGATGCCGAGGTTGACGTAGAATCCGTCGCGCAATTCGCGGGCTATGCGCTTCACGATGCGCTCGCGTTTGTCGGTATCCTTTGGGGCTTTGTGCAAAGTTGACATGGTTTTCGATTCTAATTCGGGCATATGGAGAAGAGTCGTTGGTCGTTAGTCGCTGGTCGTTGGCAAACCTTGGACATCTTCGATTTCCGAACGACTAACGACTACCGACCAACGACTGCTTTCCGCACCGTTCGTTTCTCGATTCTTTTCTCAAACAGCTCGCCCACAAAGATTCGTTTCACAAACACGCTAGGCGTATGCACCATGTCGGGATCGAGTTCTCCAGGTTCGACCAGGTGTTCGACTTCCGCGATGGTGACCTTGGCCGCGGTGGCCATCATCGGATTGAAATTGCGCGCGGTTTTGCGATAGACGAGATTGCCCCAGCGGTCGCCCTTCCACGCCTTGACAAAGGCGAAATCGGCTCGCAGCGCGAGTTCCATGATATAAGTGCGGCCGTCAAACTCCCGCGCTTCTTTGCCCTCAGCGACTACCGTTCCAACCCCGGTGGGCGTAAAGAACGCAGGAATTCCGGCGCCCGCCGCGCGAATTCGCTCGGAAAAAGTTCCCTGTGGAACCAGGTCGAGTTGCACCGTGCCGTTTAGCACCATCTGTTCGAGCAGCTTATTTTCGCCGACGTAGGTTCCGATGTGCTTGCGGATCTGCCCATTGGCCAGAAGCAGTCCGACGCCGAAGCCGTCGACACCGGCGTTGTTGCTGATGGTGGTCAGGTTCTTGACGCCCTTGTGAGCAAGAGCGCGGATCAGGTTCTCAGGATTCCCGCACAAACCGAATCCTCCCACCATGATGGTGGCTCCGTCGAACACGTCCCGGATCGCCTCTTCAGCGCTGGCGACAACTTTGTGCATAGCAGGAGAATTCTATAGGAAATTACGACGTGGAGAGAGGTCAAAACCAAAATCCACAACGGAGTCACAGAGACACAGAGAAGAACCAGAAATGAATTTCTCTTTCTCTGTGGCTCTGTGCCTCCGTGGTGGATGTTCTATCGCCGCGATCTCGACGGCTTCGTTGGAAGGGATGGCTTGCTCTTGCGCAACTCGTGTGCGCGCTCGAATTCGTCCGCCAGTTGCTTCGTATCCAGATTTTCGCGGATGTGCGCCAGCCGCTGTTCCAGCTTCTGCAGCACATCGGAAAGGTTCTTCTTGTTAGTGATGGCGACGTCGCGCCACATCGAATACGGACTGCCGGAAATGCGGGTCATCTCGCGCAGAGCCCGTCCGCCGATGTCGAGCACGGGCGCGTCAGGCCCAAATTCGTCGACCAGCGCCGCCGCCAGTGCGATCGAAATCATCTGCGGCAGATGACTGATCCATGCGCAGAAACGATCATGATCGGCGGCATCGACGACCGCGATCTTGGCGCCCATCTTCTCCGTGCAGTGGATAAATTCTCCGCACAGTCCAGCGTAAACATTCTGCCCGGGCAGCGGCGTGAAGAGCCAGGCCGAGCCTTCGAAAAGATCGGCATCCGCAAACTCCACCCCGGCGTGCTCTTTGCCCGCCATGGGATGCCCGGCAAGGAATCTGTTCCCAGAGTGTCGTCCAAACGATTTTGCAGCGCGCGCGACAACTTCTGCCTTGGTGCTGCCGACATCCGTTACCAGCGTCTTCGGCGGCAGCGCTGGACCGAGCCGCCCGATCAGGTCGAGAATCGGAATCACCGGCGTCGCCAGCACCACCAGGTTGCTGCCCCGCACGGCGTCGGCGGGATTGGCCGTCCCCGAATCAATGGCGCCGCATTGCTCAGCTTTCTCCAACGCCGGAACGCGATCGCACCCGATGATTCGTCCAGCAAGCCGGCGTTTCTTCAGCGCGAGGCCAAGCGAGCCTCCGATTAAGCCGGTTCCGATGATGGTGACTTGCTTGAAGTGCATCAGTCAGAGGAATGCTTGTACCGGAAGACTTCCTTCTTCGCACCCGTGTGCTCGACGGTAGCTTCGAGAACACCAGTTTCCGCGAGGCGATATCCGATCCGGATGCCCTTATCTGGGTTCTCAAAGACTGCCGCTCCCGAGGCAAAGCGGACGAGCGGGAAGTTCCAGACCTGAGTCTTGTCCTCCCATCCTTCAAGACCAGCATTGAAATGTTTCAGCCGAAGCACGGGACCTTTGGCAGTCTGTTCGATCGTCATCATCTCATACATTTGGATCTTCCCGTCCTTCACCTCCCGGTATACGCCCATCATGCTGTCGCCTGAGGGCTCGCTCCAGAGCTCTTCGGCGATGCCGCCGTCGAGATCGCCGCGACTATGGCCGGAGATGAATTCCAAATCCTGGAGGCTGACATCTTGCGAAGCTTTGCTTCCGGTCAGCTTTTCTTGAGCAAAAGCCGCGCCGGCCAGCAGAAGGATCAACACCGAGCAACTTATCTTCATGCCACTTCACCTCGTTGGACAAAAGGCTAGACAGCCGTTTACGCGATCTCGCGTCCCACCGCAGGCGCGATCATGCGGAGCTGATCCATCAACTCGGCAAACTGTTCCGGGTAAAGCGACTGCGCACCGTCGGAAAGCGCTTTGTCCGGCTGGTGATGAACCTCGATGAGCATGGCGTCGGCGCCAGCGGCGGCGGATGCAAGCGCCATGGGAGCAACTTTGTCGCGTCGCCCGGTGCCGTGCGAGGGATCGGCCGTCATGGGTAGATGCGAAAGTTTGTGAATGATCGGGATCGCGGAAATATCCATGGTGTTGCGCGTATAAGTTTCGAACGTACGGATGCCGCGCTCGCACAGAATGATTTCGTAGTTGCCGCCGGCGAGCAGGTACTCCGCCGAGCACAGCAGTTCTTCGATGGTGGCGGCGATCCCGCGTTTCAGCAGCACCGGCTTGCGGACCTTGCCCAGTTCGCGCAGCAGGTTGAAGTTCTGCATGTTGCGCGCGCCCACCTGGAAAATGTCCACATAAGGCTGCATCACCTCGATCTGCGAAATCTCCATGACTTCGCTGATCACCAGCAATTTGAAATGATCGCCCGCTTCACGCAGCAATTTCAGCCCGTCAAGGCCGAGCCCCTGAAACGAATAAGGAGAGGAGCGAGGTTTGAAGGCGCCGCCGCGAAGCACGCGTGCTCCCGCTTTGGTGATCAAGTCGGCAACGGTGAACAGTTGCTCGCGTGATTCGACCGAGCAGGGCCCAGCCATGACGACAATCTTCTTGCCGCCAATTTCAATCCCATTCGCGAATTTGACTACCGTCCCTTCAGGACGAAAGTTGCGCCCCGCCAGCTTGTAAGGCGAAGTGATGCGGTGAACTTCCTGCACTCCCGCCATCATTTCGACTTCGCGGGTGTCGAAATCGTGGGGAACTCCGACTCCGCCGAGAACGGTCTGCCGCGCTCCGGTGGAACGGTGAACCTCAAAGCCGAAATGAACCAGTTGATCGATCACCCGCTGGATCTGATCTTCACTGGCCGAATCTTGCATTGCGACGATCATGAGTGCGCTCGTTTTGGCCAATCGGAGCCGGCTGAAAACTGCGCGGCCGCGTGGCTGAAGGTGCTAGTCCTCGTAGTGCGAATCTATTTCGGTGTCGTGGCCCGCAGGTCCGTCGTCGGGAACAATTTCGTGCTTCTGGATGCTGCGCATCACGTCGATGATTCGTTCGTAAATCTGCGCCAGATCGCGTTTGGCTAAGGGCCCAGTACTGCTCTGGTGCACATTGGCGATCACCTCGCGTTCACGGTCGGGTTCGTAAATGGGTATTCCGGTGTTGCGTTTCAACCGTCCAATCTCCACCACCGCGGCCGCGCGCTCATTGAGCAGCGCCGCTAGTTTGCGGTCCAGTTCGTCGACTTTCTTGCGCCAGTCGGAAATGTCCATATTGAGCTGCGAGCTGCGAGCTACGAGCCGCTAGCTACGAGCGATCTTACGAATTCTGCCACAGTCACAGCTTCTCGTCCGGGATTTTGTTCGATGGCGTGCACGATGGCGCTGCCGACAACCGCGCCTTCGGCGAATTTACCGACCGCCGCGAATTGCGCGGGAGTTGAGATTCCGAAGCCGACGGCGATGGGAAGCTTGGTGAAACGGCGGATACGCTTGACGAGAGTCTCGGCGTCTCCGGTCATTTGCTGACGGGCGCCGGTGACGCCGGTGCGCGAGATCGCATAAATAAATCCAGTCGAAACCTGCGCAATCAACTTCAGACGCTGGTCGGTCGAGGTGGGCGCCGCCAGAAAAATGGTTGCCAGGTCATGCTTGCGCGCCTCGCGTAGATATTCAGCGGATTCTTCGACGGGGAGATCGGTGATCAGCGTTCCGTCAATCCCCGCCAGCCGCGCCACCTGGCAGAACTTCGAGAGGCCCATGCGCAAGATAGGATTGAGGTAGGAAAAAATCACCAGCCCGACGGATTGCGAATGCTCGCGAATTTCAGCGGCGAGCGTAAGCACATTCTGCAGTGACGTTCCGTGTTTAAGCGCGCGTTCGCTGGCGCGCTGGATGACCGGGCCATCGGCCAGCGGATCGCTGAAAGGCACACCCAGCTCAATTACGCTCGCACCGGCATCGATGGCTGCGAGGATGACCTCTCGCGTGGTGGCGAGATCGGGGTCGCCGCAGGTTACGTAGGCGATGAGCGCGGGTCTGTTTTCGAAATGAAAGGGCATGTAGGTCCAATAGAAATATCTCATAAACGGCGGTTTGGACAGGGGGCGCGCCTAGGCTGTGCATCCCGGCGGGAATCTAGCTATTGACATTTGTATATACAATTGCATATCATCCATTGTGATGTTGCAGGCGGATGGCTTCGACTGGGACAGGGGCAACCGCGCCAAATGCGAGAAACACGGGCTTTCCATCGCCGTTATCGAGGGCCTTTTTGCGCGTCCGCTGGCTATTCTTCCGGACGCGGCCCATTCGCAGCGTGAAAAGCGTTTGCGTGCGATCGGACGAACGGATAAAGGGCGCGGCGTGTTTATCATATTCACGCTGCGGCGCAAGGGCGATGAACTTTTGATCCGGCCGATCAGCGCCCGGTACATGCACAAGAAGGAGATCGAGATCTATGAAAAAGAAAATCCCGACCTTTAAGAGCGACCGTGCAGCAGCGGCCTTCGTCGACAGAGCTGACCTGTCGCAATATGACCTTTCGGGAGCGCAGATGGTGCGGTTCGAGATCAAGCGTAAAGACAAGTCGATCAATCTGCGTTTGTCCGAGGAGCTTTACGACGCTGTGCGCGAGCGGGCGGCCCGCGCGGGCCTGCCCTATCAACGTTTCATTCGCTTGACTCTGGAACAGGCGCTGGGGGCGTCGAAATAGAGCAGCCTTCATGGCGAGGTCGAGGTCGCCGCAGGTCACGTAGGCGACGAGGGCGGGCTTATTTTCGAAATGACAAGGCATGAAGATCGAACTAGAGGTTATCTCACAACCGGCGGTTCGGGTAGTTGCTGTAAATGCCGTTAAGCAGAGTCGCGCGTTTCCAGATTGCCCGACGGACGCTGTGATTTTGATCGCTGGTTGAACACAAAGACCGACAGAATCGTAAAACCCACCAAAACGACGAGACACGCGATCCTAAACGCGTCAAATGGCAGTGCACCAGCCCACAGTACACCAGTCAGTAGTCCGACCGAGAACGCTCCCGGTAGCCCAACCCAAGGGACAATGCGTGGAGACACCTTCCATTTCCATGGACTATCCAATTGCGAACGCTCAAACATGGCGAGCACCTCCGTCTAGCGGTTGCAATGCACCAGTATCCTGCGCGTTTCTAAAGTTGGGCGCTGCGACGCAGACCACCTGACCAAGTCAGAGCTGACGAAACATCGTCCTCAGCTCGCTAATCCAGCTTCAGGTTTTCCCGCAAAATCCCGACGTCTTTGTCGCCACGCCCAGAAATGTTCACAATCACAATTTCCGACTTCTTCATCTTCGGAGCGCGCTTAATCACTTCAGCAACCGCATGCGCGGATTCGAGCGCTGGAATAATGCCCTCGGTGCGAGCCAGCAGCACAGTCGCTGCAAGTGCTTCAGCGTCAGAGGCGGGAACGTATTGGGCGCGCCCTGTATCTTTGAGCATGGCGTGCTCGGGCCCAATCGACGGGTAGTCGAGCCCGGCAGACACGGAGTGCGTAAGCGCGATCTGCCCGGACGCATCCTGCAGCACGTAAGAATAAGTCCCCTGCAGCACGCCCGGCGAGCCGCCGCGGAAGCGTGCTGCGTGCTCTCCAAGCGCCGAGCCGCGCCCGCCGGCCTCGACTCCGATAAGCTCGACCCTCTTGTCCTTCAGGAAGTCGTAGAAGATGCCGATGGAGTTCGATCCTCCGCCGACGCAGGCGATGATCACGTTCGGAAGCTTGCCTTCGGCCTTACGAATCTGCGCGCGGGCTTCGCGTCCTATGACGCGATGGAAGTCGCGGACCATGGTCGGATAGGGATGCGCTCCCAGCACGCTGCCCAGCAGGTAATGCGTAGTGCGCACGTTGGTGACCCAGTCGCGCATGGCTTCGTTGATGGCGTCTTTGAGGGTGCGCGAACCGGAATCGACGCCGCGAACCTCCGCTCCCAGCAGACGCATGCGGAAGACGTTGAGCTCCTGGCGGCGCATGTCTTCGGTGCCCATGTAGACCACGCACTCGAAGCCGAGCAAAGCGCAAACCGTAGCCGTCGCGACGCCATGCTGACCGGCGCCGGTCTCCGCAATGACACGGTGCTTGCCCATGCGCTCGACGAGCAAGGCCTGCCCGAGACAATTATTAATCTTGTGTGCGCCGGTGTGGAGCAGATCCTCTCGTTTGAGATAGATTTTCGCGCCGCCAAGTTTCGCGGTCAGCCGGCGGGCGAAAAACAGCGGCGTGGGGCGTCCGGCATAGGTCTTCAGCAACAGGTCGAGGCGTTGCTGAAACTTGCGATCGCGTTTTGCTTTTTCGTACTCACGCTCCAGTTCGTCGAGCGCGGCCATCAGCGTTTCTGGAACGTAGCGGCCGCCGTAAACGCCGAAACGTCCGGCAGTCGCGGCTTTTCGTGAATCTTGTCCGCCCAAGGTTTTCCTTGCGGTCGCCGTTGCCATCTTCAATTGGCCTCTTCCATGGCCCGCACGGCTTGGACAAAAGCGCGGATTTTTCGGGAATCCTTTTTGCCGGGCTCGCTTTCGACGCCGGAGGAAACGTCCACGCCCCAGGGATGAAGCAGGTGGATCGCCTCCTGCACATTGCCGGGACGCAAGCCGCCAGCGACGATCAACTTGCTGATGCTGTTGATGATTCCGGCCCAGGGCTGCACGCGTTCCCAGTCGAACGGCTGCCCGGTGCCGCCGCGTTCTTGCGGCGTTGAGGAATCGAGTAGAACTCCCGACACGACGCCGGGGCGGAAGCCGTGGGTTTCAAGAAAGAGATCGCCGTTTTTGGCGACGTGGATTTTGTGGACCCGTTTCCCCTTGTAAGCCTCGTCGGGTTCGACCAGTCCCGCCGCAACCGGATCCCACCCGACCGATTGCTCAGCGGGCGCGTCGAAAATCTTGGCTGGCCAGGTGCGGAAAATCATGGGGCGGGAGGATCCGTTGGTGAACTCCTGGTTGGCAAGTCCATGGAAGAGCTCGCGGCTGAATTCCGTGCTCTCTTCGCCATGCAACTGCACGGCGGTAAGACCTAACTCCTTCGCCGTGTCACGCACGTGCTCCACGCTCTCGTTGACGAAAACGCCGACTTTTTCCATGTGCTGCGGCACCTTGGCGACAATCGCGCACGCGGTTTCCAAAGTGACGTAGCGTGGGCTCTTCGCATAGAAGATAAAACCCAGCGCGTTCGCGCCCGCATCGGTGGCGGCGCGCGCGTCGTCGAGGTTCGTCATCCCGCAGATCTTGATCCAAGTCATAAGAGCAGCTGTCAGCTCTCAGCTATCACTTCTCAGTGAAATCAACTACCTAGTGACCACTATTCTTGCCTCTTCCAGCAACTTTGCAAGCGCTTCGCCCGGCCGCTCCGCTTTCATCAGCGACTCGCCGATCAGGAACGCCTCGTAGCCCGCCGATCGCAGCCGGGCTATGTCCGCCCCGCATTGAATTCCGCTCTCGGCTACGCGGACGCAGGACGCGGGCATTTTGTCCACCAGCCGAAATGCGGTTCCGAGATCCACTTCGAAGGTGCGCAGATTGCGGCTGTTGATACCGATCAGGTCGCAACCGGCATCGAGCGCGCGTTGCAGCTCCGCTTCATCATGAGCTTCGCACAAAACGTCGAGACCGTGAGACCTTGCGGCCGCGGCCAGAGATACCAGCTCTTTTTTATCCAGTGCGGCGACAATCAGCAGAATGGCGTCGGCGCGGTTTGCCCTGGCTTCGACGATCTGCAATTCATCGACAATGAAATCCTTGCGCAAGCAGGGAAGAGCACTGCTGGACGAAGCCGCGCGAAGATAGTCCAGCGAACCTTGAAAAAATTGTTCGTCGGTCAACACCGATAGTGCGGCGGCGCCTGCTTGTTCAAGATCGCGCGCAAGTTCAGACGGTCTGAAATCCGCGCGAATCAAACCTCTCGACGGCGACGCTTTTTTCAGTTCGGCAATAACGGCGATGGCGATCCCGTTCTTCGCGGCCCGGCGCAACTGCTCCCGAAAGCCACGCGGAGTATGCCCGGCCGCCGCGTGTTCCAGCGCTCGCAGGTCGTAGTCTCGCCGATGCAGAGATAGGTACTGACGGGTGGCGGCGACAATGGAGTCGAGGGAGGCTGGCATGGCAGACGCTCAATTATACGGAAGCCGCCCGATTCGGGTGGATCGATTGCCGGTGATGTCCGCCGCCGATGTCCGTCGTCGTCGGGCTCATAGTGTGACGCCCGTCATTGACCCGACTTCCGGCAAGGTGCTATAAACGAGTGCTTTGTGCCGGGGTGTATAGTCCAATGTTGGGCTCTGTGCCGAAGCACAAGTTTTCCGACGCGGCCAAATCGGCACTCCTCTTTTTATTGTTATGCCTGGCGGTGGAAGCGTGTTCGGAGAATCACACGTCGTGACCCCTGAATACTTTGGAGGATTGTAATGCGCACTTGGAACGCCAATTTTGCGTCCGTCGGACGCCGGTTCACGAAAATTTTCGCCATCCTTGCAACTCTGCTGCTTCTGACTGCCGGCCGAGCGCTGGCGGAACCTGCCGGGCAAACGTCCGAAGCGGGCGAGGCGGCCTTGAAACTGCCTGACCTTTCTTCGGTTTCTTTCCTCGGCGTCGACGGCCATCGCCTGCTCCTGATCGGGCTGCTCTTCTGCGTCTTCGGCCTCGGCTTCGGCATGGCCATCTTCATGCGCCTGAAGAACCTGCCCGTGCACCGCTCCATGCGCGAAATTTCTGAACTGATTTACGAAACCTGCAAGACCTACCTGATTACCCAAGGCAAGTTCCTGATGCTGCTGTGGGTCTTTATCGCGGTCATTATCTCTGTGTACTTCGGCTGGCTGAAGCCGGTGCCCGGCAAGTCTGTCGCGCTGACGCTGCCCATCATCCTGATGTTCAGCCTGGTGGGAATCGCGGGCAGCTATGGCGTCGCCTGGTTCGGCATTCGCGTCAACACCTTCGCCAATTCGCGGACCGCCTTCGCTTCTCTCCCCGGCAAACCTTACCCGGTTTATCAGATCCCGCTGGAAGCCGGAATGTCGATCGGCATGATGTTGATCTCGGTCGAACTGCTGATCATGCTCTTCATCCTGCTGTTCATACCCGGCGACTACGCTGGGCCGTGCTTTATCGGGTTCGCGATCGGCGAATCGCTGGGCGCTGCGGCGCTGCGTATCGCGGGCGGCATCTTCACCAAGATTGCCGACATCGGTTCCGATTTGATGAAGATCGTCTTCAAGATTAAAGAAGACGATGCCCGCAACCCCGGCGTGATCGCTGATTGCACCGGCGATAATGCCGGCGACTCGGTGGGACCGTCGGCCGATGGCTTCGAAACCTATGGCGTTACCGGTGTCGCCCTGATTACCTTCATCTTACTGGGCGTCAAAGATCCCTCCATTCAGGTGCAACTGCTGGTCTGGATTTTCGTGATGCGCATCATGATGCTGGTCTCCAGCGCGCTCGCCTATTTCATCAATGGCGCCATCGCGAAAGCCCGCTACGCGCAAGCCGATAAAATGAATTTTGAAACGCCGCTCACTTCGCTGGTCTGGCTTACGTCGATTGTTTCGATCATTGCCACCTACATTGTTTCGTCGATCATCATCCCTAACCTGGGTGGCGACACCTCGCAGTGGTGGAAGCTGGCTTCGATCATCTCCTGCGGCACGCTGGCCGGAGCGCTCATTCCTGAACTGGTCAAGGTCTTCACCTCGGTGGACTCGCGCCATGTTAACGAAGTGGTGACTTCGGCAAAAGAAGGCGGCGCATCGCTCGGAATCCTTTCCGGTTTTGTCGCCGGAAACTTTTCCGCGTATTGGCTGGGTCTGGCGATGGTCTCGCTGATGTCGATTGCTTACTTCTTCAGCGGGATGGGCTTGGGCGTGGCGGCCACCATGATCGCCGCGCCGGTCTTTGCCTTCGGCCTGGTTGCCTTCGGCTTCCTCGGCATGGGTCCGGTGACGATCGCGGTCGATTCCTATGGCCCGGTTACCGACAACGCGCAGTCGGTCTATGAACTGTCGATGATCGAAGCGGTACCCAACGTCAAGGCGGAGATCAAGAAAGACTTCAACATCGACGTGAATTTTGAACGCGCCAAGGACCTGCTGGAAGAAAACGACGGCGCCGGCAATACCTTCAAGGCAACCGCCAAACCCGTGCTGATCGGAACCGCCGTAGTCGGCGCTACGACAATGATTTTCTCCATCATCATGGCGCTAACCAATGGCCTGACGACGAATGTAGAAAAGCTTTCGCTGCTGCACGCTCCATTTTTCCTGGGCCTGATTACCGGCGGCGCGATGATCTATTGGTTTACTGGCGCTTCCACACAGGCCGTGACTACCGGCGCCTATCGCGCCGTGGAGTTCATCAAGGCCAATATCAAACTCGACAGCGCGGAGAAGGCGTCGGTCGCCGACAGCAAGAAGGTGGTTGAAATCTGCACCCGATACGCGCAGAAAGGCATGTTCAACATCTTCCTCGCCGTCTTCTTTGGGACGCTGACGTTTGCGTTCGTGGAACCGTTCTTCTTTATCGGCTACCTGATCTCGATTGCGATCTTCGGTCTCTACCAGGCCATCTTCATGGCCAACGCCGGCGCCGCCTGGGACAACGCCAAGAAGATAGTCGAAACCAAGCTCAAGCAGAAAGGCACGCCGCTGCACGACGCAACGGTGATCGGCGATACGGTGGGCGATCCTTTCAAGGACACATCCTCGGTGGCCATGAATCCGGTGATAAAGTTCACCACGCTGTTCGGATTGCTGGCAGTCGAGCTGGCCGTCTCGCTCACCCGCGACCAGGGCACCAACTTCACGCACGTTCTGGCGCTCTGCTTCTTCGCGGTCTCGGTCTTCTTCGTCTACCGGTCGTTCTACGGGATGCGCATCAGTTCGGAGTAAGCGAGATCACGTAGGGACAGCCGCCCTCGGCTGTCCCCAGCCTCGACTCTATGTAGCACTTGCCTTTGGGTGGCGCAGCGGTTTACCACTGCGATAACTGGCATATTCTCATCGACGGCTTTAGCCGCTGAAATCAAGCTTCCTGCGCGACGTGGCCAGGCGATCTTTCATCGTTGACCTTTGATCCGCTCAGTATGCGTTCTTCATCTTGTCCTGAACGCTCTTGGCCAGCTTCTGAATCTCCTGCGCCTTCTTGATCACGTCCATGGAGAGGATGTTGGCGCCCGCCTTATCCACGTGCCGCTTGAGTTCGGCGGTGAGAGCCACCAGTTGCTCGGTGTCACTCCGCAGCTGAGCCTGCCGCTCTGCGATGCTGCGCGCGATCATCGCTCGTTGCATCTGCTGCTGCGGGTCGCCGGACAGATCGTGGTTGAACGCGTCAGAAGGCATGGCGCCTTTCCGTTGGACTTGCGGCGCATCCACGAGAACTGTGCTCTGCGAGGCCGCCGATTTAACGAACAGTGTGACCGACAAAATCAGGACTGCAACATATTTCAACATGGCCGTGCTCCTGCATAACCATCGGCGTTTCGCCAAGGCTAAGCAGTGGTTTAGCACGGTTTTCGCAGACAGCAGGCGGGCAAAGGGGACTCTCTCAAGACGAAAGTAACTCGGCCGGAATCGGATGGATAGGGACAATGGGTTTCGATTGATTGTCGGTCGGCGACGGGTTACCCATAGCGCAAGATGAAGAAGATAATCCAAGTTCACATTTTTAGGGGCGATAGTCAGTTCGTCGCCGAGTGCCTCGACCTGCCCGTCGTTACTCAGGGAAAGACGCTGGATGAACTAGCGCAGAATCTGAGGGGAGCGATCGCCCACCAGTTGGAAGGTGAAAACCTCGCCGACTTTGGCTTGGCCGACAATCCTTCCATCCTGGCGAGCTTTGAACTCGAGCCTTTGGCGCATGCCGAGACTTAAAGTCCTCTCCGGTGCGGAGGTCGTCAGAATTTTGTCGATCTTCGGCTTCAAGGTGAACATCGCAGCGGGGTAGCCATATCAAGTTGCGACGGATTGAAGCCGGAAGCGGTCAGCAAACACTGACCATTCCCAACCACAAAGAGCTAGACCGCGGAACTCTAGGGGCAATCTACCGGCAGGCGTCGCGTTATATTCCGGAAACCGAACTCCGGTTGCATTTCTATGCAAAGTAGCTCGAGTGCGCAGCGCGGACACGACCACTATAGGGCGATTTCTGACTTGGGTGGGCGAGGGCGTCCGCCCCTACGCGAGCTACAACTGGCTCATCTTGGCCAGAAACTCGCTGTTAGTCGTAGCCTTGGCCAGTCGCTCGATCAGCAACTCCATGGCCTCGACCGGCGACAGCGGGTTCAGCACTTTCCGCAGCACCCAGATGCGCTGCAAATCTTCTTTCGGAATCAGCAGCTCTTCTTTACGCGTGCCCGAGCGCTGGATATCAATCGCCGGGAAGGTCCGCTTATCCACCAGTTTGCGGTCGAGAATGATTTCCGAGTTGCCCGTGCCTTTGAATTCTTCAAAGATCACGTCATCCATGCGCGAGCCGGTGTCGATGAGGGCGGTAGCGATAATGGTGAGCGACCCGCCTTCCTCGATGTTGCGTGCTGATCCAAAAAACCGCTTCGGACGCTGCAACGCATTCGAATCGACGCCGCCCGACAGCACCTTGCCTGAGGGCGGAACGATCGTGTTATAGGCGCGCGCCAGGCGCGTGATCGAATCGAGCAGGATGACCACGTCGCGCTTGTGCTCGACTAGTCTTTTCGCTTTTTCGATCACCATTTCGGCGACCTGTACGTGGCGGGCAGCGGGCTCGTCGAAGGTCGAGGAGATTACCTCGCCTTTCACCGAACGCTGCATGTCAGTAACTTCTTCCGGACGCTCGTCGATCAGCAGCACCATCAGCACGACTTCGGGATGATTCGTGGTAATCGAGTTGGCCACGTTCTGCAGCAGCATAGTTTTGCCGGCGCGGGGCGGAGAAACGATCAGGCCGCGCTGTCCCTTGCCGAGCGGGGTGAGTAGGTCCATGACGCGCGCGCTGATATTTTCGCGCACTGTTTCCAGCTTCAACCGCTCTTGCGGATACAGCGGCGTCAGGTTGTCGAACAGGATCTTGTTGCGGGCTTCATCCGGCGATTCAAAGTTGACCGCCTCGATCTTGACCAGCGCGAAATATTTTTCGCCTTCATGCGGCGGACGTACCTGGCCGCTGATGGTGTCGCCGGTTTTCAAGTCGAACTTGCGGATCTGCGACGGCGACACGTATATGTCGTCCGGCCCCGGCAGGTAGTTGTAATCGGGCGAGCGCAGAAAGCCGTAGCCGTCAGGGAGGATCTCCAGCACACCTTCGGCGAAGATGTGTCCTTCTTTTTCACTTTGCGCCTGCAGGATCTTGAAGATGAGGTCCTGTTTGCGGAGTCCGCTGGCGCCGGGCAGTTCCAACGATCGGGCGATCTTGGTCAGCTCGGTAATGTTTTTTTCTTTGAGTTCAGCAATGGTCATATTTACCTGCGTGGATTTTCATTTTTCTTCGGGAGGGATTGTCTTTATCTCTCGGGGGACTGCGATTCTTTGCCGCCGTGCGGGCACACGGCGGAGCTGCCTAAGCAGCTCGCCGTTGTGCTTCGGCAAAGTTCTCGGGTTCGCTCAGGATGTCATGACGTTCCGCATCGGCGATCTTGTCAAATACATCGTTCATGGTTTCCTGAATGCGGGTGTTCGGCTTATGAAATCTGCGCGTTGCCTTCGAAGCCAGCTGGCAGAGCATATACCGGTTCCGCAAAGTATGTAGAGCGTCAAATACACGATCAGAGCGCATGTTCGGTGGTTCTCCTTAACAACAGGGATAATTGAGGCCACGATCCCATCGTCCCGCCCACTGGGTGATGGTCGATTACGGTTAGCCCATCTGCAATTCGGGCCAAGTTCAACGGGATTTGCCAGAATTACCCAAATAGATGCCCCGCCCAACCCGAAAGTTGCTTAATTCTTAAGGAGTTGCTGCAACGCGAGCGGAGGTTCGTCGGGACCGGCAGAAACTGCTTTAATGTCCTGAGAACAGCTAAGTATAACAAACCGCTGGGGAGGGTCAAGAAGAATCTGCAACCCGTTTGCCACCCGGCAGTTAACCTTCCCGGCACCTGCTTCGCCAGCAGCCGAAAAACTTGGGATTTGTATCAGGGTATCGCTTTAGCGATACCGCAAATCCGTCCAAGATCAGAGCCCCTTTAGGGGCTGTGCAGCCCGCGAGCGACTACTTCAGGGCAACGAGCCGCGCCGACAACCGTGATTTGTATCGTGACGCCGTATTTTCGTGCAAAACGCCCTTCTGGATCGCCTTGTCGAGCGCCGACACGGTTTGCCGATAGGTCTGGCTGGCGGCGGCTTTGTCGCCCTTTTCCAGGCTCTCGCGCATGCTCCGCAGTGCGGTGCGCAGTTGCGAAGCATTCGCCCGGTTGCGGACGGTTCGCTTCTCGGTCTGTCGGGCGCGTTTCATCGCCGAAAAATGATTTGCCATGCGGCTTGATTACCTTTGTTTGTCCTAGATTGCGCTAGGAAGATGTTCCGGTGGGAACCGAAGCTATGATTGTACGGGAGCAAGTCCTGTGGGTCAACGCTCGATCTTTCTCGGCTCGCTAAAAAGCCATGTTGAATTATTCGCACTGGCCCCATTGGGCCCAAGCTGTGACCGGCCTGTTACTCTTGGTGGCCCTGGGAACCCTCTATTGGTTCGCCTGGGTCCAGCCCGCAATCAGGTCTTTCAGCAAGCTTTCTACCGCAGCAAAGAATACGTTACTGGTGGTCTCCGTGGCAGGAATGATGGTCTTAATTCTCGTCTGGGTATGGGCGAGCGGACAGCGGGGCTGATCTGGCAACTATGAATCCACTCGACCGCCTGAAGATTCTCATCAACTCCTCCACGCCCATCGTGGTGATGGAAACGGTCGAGGAAGTCCGCGCGCTATCGCTGGTGCACACAGCTTGCTCGGATCTGAGTCTGGCGCTCTTCGAATGGACCATCGCCGACGGTCTCGTCCGCTCGGGCGGCGACGCTGCAGTCTCGCAGCCAAGGGCGGTGATGAGTCACGCCGTTAACGCAGCTGCCCCTAACACGGCAATGTACAACACCGCCGACCCCGTGCAAGCGCTCTCGAACCTGGAGACCATGACCATCGAGGCCGTATTCGTGCTCAAGGATTTCCATCGTCACATGGATAACCCCGTCGTAGTGCGCCGCCTGCGCGACGTGGGCCAGAAATTTTCCGCCAACAGAAGGACGCTGGTGCTCACCGCCCCCGCCATCGAGATGCCTCCCGAGCTGGTGAGCCTGGTGGAATTTCTCGATCTCCCGCTGCCCGACCGCGACCGCCTGCGCGAAATCATCCGCGAAACGTACACGCGCATGGCCGGTACCCATACCCTGAAACTCCAGCTCGATTCGAATGGAGTGGACGCGATGGCCGCGAATCTGCGCGGACTGACCGAAGAAGCCGCCGAACGCGCCGTCTCGCAGACCGTGGTCGGACGCCAGGCGCTCTCGCCCGACTGCGTCATCGATGTGCTCGACGCCAAGAAGGCCTTGTTGCAGCGCTCGGAAATGCTGGAGTTCGTGGACGCGACCGACAACATGTCGAGCGTAGGCGGCCTGGAGAATATGAAGCGCTGGCTCGAACAGCGCCGAGGCGCATGGGACGACGGCGCCCTTAAGTTTGGCCTCGAGCCGCCGAAAGGCGTCATCATCCTGGGTGTGCAAGGCTGCGGCAAAAGTCTCTGCGCCCGCGCCGTCGCCGGGGAATGGAAACTGCCGCTGGTGAAATTCGATACCGCAGCCGTTTATGACAAATTCATAGGCGAAACCGAAAAGCACATCCAGAAAGTATTCCGGGTAGCCGAGGGTCTGGCGCCCTGCGTGTTATGGATCGACGAACTGGAAAAAGTTTTCGCCGGAAGCGGCCCCGATTCCGCCTCCGCCGACGCGGGAGTCTCGTCGCGCCTGCTGGCGTCGTTTCTCTCCTGGATGCAGGACCGCAAGCCCGCCGTTTTCGTAGCCGCCACCTGCAACAACGTAACCGTGCTTCCGCCAGAGC
This sequence comes from Terriglobales bacterium, assembly GCA_035314185.1. Taxonomy (GTDB): domain Bacteria; phylum Acidobacteriota; class Terriglobia; order Terriglobales; family Acidobacteriaceae; genus Acidiflorens. Next base: position 31,422 of record DATFZT010000210.1, read on the forward strand.
TGATTCGCAAGGGACGCTTCGATGAACTCTTTTTCGTAGACCTCCCCAGCGCCGCCGAGCGCAAACAGATATTCGGCATCCAGCTGACCAAGCGCAAACGCAATCCCGCCGACTACGACCTGGATCGAGTAGCAGCCGCCGCCAAAGGTTTTTCCGGAGCGGAAATCGAATCCGCCGTGCAAACCGCCCTCTACGCCGCCTTCGCCCGCAAGCAGGAACTGAGCACGGAAGACCTGCTCACGGCGCTCTCGTCCACCGTGCCGCTTTCAATCACCCGCTCCGAGGAAATTGCCGACCTGCGTGCCTGGGCCAAAAACCGTGCGGTGTGGGCATCTGCCCTCAACCAGAAAGCCGAGGGCGTTTAGGCAAGACGGATCGCTGCATGCTCCTCCCCATTGACTCCCCCGCCCGCCCGCGCTACGCTGATGTCAAATGGTTGTTAACCGCCCCGTCGTCGGGGTGCGCAATCCGGTCCGCTCCACTTCCTCATCCAGCTATTTGCGTGTAAAAAACGGCGCCACCGGACCACCCAAATCCGACGGCGAACCACGTCCCCGTAACCAGAATCAAATAGTGAGCCCAAGTCCTGCTGCTGGAGGCGGCGCTACATCCTGAATGAAAAAAAGTATTGCACTTACCCCTGACATCGAAACCCTGTTCGGCACCCGCGATGAAAATCTTCACGTGCTCGAAGACGGCCTGAATATCAATATCGATCTGCGCTCGGATCGCATAGACCTGGAGGGCGCTCCGCGCGACGTAGCCCGCGCCGAACAGCTATTTACCGACTACGAGCACCTGCGGAAGTCCGGCCACCAGTTCGTAAACGGCGACCTGAGCAGCATGTTGCGCGTCGTCGTCAGCGACGCCAACGCAACCCTGCGCGGACTGGCCGAGGCGGGACGCCAGCGGTCGTTTGGCCGGCGGACCGTGCAGCCCAAAAGCCCCAACCAGCGCCGCTACCTCGAAGCCATCGAGCAGCACGACATGGTCTTCGGCGTCGGCCCCGCCGGCACCGGCAAGACCTACCTAGCCGTGGCCATGGCCATTTCGGCCTTGCTGAACAAGCAGGTCAACCGCATCATTCTGGCGCGCCCCGCGGTCGAGGCCGGAGAACGTCTCGGCTTTCTCCCCGGCACACTACAGGAGAAAATCGATCCCTATCTGCGCCCTTTGTACGACGCGCTCTTTGACATGCTCGAGCCCGAGCGCGTCGAGCGCTATCTCGAGAAAAATGTCATCGAGATCGCGCCCATCGCCTTCATGCGCGGACGCACGCTGAACGATTCGTTCGTCATCCTTGACGAAGCGCAGAACACGACCTCCGAGCAGATGAAGATGTTCGTCACCCGCCTGGGATTCAATTCCAAAGCGGTGATCACCGGCGACGTTACGCAAATCGACTTGCCCACGGCGCGCCGCAGCGGCTTGATCGAAGCGGTCGACATTCTGCAAGGGGTCAACGGACTCGCCTTCGTGCACTTCGATGAAAGCGACGTGGTGCGTCATCACCTGGTGCAGCGGATCATTCGCGCTTACGACGAACACAAAACGCGGTTGGCCGAGCAGCAGTTATCGCTGCTCGAACCGAAGCCGGTAGCGCCTCCGTCATCGCCCGAAGAACCGCGCCTGCGCAATTAGGAACAGCCACACAGGAGGGAGCCTCGCCGCTACCCTCCTTTTTGCTTTTGGCATTGCGGATCTGTGGCATCGCTTTAGCGATGCCACAATTTTAGGGATTCGACGCCCCTTCAGAGGCTGGGCGCGGGAGAAGAACTTGGTCATCTTTCAAAAGCGCGTCCCCAACCTGACCGAATTGGCGTTAGCCCGTTTCCTGGCGTGCGCCCGTAGCGCCGCGCAATTGAAAGGCGGAGTCAACGTCCTGCTGACCTCAAGCGCCGAGATGAAGTCTCTGAACCGCCGTTTCCGTGGAAAAGACAAACCGACCGACGTACTTTCGTTTCCCGCCGAGGCCGGCGCGCCAAAACAATTCGCCGGTGAAATCGCTATTTCAACCGAGATAGCGACGAAAAACGCGCGAGCGCTCGGACACTCGCCCGCCGAGGAAGTGAAGATTCTTGTCTTGCACGGCGTCCTCCATCTGTGCGGCTACGACCACGAGTGCGACAATGGACAGATGGCCCGCCGCGAAAAACAGTTGCGCGCAAAACTCCACCTGCCGCTGGGCCTGATTGAAAGAACGACAGAGAAAGCTGCGACTTCCGTTGTTGCTCGGCGCAACAGGGGGAAGCACCCGCACTAGCCATAACCATGATCGGCGCCGGCATTACTCTCGCGCTCCTGTTCGGCCTGCTGACGCTGGTCTCCTACGTTGACCGTCTCTACCAGGAGATCGGCAAATTCCTCTCGCGCGATTTCCAGGACAACATCGACGCCTTCGAGCAGATCGTCGAGCCGCGCCTCAAAGTCACGCGCCAGCGCGCCGCGCTCTCCATGGCGATTCTGACGCAACTCACCACCGCCGCCATCGCCATGATCGTCGGCTTCACCGTGTTTCGCGACCGCGCCTGGAGCGTTTACGAAGTTCTCGAGGCCACGCTCAGCCTGATCCTGATCATCATCTTTTTTAACCGCCTGCTGCCCTTCGTCTTTTTTTCGCGAACCCGGGGACGCTGGCTTGCCGACTGGGCGCTGTTCTTGCGCCTGCTCATCTATCTTGTTCTGCCAGTCACTCTCGTCCTCGGATTCTGCCAGTCCGTGGCCGCGCTCACCCGCGAGCACGCCGACGCGCAACCCGAAACTTCCTCCGAAGCAGTAGACGCCCTGATTGAAGCGGGACAGGAAGAAGGTATCATCCAGGAAGGCGATCGCGAACTGATCCAGTCGGTGGTCGAGTTCAGCGGGAAAACAGTTCGCGAGGCGATGAAGCCCAGGCCGGAGATGGTAGCCGTCCCGTCCGATTACACCGTCGAGAAAATTGTAGAGCTACTCAAAGCCAAGCCTCTCTCGCGCATTCCCGTGTACGAAGGTTCGATTCACCATATCAAAGGCATTCTCCACACTCAGGACGTCCTCCAGGTCCCCGACTCCGAAGCGCACACCCGAACCGTGGCGAGCCTGATGCGCGAAGACGTTTACTTTGTCCCCGAAAGCAAGTTAGTAAGTGATCTGCTGCGCGAGATGCAGCGCAGTAATATCCGCATGGCGATAGTAGTGGATGAATACGGCGGCGTAGCCGGCCTGGTAACCATCGAAGACTTGGTAGAAGAGATCGTGGGAGAAATTGGAGACGAGCACGAAAAAGCGCAGGTCGTGCAGGAAAATGACCACTCCTACGTGGTCCCCGGCAATATGGACGTTGACCGACTCGATGAACTCTTCGGCATGCGTCCCGAAGGCCACGAGTCCTCCACCATAGCGGGCCTGGTCAGCGAACTCGCCGGACGCATCCCGAAGAAAGGCGAAGTCATCGAGGACGAAGGCCTGAGGTTCGAAGTCCTGGACTCCACCGATCGCCGCGTCGAGCGCGTGCGCATAACCACCGCCGAGCCGAAGCAGATGAAGTTGATCTGACGTGAGGCAAGAACGGGAAGGGCACGGCTTCAGCCCTGCCGCTAGGGCTGCAACGGATTCCGGCTTTAGCCGCTGAGGGACTGGGTCGGATCATAGCGGCTGGGTGCCCCGCTCATTCGCGCTTTTTGCGAATGAGTGGGATGCCGCGCGCTCACCGACGCTACGATTGTGCAACCCGCTAGACATGAAGATAGTCAAATTCCACATGCTGCCCCGTATAAAACTCGCAGCGTTCGCCGCTGGCCTGCTGCTCTTCTCCACCAATCATCTCAGTGCTCAGGTGAGGGAGTTTCACGTCACGATCGAATTGATTCCTGAAACTGCCGTGGCCGAAGCCCGAAAGCCATTCTGGGTGGGACTGTTGTTTCGCCTGGATGAAGGTTGGCACATCTATTGGCAGAATCCCGGCGATGCCGGAGAGCCGCCGAAAGTTCAATGGAAACTACCGCCAGGTTTCACCGCCGGCTCGATTCTGTGGCCGCAACCGCTTCGACTCGGCACCGGATCGGTGATTGACTACGGCTATGAAAATCAAGTGTTGCTGATGACGCCCCTGCTGGTGACGGCCATCGACCGCTCCGCCAGTTCGACGGCAAGTTCGACGCCGGCAGTCTCCACGCCGGCAATCAGTGCAGACGTCAAGTATATCGTTTGTCGGGAGATGTGCATTCCCGGTAAAGCGCATCTCACGTTATCGTCTCCGTCGTCCGCGCAGCAATCGTCCGCCCAGCAATTCGCCGCTTGGCGCCAGCTCTTCGAGCAAACCCGGGTGCAGATTCCCAAGCCTGCGCCCAAGGCCTGGAAGCTCTCGGCAAGAACCGGCACCGGCAAGGACGGAGACCATTTCATTTTGTCCGTTCAGACCGACTCCAAAGTGCACGCGGCGACATTCTTTCCCCTCGAACCCGGCCAGATCGAAAACTCGGCTCCCCAGAGTTTCGCACCCGCGGCAAACGGATTCCGCCTGAGTCTCAAGAGGTCCGATTTGCTGGTCAAACCGATTACCAGTCTGAAGGGCTTGCTGGTTCTGGGGCCGGGTCGAGCATATGAAATCGCTGCGCCCGTCGCTCCGTGATAGGCGAGTTCGGAGTTTCGTGAGCTATCTTCGCGAACTTGTTTCGCGAGTTGTGTTCAGAGATGCGGTTGTTGAAAATACAAAATACGAAGCGCGGAAATCAGGAGGTCAGAAATGAGAAAGCAACTTACGGCGTTGGTTGTAGCAGGCATTGCGCTCATGATGGCGATGGGGTTGTCGTTCGCGTGGGCGGCGCGTGTCGGCGATCACGCGCCCGATTTCGCCGCCACAGACAGCAATGGACAGGTTCACAAAGTGTCCGACTATCAAGGCAAGTTCGTGGTTCTCGAATGGACGAACCGCGGCTGTCCCTACACCCAGAAACATTACAACAGCGGAAACATGCAGCAACTGCAACGCGAATGGACCAGCCGCGGGGTGATTTGGCTGACCGTGATTTCCTCCGCGCCCGGAAAACAAGGATACGCGACCGCCCCCGAAGAGAATGCATATTTGAAGCAGGCCAATAGCGCTCCGACCGCTGTTCTGCTCGACCCGAGCGGCGCACTCGGCCATCTTTACGACGCCAAGACTTCGCCGCACATGTTCATCATCAACGCGCAGGGAATTCTCATTTACAACGGAGCAATCGATGACCGCCCCACCACCGATGTGGCAGACATACCCACTGCCACGAACTACGTCTCTCTTGCACTCGAAGAGGCCACATCCGGCAAGGCGGTTAGCAATCCGACGACGCGCCCCTACGGTTGCTCAGTCAAGTATCCGGACTAACAGGCCGGCAAGAGCGGGAAAGGTGTCGTGTAGAGACGGGGCTTGCCCCGTCTCGGGTCACCACGGACCTATATTCGAGCACGAACGGGAAGGGCGCGGCTTCAGCCGCGCCGCCAGTGCCGCAAGATCAATGTCGGCTTTAGCCGTTGTGGGACGGCGTGGGATCACAACGAGAGGCCCATGGTTTTGAGCTTTTGTGCGGCACAACGAGCCACCGCTGCGATCCAGGCTCTCAACCCCGTCGGCTTCAGCCCCGGTCAATGAGCGCTATCGGGGATATTACGTCAACAGTGGCAGCAATGGCCATTTGGCTTATGATGAGTACGATGCATGCCGCAAAACGCCACGGAGACGTGCCGAGACTTGTGCCCAGAGGCTCTGTCGACAAGGTACTCTTGATCGGCGGAAAGACCCTGACTCTCTTTCAGTCCGTTGGATTGGCGGTCGTCGGCCTGTGTTTCGCGCTTGGCATAGGTGTGCCGATCATCCTGAATGAGTTTTATTTAGAGTCACAAATTGCAAGATATGGATACCACAGAAGTCTCCCCATTATGGTCTTTGGCAGCGTGATGATTCTTTGGGGAACAGTAATGGCTTTCAATGGGCTGCTAGGCATCGCTAGGAGAATCCGAAACAGATATCGACAGTAACGAATCGAGCCAAAATCCGCCAACGGGACATGACAACGGTTGTAGTCGAGGCGATTACACCAAGGTTTTTCTATTTCGTCGGCGTCACCGATTGTTCATCACAACCAGCCAGTGTCCACCATCACAGACACTCACCCCCGCCCTGCGCGACAATAGAAATCTGATTGGGGCAGCGCGAGGTGTGCCCGTCAACCAAGACGGCCCTCGAAGCTGCCCCAAAGCCATTTTCAGCGCTCTTTGACAAGCTAAGTCCTTATTTCTTGAATACTTACAACTAAGTACTTTAATTATAATACTTTAGCAGGAATCGGGGGGGGATACGAAACCAACTGGCAAGGCGTCAAGTCTCCGCACCACCGATTTTGCTGAGAACTGAGAACCGAGAACTGAGAACCGAGAGCCGAGAACTGTAAACTATCTCCATGTCCTTCCACTCCGGATTCGTCTGCATCCTCGGACGCCCCAATGCGGGCAAGAGCACGCTGCTGAATGCGCTGGTCGGCGAGAAGCTGGCCATCATTTCGCCGAAGCCTCAGACCACGCGCAACCGCATTCTCGGCATCATCAACGTCGCCAAGCAGAAGGGACGCGAAGCCGGGCAGATCGTGCTCATCGACACGCCCGGAGTTCACCAATCCGGCTCCTCGCTCGGACGGAAGATGATGTCCGAGGTGCGCGAGGCGCTCGAAGGCTGCGAACTGATTCTGATGATTGTCGATGCGAAAAAGAAGTGGGATCGCGAAGACAGCTTCGTCCTCGACCTGGCGAAAAAGGTGGGTACTCCCGTCTTTCTGCTGCTCAACAAAATTGATCTCCTCGCCGACAAAAGCAAACTGCTCCCGCTGATCGCACAGTTTCAGACGCTGCACGATTTCAAGGAGATCGTCCCCATCTCCGCTCTCAAGAAGAAAGGGCTCGACGAATTGCTGTCCTGCGTGCTGAAGGCGCTGCCCAACGGCCCGCGCTATTTTCCCGAAGATCAGATTACCGATCAGCCGGTGCGCTTCATGGCAGCGGAGTTGATCCGCGAGCATGTTCTTATGCAGACGCATGAAGAGGTGCCACACGCGGTCTCGGTGCTGATCGAGCAGTTCGAAGAGAGTCCGAGGATGACGCGGATTGCCGCTGTGATCTTTTGCGAACGCGAAGGGCAAAAAGCGATTCTGCTCGGCAAAGGCGGCCAGATGCTCAAGAAGATCGGAACCGCGGCCCGGCTCGACATCGAGAAAATGGTTGGGACCAAGGTTTTTCTCGAGCTCTTCGTCAAGATCAAGGCGGGTTGGCGCGATTCGCGAAATTTTGTGGAAGAACTCGATTGGCGCCGCCAACTACAGCAGATCGGAGGCCCGCAGGACCCGGAGTCATGAACCAGTTTCCCCGTAGAGACGCGGCTTGCCGCGTCTCTGCCGCGGACTAAGACGGGGCAAGCCCCGTCTCTACTCGAATTCCCGGAAGCTCTTAGGCCATAGATTTCAGGTCGTTAGGCGGCAACGAACCTCGGTAAGCCTCTGGCGTAATGCACAAATCGTTGCCTGCGGTTCAAATAAAGTTTGCATCGCAGGCACTAAGTCCCTAGAATCTGTCAGCGCCTTTCTGCATCTGAGTTAAGGGAAAGGTTGAAGAGCGAAGCCAACAACCATTTATGACAGATGTTTCCCCACCCTCCAAACAGCCGCCGCAGTCGTGCAACTTCGACGCGGACAAACTCGATCTCAAGCTCAGCGTGACGCTGGCCGCCGACCGCGACGCCGTGGACCATGTGGTCCGCAGCGTGATGAATGTGGTGCGGGAAATGAACTGCGCTCCGGGACGCGAAGATGACATCGAACTGGCGCTGACCGAGGCCTTGGCCAATGCCGTAGTCCATGGCGCCAAAAGCGATCCATCCAAAGTGGTTGAATGCGACGTGGCCTGCGACCAGCAGCACGGCATCCTGATCGTGGTGCGCGATCCCGGCCCCGGTTTCGATCCCACGAAAATTGCCGACCCCTGCCAGGGCGAGAACATCTATGCCAGTCACGGCCGCGGCATCTACCTGATCAATCAGTTAATGGACGAAGTGAAGTTTCACAAGAACGGAACTGAGATTCACATGCTGAAGAGATAGGTGTCAGGTCTTAGGTGTCAGGTCCCAGGAAAACCGGAGGACCTATCAATGTCCAAGATTTTCCTGAGACCTGACACCTAGGACCTGAGACCTTGTTTCACTCCTTTGCCGCCATTCCCAAACTCTTCATCTTGCGATACAGGTGGCTGCGCTCGAGGCCGAGCACTTCTGCGGTGCGGCTGACGTTGCCATGATTCTCGTCCAGTTTTTTGAGGATGTAGTCGCGCTCATAGGCCGCTCGCGCCTGGTGCAGCGTGGAGCCTTCGCTGCCCGCCACACGACGGTTGGCCTCGCGGTGCACCAGTGGCGGAAGGTGCTTGCGTTCAAAGCGTGAGGTGGTGGGATTCATGATCACGATGCGCTCGATCACATTGCGCAGCTCGCGGACGTTTCCCGGCCAGGTATAGCGCATCAACACATCGATCGCATCATCGGTGATCTCTCGTGGACGCCGCCCGTAGGCCGAGGCAAATTCTTTCAGAAAGTGCCGCGCAAACAAGGGGATGTCTTCCTTGCGTTCGCGCAGCGGCGGCACGACGAACGGAACCACGTTCAGACGATAAAAAAGATCTTCGCGAAAGTTCCCCTTGGCGATTTCCTCTTCCAGGTCTTTGTTGGTGGAGGCGATCACGCGTACGTCCACCGTGACCGAGTCGTCGCTTCCCACTGGAATGAAGCGCTGCTGTTCCAGGGTGCGCAAGACTTTCGACTGCGTCTTCAGACTCATATCGCCGACCTCATCCAGAAACAACGTTCCACGATCGGCCTTCTGAAACTTGCCTTCCTTGTCTGCCGTAGCTCCCGGAAACGACGATTTGCGATGCCCGAACAGTTCGCTGTCGATCAGGTCTTCTGGAATCGCCGCGCAGTTCATTTCGACAAACATTTCATGCTTGCGCAGGCTCTGCATGTGGATGGCATGCGCGACCAGCTCTTTGCCGGTGCCCGATTCGCCATAGATCAACACGCGTCCGTTGGTCGGCGCCATCAGCGCAATCTGCTGGCGCAACGCCTTCATGGGAACGCTGTCACCCACGATCACGCTCTTCGTCTGCAGTTGCTTGCGCAGGTCGAGATTCTCATGACGCAGCCGCCGCGCTTCGATCGCATTCTTTACCAGGATGAGTGTCTTTTCGAGCGACAGCGGCTTTTCCGCGAAATCGTATGCACCCAGCTTGGTCGCGCGTACAGCGGTCTCGATGGTTCCGTGGCCGGAGATCATGATGACTTCCGGCGGATCCTCCATCTCGCGGATCTTTTCCAGCACTTCCAGCCCGTCGATCCCGGTCAGCCATACATCGAGCAGGATCAGGTCGAAGCTCGTCTTGCGCAGCAGTTCGAGGCAGTCTTCGCCGCTCGGGCTGACGCTGGTTTTGTAACCCTCGTCCTCGAGGATGCCGCGCAAGGATTCGCGAATACCGGATTCGTCGTCAACGATCAGGATATGTGCCATGTTCTTGTTTGGTCGTTGGTTGTTAGTCGTTAGCACGCAAGTGCATTGCCCTCCGCAGCGAAACAGAATGGCGAACGACAAACGACTAACAACCAACGACTGTCTAGCTTGCCGCCGGAGCGCTAATCGTTTCAGCCGCTACCGGCAGCTCGATGACAAAGCGGCTGCCGACTGGCTCGTTTTCTTCCACTCGGATCGAACCATGATGGTCCTCCACAATTCTGTTCACAATCGCCAAACCCAGCCCCGTGCCGCGCTGCTTGGTCGAGAAGTAGGGCAGGAACAGCCGCTCTTTAACCTCGCGCGAAACTCCCTGCCCGGTGTCGGAGACCACTAGTTCGACCGCGTCGCGGCTGGCCAGCAGCGAGGTTGAAACGGTTATCTCTTTAAGGATCGCGTCCTGCATCGCCTCCGCTGCATTGTCCACCAGGTTCGCGACCGCGCGCTTGATTGCTTCCGGGTCGGCCATCACCGCCGGCAGATCATGCGCCAGCTCCGTACGCACGCGAATGCCCTCCAGCCGCCCATTGAACATGATGAGCGCGCTTTCCACCAGGGTATTCAAACTGTTGGGCTGTGGGCGGGAAGCGGGAAAACGCGCCAGCGCGGAAAATTCATCCACCAGCGTGCGCACGCTTTCGACGGCATGCCCGATGGTTTCGGCGCACGTGCGGATCACTTCGAGCGAAGCTGCATCGGGCGCAGTGCCCCGCATCAAATGGCGATGAATACGGTCGGCGGAGAGTGCGATCGGGGTCAGCGGGTTCTTGATCTCATGGGCCACGCGCCGCGCCACCTCGCGCCAGGCGGCCTGTTTCTGCGCGCGCAGCAAGTCCGACAGGTCTTCGAACACCAGTACGTATCCGAGGCCCTCGGTGCCGTGGCTCAGCGCGGACACGGTTACGGCGACATTCAACTGCGCTCGGGGCAGGGTAAGTTCCATATTGGCTGCCGTGATACCCATACGATCGGCGCGACGGAGCAGCGGCTCCAGGTCCGCGAGCACATCGGCGGGAACCACGTCGCGCAGCGGCAGATTGACAAGCGCAGCCGGGCTCACGTATTCGCTCCGTTCGTCGATGCCTAAAACCATGTAAAACATGCGGGAGAAAGCGGCGTTGGCCAGCGTCACACGGCGCGCCGCGTCAATCGAAATCACTCCGGTCGGCAGGCTTTCGAGGACCGTTTCAATGTAGCGGCGTCTACGTTCGAGCGCTTCGTTCGCGGCCCCCACATCGCGGCTGGAGGCTTCGATCTGGCGACGGCTGGATTCGAGCTGCTCGGCCATGCTGTTGAATGACTGCACCAGTTCGGCCAGTTCGTCGGTGGCGCGGATGTCGACGCGGTAGTCCAGTTGGCCTTTGGAGATGGCTTCCGTGCCCGCCGCCAGCGCCGCCACTGGACGATTGACCAGCTTCGACAGGAGGAGCGCAAGCCAGGTCGAAGCGAACAGCACGACCACGGTCAGCAACAGCAGAAATCCGATGTAAGTCCGCCTAAACAACTTTCTTTTTGCGGCCAGCTCGATGTAGCGCTGCTGGCTTTCCTGAATCTGTCTGGCCGTCTGCGCAAATTTTGGCGGCAGAGGCATGGCAACGAGCACAGCACCGTCCGGGAACGGAGCCGCCGCGACTATGTAGTCAGTCCGTCCCCACTGAAAATGAGGATGCTCTCCGCGGAGCGCCGGCTGCAGCGGAAAATGGTCTTTCAGATCGGTCCAGGGGGAAGGTGGGTTCAGACTGGCTGCCGCATTACCGTTCACCAGTGCCACAACGAATCCACCCTGCAGTGACGGGATATGTTCCCGAAGTTCTTCATTGGCTTCGGAGAGATTTCCGCTGGCAAGACCTTGTTTAAATTCTTCTGTCTGTGCGATGGACTGCGCTTCCGAGCTCGCATTCTGGCCCGCGTAATCGTAGAGCAGAGCCGACATGGCCGCGGTATCTGCGCGTACTTCTTCGACCGGTTGCGAAAACCACTTGTCGATGGAGCGGTTCATCAGACCGTAGGAGAACCAGAACATCGCGATCACGGGCAAGAACGACAGCAGCAGGCTGACCACTACCAGGCGCGTGCGAAACTTGGATCCGGCCACTCCTTGCCGCCGTTCGGCGTATAGCTTCAGCAGGTTGCGACCGAGAACGATGGTCAGCGCCACGAAGGCGAGAAAGATCAGCCCGCTCAGGCCGGCAAAAAACAGAAGCTCCTGATTGCTGTCGGGGCTGATGAACTTCAGATTGAACGAAGCCTGCAATACCAGAATTGTGAGCAGCAGAAAAGCGCCGACTGCCAGCCCAATCACGGCCTTCCGGCGGCCGGAGGTCTTGGTTTCGTCGCGAATTGGGTTCGGTGCGGACAAGGAGACTCTGACTGCTCAATCATTATAGAGCGGGGCGGCGCCCGGCTTCTGCGGGAAGATCGTGATCGGCTAACGACGCCCTTCCGTCAGCGCATCCCGCAGAGCTTCGTAGGCGGGCTTGGCCCGGTAGCTCCGGTCGAACAGCAGCGCGGCGCCCTGAGTCTGCTTCGAGTGCGATCCGATCCACGAATACTTGTCTGTGAAACCCCACGTCTCAATCGCCGCGCATCCGGGATGAGAGAGACAAGCGGCGGCAATCTGGCGATAGATTTCCGCCTGCCGCTGCAGGTCTGCTTGGGAAGGGTTGCGGTCGGCGTCGACCGGCAGCGCCACGTCCATCTCGGTGACGTGGACCTGCACGCCCAGAGCCGTGAAGCGTTTGATGTTGGCGGAGATGGACGCGACATCGGCGTGCAGGTTCGCAATGTGCATCTGGAATCCCACGCCGTCGATGGGAACGCCGCGCTGCCGAAAATCGCGAACCATGGCATAGATCGCGTCCGACTTGGGATTCACGACCTCCGCCTCGGCCTCGTTGTAGAAAAGCAGAGCTTGCGGGTCGGCTTCATGCGCCCAGCGGAAACAGCGCTCAATATATCCCTGCTGCGAGCTGCGAGCTTCGAGCGAACCGGGTTGTTTGTAGCTCGCAGCTCGAAGCTCGCAGCCGTGTCTTCCGTCAGGCCGATTCCAGGCTGGTCTCGCCAGATCGTGCTGCGCAGCGTTCCCGGGTGTAACTCGTCGAAGGCCTCATTGACAACGTCCCACGCAAATATCTTGCCCCGGTAGTGTCCGACCACCGTCTTGATGTGTTTTTCGAGAATTTCAGCCAGTTCGGCGGAATTGTAATTTCCTTCAGTCAGCCATTTTGGATTTTGCCGGTGCCAGACCAGCGTGTGTCCGCGAACGCTCATGCCGTGCCGGAGCGCGAAATCCACAACCTGGTCGGCTTGAGAGAAATCGAAAGACTGCGGCTCCGGATGCACCACCTCCCATTTAAGCGCGTCTTCCGGTTCCAGCATATTAAACTCACGCGCCAGCGTGGATGCGTATGCCGCCTCGGAGAACTGAGCTGGCCTTACCGCGGTGCCGATGAGCAGTCCAGAACCCTGCGCGGCCTCACGCAACGATTGCTCTGGGACAGCAGTGCCAAATCCCAGGCAAAAGGCTGCGTTCGCCAGTGCAAGAATCAGCGCTCGCCACTTCATGTTGTCACTCCGAACTCACTTTGCCTCAGGAAGGAACTCTTGCAAAGGACATTGCTCACACTGCGGTTGTGACTTTAGGCAGTAATTTTTGCCAACTCCAACCATCAGCCCGTGCATTTCATTGAAGACTTGGACGAGCGCCGGGCGCTCGGCCGTGCTTACGCGCGAGGGCCGATGACACGAGCCCCGCGGCCCCACCGTAGCGGGGGCCTCTTTCATGCTTTGCTGGAGCGGGGGCGTTCCGGTCAGCGCCTGCTCGAACATTTGTCGAATCTCGTCGTAGCTGGCCGCGCTGGAAGCAATCCGGTGCCGTTCCAGAATGCGTCTCGTGTAAGCGTCCACCACAAAGACCGGATGATTGCCGGCATACAACAGAATCGAGTCGGCGGTCTCTGGCCCAACGCCATTGAGCGCGAGCAATTCGTCGCGCAGTTCGGCCGTTGGCCGCGCGAACATCCGCGTGAGCGACCCGCCATAACGTTCATCGAGAAAGCGGACAAACGTCTTCAGCCGCTGCGCTTTCTGCCGGAAGTAACCCGCCGAACGAATTAATTGCTCAAGCTCAGGCTGAGGCGTGTTCCGGATTCCGCTGATCGTCAACAACCGCCCTTTCCGAAGGCTGCCGAGTGCCTTCTCAACATTCGTCCAGGAAGTGTTCTGCGTTAAGTACGCCCCAACGATCACCTCGAAACGCGTTTGCGCCGGCCACCAGTGCTGGCGTCCCCAGGCAGAAAACAGCGTGTGGTAGTAGGTGCGGATCGCGTCCTGTTTGATTTCGGCCATGGTGTGTGCGCGGAACAGGCGTCTCAATTCTAGCGGCCCGACTAAGACCTTAACCACAGGGGGCACAGGGGTCCACAGGGCTGCACAGGGGATTCTTTTCCACCCGACGACCCTGTGGACCGCTGTGTTCCGTGTGGTTAGACCAGTGTCCCCGCACCGAAGAACATGGTCTGCCGCGTTGTGATCCTCGTCACACCCCGATTTTCTGGCACAAATACTGCCAATAGCAGGCACAAACCGGACCTGCCGCGAGGTACAGGTACCTAAGTTACTTTTTCGGAATTCCCATTGGGTTGACAATTTGTGTCAGTGCGAAAGCATGCTCGCTGATCCCCCCGGAAATCAGCGGCTTCGCATTGACCTCGAAGTTCGCGGGAATACAGGAGAGATATGTCTCAGCGGCTGGGTGACCTGCTCGTCAAGGAAAAGGTCATTACCCAAGAGCAGTTGGAACAGGCGACCAAACTCCAGAAGGAGTCTCACACCCGGCTCGCCTCTGCGCTGGTGAAGTTGGGCTTTCTCTCGGATGAGGATGTCACCAACTTTCTCTCGCGCCAGTATGGCGTGCCCGCCATAAATCTTTCGTATTTTGAAATCGACCCCGCCGTCGTCAAGCTGATTCCCTACGAAACCGCGAAGCGCTATCAGATTTTGCCGCTCAGCCGCGTCGGCGCTTCGCTCACCATCGCCATGGTGGACCCGACCAACGTCTTTGCCATGGACGATATCAAGTTCATGACCGGCTTCAATATCGAACCGGTAGTGGCCTCGGAAAGTTCCATCATCGAGGGCATCGACAAGGCCTACGGCACTTCGAAAGAAGAAGAGCTCGAGCAGGTGATGCAGTCGATGAACGACGCTGGGGACGCCGCCGACGTCGAGGTGCAAGGCGAAGAGCAGGAACTCGAACTCAAGGAACTGGAGAAAGCGGCCGACGAAGCTCCTATCGTCAAGCTCGTAAACCTGGTGCTCACCGATGCGGTGAAGCGTGGCGCCAGCGACATTCATATGGAGCCGTACGAAAAAGAATTCCGCGTCCGCTTCCGTATTGACGGCGTTCTGCAATTGATCATGAATCCGCCGCTGAAATTGAAGGACGCCATTACTTCGCGCCTGAAGATCATGGCCAAGCTCGACATCAGCGAAAAGCGGCTGCCGCAGGACGGCCGCATCATGCTGAAGATGCAGATCGGCGGCAAGAAGAAGCAACTTGATTTCCGCGTCTCTACTCTGCCCACGCTCTGGGGCGAGAAGATCGTGCTCCGGTTGCTCGACAAGGAAAACCTGCGCCTCGACATGACCAAGCTCGGCTTCGAGCAGGAGTCGCTGACCAAGTTCCAGAAGGCGATTCTCAAGCCCTACGGCATGGTACTGGTCACCGGGCCGACGGGATCGGGCAAGACCAACACTTTGTATTCGTCGATCTCGCAGCTCAATCAGCCCGATACTAACATCATGACTGCCGAGGACCCAGTTGAATTCCAACTGGGAGGCGTGAACCAGGTGCAAATGAAGGAGCAGATCGGCCTGAATTTCGCGGCTGCCCTGCGCGCCTTCCTGCGGCAGGACCCCAACATCATTCTGGTCGGCGAAATCCGCGATTTTGAAACCGCAGAAATCGCCATCAAGGCCGCGCTTACCGGCCACCTGGTCTTGTCCACGCTACATACCAACGGCGCGCCCGAAACCATTACCCGTCTTATGAACATGGGGATCGAGCCCTTCCTGGTGGCCACTTCGGTTCATCTGATCTGTGCCCAGCGCCTGATCCGGCGGATCTGCAAGGACTGCGCCGAGCCGGTCGAAGTGCCGGTGCAGGCCCTGATCGACGAGGGCTATTCGCCCGAAGAGGCCAAGACCGTGCAGATCATGAAGGGCAAAGGCTGCGCCACCTGCAACAAGACCGGCTACAAGGGCCGCACCGGATTGTACGAAGTGATGGAAGTGGATGACGAGATCCGGGAACTGGTCTTGGTCGGCGCGTCGGCACTCGAACTCAAAAAGAAAGCGATTGAACGCGGCATGATCACTCTGCGACGCAGCGGCTTGATCAAGGTCGCGCAAGGCTGGACCACGCTCGAAGAAGTGGCTCGCGAAACGATCCACTAGAAACGGCACATACGAGTACGAACAGGAAAGAAAGAAAACTATGGCACTCTCATTAAGCGATCTGCTCCGCCGCATGCTGGAGATGAGTGGCAGTGACCTCCACATCACCACCAACTCGCCGCCCCAAATCCGCGTGCATGGACACCTGGTGCCGCTCGACCTGCCCCAGTTGACGCCGGCTGAGACCAAGCAACTGGCCTACAGCGTGATGACCGATTCGCAGAAGCACCGTCTCGAAGAAAGCCTCGAGCTCGACTTCTCGTTCGGGTTGAAGGGTCTGGCTCGCTTCCGCGCCAACGTTTTCAACCAACGGGGCGCTACGGCTTGCGTCTTCCGTCTGATTCCGTTTGAGATCAAGTCGTTCCACCAGCTCGGTCTGCCGCCAGTGGTCAGCCAGATGTGCGACAAACCGCGCGGGCTGGTGCTGGTCACGGGGCCAACCGGTTCGGGCAAGTCGACAACCCTGGCGGCCATGATCGACAAGATCAATACCGAGCGCCACGACCACATCCTGACCATCGAGGACCCGATCGAATTCGTGCACATGAACAAGAACTGCGTGGTCAATCAGCGCGAATTGCACTCCGATACGAAGAGCTTTACCGACGCGTTGCGCGCCGCTCTTCGTGAAGACCCCGATGTGGTGCTGATCGGCGAAATGCGCGATCTTGAAACCATCGAGTCCGCGCTGCGCATCGCGGAAACTGGCCACCTCACCTTCGGTACGTTGCATACTAACTCGGCATCCTCCACCATCAACCGCGTCATTGACGTGTTCCCGTCGCACCAGCAATCGCAGATTCGCGCCCAGCTTTCGCTGGTACTCGAAGGCATCATGTGTCAAAGCCTGCTGCCACGCGGCGACGGTAAGGGACGCGCCATGTGCATGGAGATTCTGGTGCCCAACGCGGCGGTGCGCAACCTGATTCGCGAAGACAAGATTCACCAGATTTACTCGGCGATGCAGTCGGGGCAGGAGAAGTTTGGCATGCAGACGTTCAACCAGTCGCTCGCCACCGCCTATTTCCAGAAACAGATCACGATGGAAATGGCGTTGTCGCGCTCCAGCAATCAGGACGAACTGCAGGAAATGATTTCGCGCGGCGCGACCCTGGTGAACCGGAGCGCTCCGGGTGTGCTGGCCAAGGGCGCTGCGCCTACGAAACGCTGAGAGCAGGTGTCAGGTTTCAGGTGTCGGGTGTCAGGTTTCTAGTTAGAAGTGAGATTTTAGGCAAAAAAGGCGTCAGACGTTGCAGATCGGGGTGTCAGGTTTTCCTGAGACCTAAGACCTGAGACCTGACACCTGGTCTATAAGGAGAAGCAACATGCCGGTTTTCACGTTTTCGGGAAAGACCGCTTCGGGCGAGAAAGTTCAGGGCGAGCGCGTAGCCGCCAATAAGGACGGACTGGCCTCACAGCTGCGAAGGGAACGCATCACGCCCGGTTCCATCCGGGAAAAGGGCAAGGAATTTTCCCTGCCCACCTTTGGCAGCGGCAAGGTCAAAGTCAAGGAAGTTGCCGTATTCTTCCGCCAGTTCTCCGTCATGATTGATGCCGGCCTGCCGCTTGTGCAGTGCCTGGAGATTCTCGGCGCCAACCAGGAGAATCCCAGCTTCCAGAAAACACTGCTTGGGGTCCGGACCACCGTCGAAGGCGGCGCTACGCTGGCCAACGCCATGCGTCAGTATCCGGTTATCTTCGACGACCTGACGACCAACATGATCGAGGCCGGCGAGACCGGCGGTATTCTCGACATCATTCTGCAGCGCCTGGCCATCTACGTGGAAAAGGCGGTCAAGCTGCGCGCGGCCGTCAAGTCGGCGTTGATCTATCCGGTGGCGGTCGTCTCGCTCGCAGTGTTGATCGTGGCCGCGCTGCTCAAGTGGGTGGTACCGATCTTCGCCAACCTCTTTGTCGGACTCGGAGTCGATCTTCCCCTGCCCACTCGCTGTGTTATCGGACTCAGTAACTTCGTGGGTAATTTCTGGTGGTTCTTTATCCTGGGTGGCGTCGGCCTTGTCTTCGGCGTGAAGCAGATTCGCAAGCATCCGCGCGGCAAGTATTACTTTGACGCCATGCTGCTCAAGCTGCCGATCCTCGGCTTGCTGCTGCGCAAGATCGCAGTTGCCCGTTTTACCCGAACCTTGGGCACGCTCATTACCTCGGGCGTTCCAATTCTCGAAGGCTTGGCCATCACTGCCCGCACCTCAGGCAACGCGGTGCTGGAAGAAGCGCTGATGAAGGTGCGCAAGGCGATCGAAGAAGGCCGCACTATTGTCGATCCGCTGCGCGAATGCGGCGTCTTCCCGAACATGGTGACCCAGATGATCGGCGTTGGCGAAGCCACCGGCGCGATGGACTCCATGCTGCAGAAGATCGCGGACTTCTACGAAGACGAAGTCGACTCCGCCACCAAAGACATGCTGGCCATGCTGGAGCCGGTCATCATCGGCTTGCTCGGCGTCAGCATCGGCGGCATCGTTATTTCGCTGTACATGCCGTTGTTCTCGATGATCGCAAAACTGGCGGGATAACAAACCGGCCGCGAGCTTCGAGCTACGAGCTACAAGCAAGCAAGGACCTTAAGGTTTGCTCGTAGCTCGCGGCTCGAAGCTCGAAGCCACTGGCGAACGACGGACGGCGAAACCTAATTCATGCATCCTATCTCCGATGAGCGGAACTGGCTGACCTGGCTGGTGAAGGTTCGCATCCTGATCCTGATGGTCCTGCTCGCCATCGAACTGGCCGTCATCCGCCTCACTCCCAGCCCGCTGCCCATCATGCCCTTTCTTACCGGGATGGTGCTGTGGTTCGTGCTTTCGCTTTTTTTCCTTTTTCTGGTCTCGGTCTGGAGCGAACATCGCCTGCAGGCCATACTTCAAGTTCTGGCTGATCTGGTCATGGTCACGCTGGTCGTCCATGTCACCGGCGGCATCGACAGCTCGCTGAATTTCCTCTACCCCCTGGTCATCGTGGTGGCGTGCATGCTGCTGCCGCGAGCCTGGGGGTATCTGAGCGCGGCCCTGGCTTTCATCCTGTTCGGCACTATCCTCGAACTCGATTATTACCTCGTTATTCCCTCGTATACGAACTCGCATCCCAAGCTCAAGGCGCTGCAGGTAGTGATCTTCGTCAACCTGTTTGCCTACTTCGCCATCGCCTACCTGGCCGGTTTGCTGATGAGCAAGCTCCGCCAGGCGGATGTGCAATTGAAGGACGCCAGCGGCGCGCTCGAAAATCTGCAGGCGCTCCACGAAAATATCGTGCAGTCCATGAGCGGCGGCGTCATCACCACCGGGCTCGATGGACATATCACGCTGGTCAATCGAGCGGCCCAGCATCTGCTCGAGATCTCCGAAGCCGAGTTGCGCGGACGCTCGGTGGCCGACCTTTTTCAGGATCCGTTGCCGCACTTCGGCGTGGCGCGAGCCGATGGCGAAGTCCGCTACGTGGCCGGCAACGGTTTCCGCAAGACGTTTCGCGTGATGGTCTCCGCGCTCAACGTGAGCGCGCGCAACGACTTGGGTTTTGTCTATTCCTTCGACGACCTCACCGAGATACGGCGCCTGGAGCGCGAAGTGCGCATGCAGGATCGCCTGGCTGCCGTGGGCCGTCTGGCCGCCGCCATCGCTCACGAAATCCGCAATCCGCTGACCTCTATCGCCGGCTCGGTCGCCATGTTGTCGGATGCGCCCGCTTTGAATCCCGAAGAGCGGCACCTCTTGCAGATTGTGATTCGCGAGTCCGATCGCCTCAACAACATCATCACCGATTTTCTGGCGTACTCCCGCGGCAAGCAATATCGTTTCGAGCGGGTGGATCTCGTTCCCTTGCTCGAAGACACGCTTACTTTGCTGGAACACCGCCTCACCGCCGAGAACGTGGGCATCAAGATACAGCGCAGCTTTCCGAAATCCGGAGCTTGGGTGCTGGCCGATGGCGACAAGCTCAAACAAGTGTTCTGGAACTTCTCCGAAAACGCGGTGCGCGCCATAAAAACGACGGGCAAAGGTGGAACGCTGACCGTATCCCTTGCCGAGCGCGGCCCGGACTGGGAGATGAGCTTTGCCGATACCGGTCCCGGCATCAATCCGCAACAGACGGAGAAGATATTCGAGCCCTTCCAGTCGAATTTTGAAGGTGGAACCGGCCTCGGCCTGGCCATCGTGTACCAGATCGTGCAGGCGCATGAGGGCAAAGTGTGGGCGCGCTCCGAAGTCGGCGCCGGAACCAGCTTCGTGGTGCGCTTGCGGCGCATGGAAATGGAAAATGAGTATATGCCTGCGTCGGGTGCCGCGGGCACGAGTTCCTCAGTATCGGCATCAGCAAGCGCTCGGCATGCGCTGACCGCGGCGAGCGCAGGAGTAGGTGCAAGAGGAGGTTCGCGTGGGTAACATTCTCGTCTGTGACGACGAGCGCTCGATTTGCGAACTGCTCGACATTGCCCTGCGCCGCGATGGCCACAAGGTGGAAACCGTCACCGGGGGCGAGTTGGCCAAGCGCAAAATCGACAGTGCGCTGTTCGATGTGATTGTTACCGACATCAAAATGCCGGGCGTGGATGGAGTCGAAGTCCTGCGTCACGCGCACCAGATCTCGCCCGATTCTGCCGTGATTTTGATGACTGCGGTCGATGACTACGAAGCTGCCGTGCAGGCGGTGAAGGCGGGGGGCGCGAGCGATTACATCCGCAAGAGTCCCGGCCTGGTGGACGAAGTCAAACTCGCCATTGCGCGCTCGCTGACGAAAGTTTCGCTTAGCCGTCAGAACTTCGCGCTGCGCCGCGACGCGGCTACGCGCAATTCGCTCGACAACATTGTTGGCGTAAGTCCAGCGCTCG
Source organism: Terriglobales bacterium (assembly GCA_035314185.1). Classification (GTDB taxonomy): domain Bacteria; phylum Acidobacteriota; class Terriglobia; order Terriglobales; family Acidobacteriaceae; genus Acidiflorens. The sequence continues at coordinate 52,272 of DATFZT010000210.1, forward strand.
AAAAGCTGAAGCAGACCATCCGCACCGTCGCTTCCACCAGCAGCACGATTCTGGTCTATGGCGAAAGCGGGACCGGTAAAGAACTCGTTGCCCGTGCCGTGCATACCTGCTCGCCGCGGGCATCCGAAGCATTTGTCTCGGTCAACTGCGGCGCGTTCCCGGAAACGCTGCTGGAAAGCGAACTCTTCGGTTACGTCAAAGGCGCATTCACCGGAGCCAACCAGAACCGGCGCGGGCTGTTCGAAGTCGCTGACCAGGGCACGATTTTTCTCGACGAGATCGGCGAGATGACCATGCCCATGCAGGTGAAACTGCTGCGCGTGTTGCAGGAGCGCACCGTGCGTCCAGTCGGCGCCACCACCGAGATTCCGGTGGATGTGCGCGTCATCGCCGCCACCAACCGCGACCTCGACCGGCAAGTTTCCGACGGCACGTTCCGCGAAGACCTCTACTATCGCCTGAATGTGATTCCCATTCGTGTGCCGGACTTGCGCGAGCGCCGCGAGGATATACCGCTCCTGGCGAATCACTTTCTGAAAAAATATGCGCCCGGTGCCGGGAAGAGCATTCACGGGGTAGAGGCGGCATCGCTCGATGTTCTCAGCGGCTACGACTGGCCGGGCAACGTCCGGCAACTGGAGAACACGATCGAACGCGCGGTGGCGCTCGAGACCACGAGCGAACTGCACGTCGAGTTGCCGGCGGAGCGTCCGAAGGCTCGCGCCGCGGCCGCGGGCGCGGAAGGCGCAGGCAGCACGACTGCGATTCTGGCTGCGAACCCGGCCATGGGCGTTCTTGCCGGCGCGGTTCTGCCCGAGGGCGTCAACATGGAGAACTACGTCGCGCAGATCGAGCGCTCGTTGCTGCAGTCCGCGCTGGAACAAACCCACGGCGTGCAGATTCGGGCCGCCGACGTGCTTGGCATCTCTTACCGCTCGTTCCGTCACTTGATGAAGAAGTACGAGCTTTAGGGCAGCTCTCAGCTCTCAGCTGTCAGCGCTCAGTCTCCAGCGAACCTATCCGAAGCTGTCATCCAGAGCGTGGTAGTGACTTCACGAAGTGAAATCACCTACTACCCCCTCCCCCGATCTTCTGGAATCATGGAGTTGGGGGGAATCGCGACGCCAAAATCTAGAGCGCACAGGACTTATTTTCAAAATATTCCGCAA
>DATFZT010000211.1:0-44213 GCA_035314185.1 Terriglobales bacterium
ATAGGAGTCCAGCCGTTCGTCCGGGCTGTTGAGGACGCGAATGTCACCGACCTTTCCATCCGCCTGAATGACCGCATAGAGCGTGACCATGCCGTGCACGTTAGCGCGAATCAATTCCAGCGGATACCCGGGATCCGATTTTTCCGTGGCCACCGGCTCCAGCAGTTCCCCTTCTCTCCGCCCGCCGTCGAGTTCCGCAAACTTTATCACCCAGCTGCCGGTCGAGGAATTCAGATTCGGCATGTTCAGCGTCCGCCCATATACGCGCTTGCCGCCAAAAACCTTGCGGTCCATGTCGGTGATTTTATCGTCGGAAACCGGAGACGCGGCGCGGGCGCTGTGCGTCACCCCCGGTGACGATGACGATGACGAAAGACTAGCCATCTCGCGCGCGTCGTCCGCCGCGCCCACATGCAAGCCAGCCGGTAGAGAGCCGTTGCGTGTTCCTCGCCCGCCTGCTCCCTTCGCATCTGATTTTGCTCCCGCCACATCCGGAGTTCCTGAAGCGCCCGGTTTTCCCTGCGGAGTCGCGGCAAATGTTCCCCGGCGATTGCCTTCGGGAACCTTCACCGGTCCCGTCGGCGCCACGGGATGAATCCCCAACGCAATCAGCCGTCCGCTCGAATTGCCTCCGCCCGCCGAAGCCACGCTCGGTGGAGGGCCCACCGGTTGTACGCCACCGCCCGGCAGCCGTCCGCGCCCGCGCGCCGCCAGCGAATGTTGTTCGGTCAGCGTAAGCTGCGGAGACGGCGCGACCACATCACTCGGACCAATGTTCATCACCCCGACGCGTCCCTTGGTCGATCTCGTCAACTCCGGAGGCGGCTCAATCACATCCGATTTCATCCCTGCCGTAACCACGCGGTCCCGTGCAAACTCCACGTCCGGCGCGGGTGCGACAACCTGCATCTCCGGTGCGGCCAGGCGCGTCATCGGGGCTTGCGTCGCATCCAGCGGAACAGCTGGAACGATGGCTCCCGTGGCCACGATGTTGGGCAAGGCGACGTCATGGTCGAGCTTGAGATCGGGCGGCACGACGATGGTTTGGGACCGGTTATCCGCTTCCGGCGGAACCGAAAGGATCGGCTGCTTGGCGTAGACGGGGTCTCCCTTTACCGCCTTCGGCATCTTGGGTGCGCCCGTATCGAGCGGCGGCAGGTATTCGTCGGGCGAATAAGTTACCAATGACGACCGGTCAAACGCGGCGTGATCCAGAATTTTCTGCTGTCGAATCCACGCCAGCGAGATCGTATAGATGAGGCCAACTGCCGCCCCGTGCAACAGCGCGGACTGCACGAAGCGTCCCCAAGGCATCTTCTGCTGGACGAAGACGTCCCGCCACAGGTCGAATTCGCCGTCGCTGAGTGCCACAAATCCCGCGGTTGTCGAGACGTCGGCCGTCGGGCGAAGGGCTGCCTGAACTCCGCTCCGGAATTCCGGGCTCGCGGGATCATGTTCCACCAGGAGTTTCAACAGTCTTTTCCCCGGGAATTCCATCTCTGGCTCCAAATTACCCCTTAGCCAACTCCTACGACGGTTCCCCGGAAGGCGGGATCCGAAGCGCTTTCACCGGCTCGCCACGGACGGCTACTCTGTAGCAAGATTATAACTGACCTCGAAGGGTTGCTCCCCCGCATCGCGTACCAGCCCCGGAACTAATCCCGCCCGCTCTTGTCTGCTATATTCCGGGTGAAACGGCCATGTGGGCGGAGGCTCGTGAATGAACCGGAAACGGATTGGCTGTTGGATACTGGCTTTAGCGTGCGCCACCGCCGTGCTCATCTCCGCCCAAGATGACGATGCTACCGCTCGCGCCCAGGTTCTCGCCCTCGAAAAAGCCTGGAACCAGGCCTATAAAGCCCGCGACACTACAGCCCTGGCCGCCATCCTGGATAATTCATTAGTCCTGGTCGAAGATGACGGCTCCCTCAAAACCAAGTCCGAGTTCCTCGCCAGCGTCAAATCATCCAATGCCAACCAGGAGCAGGTCGCGCCCGAATCGCTCACCGTGCGCGTCTTCGGAAACACTGCCATCGCGATCGGAGTGATCGCGGTCAAGGAAACCCATGGAGGCAAGTCCGTAGTTCATCGCGAACGCTTCATTGATACCTGGATCAACCGAAACGGCTCCTGGATCTGCATCGCCACCGACGCCACTCCGATGACGCACGCTGGATCGTAGCGGTTCGAGTTTGTTCGGCCCTAATTTTTTCGGACTAGTTTGTTCGGCCCTGCAGCCCGCGGCATAAATGCGTTTCGTATCAGGGCACGTCTTCACGGCTTGCGGAAAAACTCGCTGTTGCAACTGATTTTGGGTGGCGCAGCGGTTTACCGCTGCGATAACTAGCCTATTTTCATCGACGGCTTTAGCCGCTGGGGTCACACTTCCTGCGCGGGAACGACTTTTTCCGCAGCCTCTTCAGGCGTGCCGTAAGTGGTGCTTATGAATGCGCCTTCAGGCGCTGGGGAGCCGATTGGAGTTTCACCACAGGCTCCTAGAACGTCACCCGCACACCCAGCTGGGCCGCAAATGGAATCCCAACCGTCGTACCCGGGCCAAAGAAATCTCCCAAAGCCCCCTCGGGTATCTCAAGCTGCTTCAATCTGGTGACAGGCCCGGTCTGGGAGCAGTCTGCCACCGTACAAACACTGGTGACGTTGGTGATCCCGGTGACGGGATCCGGCTGCATCTGGGCCGCGGGGACCGGCAACTGCGCCACATTGACGGCAAAGTTAGCTCCCGGGTTGTTGCGGTTGAAGATGTTGAAGAACTCCGCGAACGGATTAATCTCCCAGCGCTCGCCGATCTTGAACGGGCGCGTGACCCGCATGTCCACCTGAATGTAGGGCGTCCCACGGAATTCGTCGAGGCTGGTGGGCTGGCCGTTCACATAAATGCGCCCGGTGTTGTTCAGGTTGGTGATGGTGATGGGGCGCGCGCTCTCAAACTGGGAGATGCTGCTCAATTCGAATCCGCCGGGGAGGTGCACCGTACCGGCGAGCACAAAGCGATGGCGAACATCTTCGCCCGACGGACCGTAGTCGCCGGGTCCAAAAGCATTCAGCGGATTGCACACGCCATTCACATAGTCAAAGAGTTCGCCCAGCAGGCAACCCCAGGTCTGCGCCTTGGAGAGCGTATAGTTCGCCACCAGATTGAAGCGGCGCATATTGCCCTGAAAATGCAGCATCAGGGAATTGTAACTGGAACGGTTGTCGGACCTGAACACATTCACACTGGGAACCACGTTCGCCTGATCGGTGGCATAGTCCGGGTCTGATGCGGGGATGAGCGGCGTAAAGATGTCGGCAGCGCCGCCATAGCCGTAGGCGCGGTATCCGTGATTACCCTGCTCGTGCGTGTAATCGGCGCTCATCAGCCAATGTTCGTTGAAGGCGTGCTGCACGCCGCCCGTAATGTGGATGGCATAAGGCGTCTTGTAGTTGGAGCCGAGAAGGTTGCCGCTGCTCGCGGCGCCACCAGTAAGGCAGCCCGAGCCAGTGAGCGCGTAAGTGCCGGAGCTACCGGTCAGGCTGCACGGCCCGGTGGTTGCGTTCGTGTTGTTGACGCCTTGAAATGCAGTGGCCCATCCGTTCTGCGCCAAGTCGTTATAGAACATGCCAAAACCGGCGCGAAACACGGTCTTCTCGCTGCCGCCGGGGGAATACGCAATTCCCAGGCGAGGCGCGATCTGCTTTCGATAATCGTGCGGCACGCTCGGCACAATCGGAATCTGCAACGCCTGCAGGGTTATGTATGCATTGTTCTCAGCCTGAGTTCGTCCCGATCCCTCGAAGAGCCCAAACGTCGTCTGATAACGCAGGCCATAGTTGACCGTGAGGTGGTGCGAAATGCGCCACGAATCCTGGGCGTAGAGCCCGAGTCGTTGAATGTTCTGCGAAAAACTGCCGTCGCCTGCGGAAGTAAAAGTGCAAGCGATGGGCGATATCCCAGGCGGTGGCGTAGGGGGCGGCGGATCGCACTGCGAGGCTGGCGGAGTGTAATAAAACGGCAGAGCACTGGTGGCTCCTCCGCAGTCGGAGCCGACCGGATTGACGTAGCAATCGGGATTGAACGGATAGGTGGTGAACTGCTCCGCCGTTGCCGCGAACGCGCCGCCGAGCACCGGCTCATGAATAAAGTCGATTCCGAACTTAAGCGCGTGGCTGCCCGCAACGTGGCTCAGGTCATGGCGGACCTGGTATTTGTCCTGATTGCGCAAGTCGGGGAAAAGAGTGATGGGAGTGGCGAACTGGTTGTCGCCAAAAGTTTCGAAGCCGGAGACGGTCAGCGCCGTCACGCTGAAAGGAAATTGCAGGGCGAAGCCGAGATCCGAGTTGCGCGTCTGGGTGAGGTGCAACAGGCTGGCGTCGAGCACGAGATTGCCGAGCCACGTCGGACTGAAAGCATAAGTATTGCTGAGCGCGGTGTTCCAGTAGTCGTTGCGCGTAGTCAGTCCGGTCGAGGGCAGCGTAGCCTGCTGCACCAGCGCGTTGTGCGTAAGGTAGCTATCTCCAGAAGTACGCAGGAACCACTGTGACTTAGCGGATTGCGCCCAGTCAAAACGGAGCGAGCCGATATAGTCGCGGAAAGGGATCGGAACGTTAGCGGGCACGGCGATGGATGGGACGCCGGGAATCAATCCCGAAGAAGCGATCGCGCTCAGCGCATTGAATTGCGCGGTGCTGGCCGGGCTGTAGGCGATGCTGGCATTCTCGTGGACATGCTCGAACGAAGTAAAGAACCACACTTTGTTTTTAGCGATCGGCCCCCCGAGCGTACCGACATAGTTCTGGCGCGAGAACGGCTGCTTGGGATTGGGCGCCGGATTCTCAATCGGGAACCGCGCATTGAGATCGGCCGCACGCTCGTAGAAAGCTCCATCTCCGTGCCACTCGTTGGTGCCGTGCTTGGTGGTGATCACGACCGACCCAGCAGTTGTCCAGCCGGTGTCAGCGTCTTCATTGGAAATGCGCACGGCAAATTCCTGAATGCCATCGGGCGTAAAATTCTGCAGGAAGCCACCAATCCAGTCGTCGGAGTTGTCGGCGCCATCCACCGACAGTTCGTTGTTCAAGCCGGAGCTTCCGCCGGTGGAGACGGCGGTGATGCGCGCCTTGGTGGGATCGGAAGGCTCGACCGGCTCAGTTCCGGGCACAAGATAAGCGATGTTCGCGAAGCTGCGCGCCGGGAGCGGAAGAGTTTCGAGGTCCTGGCTGCCAACCACGCCGCCATGCACCGCGCTCGCCGTGTCAATCGACTGGGTCGCAATCGAGGAAGCATTCCCCTGCACATTCACCGTCTCACTTCCACTTGCCGGTTTGAGCGTAACCGCGATATCGCGCACCACACTGACGGCAACGTCGACGTCGGCCGTAGCCTGGGCAAAACCATTGGCGGTTACGGTGACGCGATAGGAACCCGGCAGCAAGCCCTCAATGCGGAATTCTCCCCGATCATTTGCCTTTGCCTCGCGGGTCATGGAAGAGCTGTTTGACCGCACAACCACCCGAGCCCCCGCGACTCGCGCGGCGCTCGCGTCCTGAACCTCTCCCCGAAGCGAGCCGTTCGGATTCTGGGCGCACACCAGTGAAGAAACAGAGACGAACATCAAAAGAAAAACGGCGCAGATGAGAGAACTCGATCTGCATATTTCAGAACGCGAAAAACCAGCAAGCATGAAAAAGCCATCCAGTGAACAAAGGCGTTGCCGCGGTTAAAAGTTGCTGAGAGACGATGGCCTGCGCGGCGAAGCAGACTAGTTCACCGAGAGTATCGGGACGCGCCAGTTACTACCAGCGATAGTGGTGCCGGTTAGTGTGGTTGGCAGTGCGCATAGAAAGACAATCGCTCGGCGGAAAATAGCAGGAGTTAGCGAACCAGCCATTCTGTCACTTCGTGCGTCAGCGAAAGCGCAGGATCGTAAGTAGCAAAGACACACAACAGCAGCGCAGCAACTGATGGAATGACGTACCACGTGCCTATTCGCGTCGCTCGATCTTTGTCCGATTCATCCCACGAAAGCAGACGCTCCACGCGTGCGCTGATGGATCCGGTCACGAAGCCCGCGGTGCACAGCGGAGCCGCTTCGACAGGAACGAGACGGGAGAGCTTGACCAGGGCTGCGGCCAGGTCAACGGCGTCGTCCAGCCGCGCGACCGCCGCATCATCGGCGGCCAATTCCGCGGCTTGGGACCAGGCACTCTCCAGCCCGGCCATCCCGGGGAAGGGACAAAAGCGGAGGACGAGTTTCTTCAAGTTATCCCGAGACCGCATGTGCGCGAGCTCGTGCTTGAGGGCGACTCGCAGTTCGTCATGACTCAGCAGCGCAACCGTGGATTCTGAAACCAGCACTCTCGGCCTGCGGATACCGACCAGCGTAAGCGGCGGAGCCTCACATCTGGACGGAAAAGTCACGGTCTGGGCTAGAGCATCCACCTCCATCGGATGCGCGCCTTCCAGCCAGCGCGCCACCACGCGAGAGGTCCGGATCTGAGCCGTGAATACGCGAAAGGAGCCGCAGGCAATCAGCAAGAGCGCGCAAACGCCCAGCGCGAGCGGCACGGCGCCCATGCCCTCGTCAATATCCATCGAACGCGGTTCCAGAAGCTGGAACGAAGGCACAACAAACGCGAATGTAATGACCACCGAGGCCGCCAACGGAAGAACGCGAAACGCGAAGAGCAAAGCGGCCAGGCTCTGTTCCCTCACACGCAACCACCGCAGCAAGCGCCATGCGGCTGCCACCAGCGTCGATAGCAGACAGTAGAGCAGAACGAAGAACGCGAGCGAGACGGCGATTCCACGCAGCGCAAACATCAGCGTTGCCCCCGAGCTTTGCTATCACTGCCTTTGCTATCAGAGGCCTTGAGTTCACGGCGCTTGCGTTCTACCAGGAGTTGCAGCTCATCGAGAAGTTGCGCGTCATGGGCGCTGAGCGCTTCCACCAGATACGAAAGAGGCAGCGAGGACGCGTCGCCCGACCCCAGCAATTGCCGGATGCTCTCCAGCGCCGTGACCCGTTGCAGCTCTTCGTGAGAGTGGCGCGGCCTATAGCGGAACGCCCTGCCTTCGGACACACGGTCGAGCAGGCCCTTCTTGTAGAGACGGTCCATGGTCGTCATCACCGTGGTATAGGCCTGGTGAATCTGGCCATCCGCAAGCAGTTCGCGAACCGTGGCGCTGCCCTGCGACCAAAGCTTTTGCAGCACCTGCTGCTCAAAAGGCCCCAGTTGAGACCTCGACGCGAAAATTGAAAATGCTTTCGTCATCGCAAGTACGGCCGATACAGCTTAGTTGGCTCGAAAAGAATACCATCGGATAGACGGCACTGCACCTCCCAAGTCGACAGGGAGAAAAACCCTATGAATTGTCATCCCGAACGAAGTGAGGGATCTGCAGTTCGTCGCAAAATGCAGATCCCTCACTTCGTTCGGGATGACAAAATCTGATGAATAAAGTCTGATGAAGATAGAGTCGAAGAGCTGGATCGCACTTTCGCCAGAGCATTATCGCGAGGCGACCACCGGCAGAATCTCTTCCACGTCGATCTTGGTGGGGTAATTTCCCGTATAGCAGGCGGAGCAGTAAGTGGTTTTTTCCCCGTCCGCGCAAGCTTTCTTAAGACCTTCCAGCGAGAGATAGGCGAGCGAGTCGGCGACGATGAAATCGCGAATCGACTCGATCGTCTTATTCGCGGCGATGAGTTCTTTTTTTGAAGGCGTATCCACCCCGTAGAAACAGGGCGAAATGGTCGGCGGACAGGAAATCCGCATGTGGACTTCCTTCGCGCCCGCGTTGCGAATCATGCGCACGATCTTCTTGCTGGTGGTGCCGCGCACGATGGAATCGTCGACCAGAATCACTCGTTTGCCTTCGAGCAAGCTGTGGACCGCATTCAGCTTCAGCTTCACCCCAAAGTCGCGGACCGCCTGTTGCGGCTCAATGAAAGTGCGTCCGATGTAGTGGTTGCGAATCAGCGCCAGGCGAAAAGGGATGCCACTTTCGGCGGCGTATCCGATAGCCGCGGTATTGCCGGAATCAGGGACGGGAACGACGATGTCGGCGTCCACCGGAGCTTCGCGCGCCAGCTGGCGTCCCATGGCATCGCGACTCTGGTCGACCGAGCGTCCAAACACCAGACTATCGGGACGGGAGAAATAAACATGCTCGAAAATACAGCTCGATTGCGCCGGAGACGGAGAGTAAAAACGCGAGCTGATCCCTTCCGGTCCAACGATGACCAGTTCGCCGGGTTTGACGTCGCGTTCGTAAGTGGCTCCGAGCAAATCAAAAGCGCAGGTTTCCGAGGCAAAAACGACCGTGTCCTTTTTCTCACTCGTCAGCGCCGGAATGCGGCCCATGGCCAGTGGGCGGAATCCGCGCGGATCGCGGGCGGCGAAGATACGGTCGCGGCTGATCATCACCAGCGAAAAGGCGCCTTCCACCCGGCGCAGCGCATCGGCGATAGCATCAGGCAGGGTCTGCTCGCGCGAAAGCGCAATCAGGTGAACCAGCACTTCCGTGTCGCTGTTGGTTTGGAAGATCGAGCCCTGGCCTTCCAGCTTCGCGCGAATCGCGTGCGCGTTCGTCAGGTTGCCATTGTGAGCAATCGCGATCGTGCCCTTGTTGGACTGCACCATGATGGGCTGGGCATTTAGCAAGGCCGAATCGCCGGCGGTCGAATATCGGGTGTGGCCGATAGCAAGAACGCCGCGCAGAGAACTCAGCACTTCGTGGCCGAAGATATCGGCAACCAGCCCCATGGCCTTGTGCTGGCGCAGGCGCTCGCCGTCGGAGGTAACGATACCCGCCGATTCCTGTCCGCGATGCTGCAGGGCATGCAGTCCAAGATAGGCAAGCTTCTCCGCCTCGGGATGCGCGTGGATGGCGACCACGCCGCATTCATCATGAAATTTGTCAGAAGTCAGCATTTAGCTTATAAGCCGGTCCAGGAATCTGCCCACAACATACCACCAGAGCGTGCCGCCAACTGCGTAATAAAGAACGATCCAGACTGTAGATAGATCAATATTCATCAGTACTGGAGAAGCCACTAGCGTTAGAGGAAAATCAAGCATCCCGATTCTCTCCACAATGCCATCGAGATCCTTAAAACAAATAAAACACAGAAAAACAAAGTGAGCCGCCGACAACCCATAAGCAAAACGGAGCCACTTCCTGGTCATCGAGAAGTCCATATCAGCGATCTCTGTTCCTGATAATCAACCCCCTTTGGATTGCTCAGTTTATGGACAGTGCCCTCTCCAGCGCGCCTTCATACGCTTCCCGCAACTCCTGCACGCTCGCAGAAATCACGAAATCGTTGCCCACCGAAATCTCAACCCGATCAGATCCCGTCTCGCCCAGCACATCCGCGGAGATTTCATACTCCTCCGCTACCTGTTGGATTCGCCGCACATGGCTGGGGTCACAGCTTATTACCACCCGGCTCGCATCTTCGGCGAATAATAAAAACTCAAGCGCGAGTTTCTGTTGGGGCAATCTGACGCTCAGTCCGACTCCGGCTGGCAATGCCGATTCCACCAGCGCCACCGCTAAGCCGCCGTCGGCGCAGTCGTGCGCGGACTCGACCAGCCCCGCCTGGATGATGGCCACCAGCGCACGTTGCAGCGTGGCTTCCTTCTCGATATCCAGCTCCGGCGGATAGCCCCACACCGCTCCGAGAATTTCTTTCGCGTACTCGGATGACCCAAACTCCAATTCGGCATCCACGGCGTCGCCAGCCTCATTCGCGCGCAGCAGGAGAATCTTCTTTCCGGTTTGCGAGAAGTGCATCTTAACCGTCTTGTGGACGTCTTCGAGAATTCCCACCACCCCGATCACCGGAGTCGGATAAATCCCCTCGCCGAGAGTTTCGTTGTAGAAGCTGACATTGCCGCCGGTAATCGGCGTATCCAGTTCCTCGCAGGCCTTTGTGATGCCGTCAATCACCTGCGAAAACTGCCACATGATATGCGGCTTCTCGGGATTTCCGAAGTTGAGGCAGTTGGTGGCGCCGATGGGAGTCGCTCCGGCGCAAGCCACTTTGCGGGAAGCTTCCGCAACCGCGTGCATCGCTCCAAGGCGAGGATCCAGGTAACACCACCGGCTGTTGCCGTCGAGCGCCATGGCCAGTCCACGCTTAGAGCCCTTGATGCGGATGACACCCGCATCGCCCGCTCCGGGCGCTTCGACCGTGTTGGTCTGCACCATGTGGTCATACTGTTGCCACACCCAGCGCTTCGAGCAAATGTTAGGGCTCGCCAGAAGTCGCTTCAAATTCGGGGTGAAATCCCCAGCCCCGTTTTCAGAAAGAGGTTCGGAAAGAGGTTTTGGGAAGGGCACGGCTTCAGCCGTGCCGCTCGCCGCTCCGAAAGCCGTGGGCTTTAGCCCCTGAGGGCCGCCAAGGAATGAAAGCTTAATGTGCTCCGGCATCTCCCGATCAACCGGCGGTTCCCAGCGCGCCAGCGGACGTTTGTACACCGGCGCGTCATCGGTGAGCGCGGCGTTCGGAATTTCAGCCACCACTACGCCATGTTCCAGTACCCGCATCTTCGCATCCGAGGTGACTCTGCCGATTTCGACCGCATCCAGTCCCCATTTCTGGAAGACGCGGAAGACTTCTTCTTCGCGGCCTTTCTGCGCCACCAGCAACATGCGCTCCTGCGACTCGCTAAGCATGATCTCGTAAGGCGTCATGCCGGTTTCGCGCTGTGGCACGCGATCCAATTCGATTTCCACTCCAGTACCACCGCGCCCGCCCATCTCGCAGGTCGAGCAGGTCAGCCCGGCAGCGCCCATGTCCTGTATTCCAACGATGGCGCCCGTTTGCATGGCTTCTAGGCAGGCTTCCAACAGCAGTTTTTCGAGGAATGGATCTCCGACTTGAACATTGGGCCGCTTCGCTTCCGAACCTTCGCTGAACTCCTCGCTCGCCATGGTGGCACCGTGGATGCCGTCGCGTCCGGTCTTGGAGCCGACATAAATTACGGGATTCCCCGTGCCCGATGCGCGGCCGTAAAAAATCTGGTCGCGGCGGACCAAGCCCAGAGCGAACGCGTTCACCAGCGGATTGCCGGAGTAGCAGGCCTCGAACTTCACCTCGCCGCCAAGGTTGGGAACGCCGAAACAGTTGCCGTACGAAGCAACGCCAGAGACCACGCCCTCCATTACTGAGTGGTTCTTGTGAATCTCGGCCTGTGTAGCGCGGGCGCCCTCGCCCGCGTTCTCGGCAGCCTGAATCGGCCCAAACCGCAGCGAATCCATAACCGCAACCGGCCGCGCGCCCATGGTGAAAATATCGCGCAGAATTCCGCCGACGCCGGTGGCCGCTCCCTGAAATGGTTCGATAAACGACGGATGATTGTGCGACTCGATTTTGAACGCGCATGCCCAGCCGTCGCCAATGTCAACGATGCCGGCATTCTCGCCCGGCCCCTGCACTACCAGTTTGCTGCGCGTTGGCAAACGCCGCAGGTGGACGCGCGACGATTTATACGAGCAGTGCTCGCTCCACATCACGCTGAAAATGCCGAGTTCGGTCCGAGTGGGCTCGCGTCCGCCCAGCAGTTGCTTGATTTTTTCGAATTCTTCCGGAGTGAGGCCATGCTCCCGGATCATCTCCGGCGTAACGGCAAAAGGACTGATCGCAGAGGTGGTCATCAGGGAATCTTTATTGTCGCATCTCCACAAGGTTTTCGCATGTCGAATTCGTGAATAGCGTCGATAAGAATTGTTCGCTGAGCCGTCTATACTGTCGCAGATGAAGTCCGTCATCGTCGGTACGGCCGGACATATCGATCACGGGAAGACGGCGCTCGTAAAAGCGCTCACCGGCATTGACGCCGACCGTCTCGAAGAAGAAAAGCGGCGCGGCATCACCATTGACATTGGATTTGCCCACTTCGAACTCCCTGCACCCGATGGTTGCACGATTCGCCTTGGCTTCGTCGACGTCCCCGGCCACGAACGCTTTGTGCGCAACATGCTGGCGGGCGTGGGGGGCATCGACCTGGTGCTGCTCGTAATTGCCGCCGATGAAGGAATCAAGCCGCAGACTCGCGAGCACTTCGATATCTGCCGTCTGCTGGCGATCCGCCGCGGCATCACCGTGCTCACAAAATCCGACGCCGTCGATGCGGAGACGCTCGAGGTAGTGCGGTTGGAAGTGGAAGACTATGTGCGAGGATCATTTCTCGACGCGGCGCAATCGCCGATGGTTGCGGTGAGTTCGCTGACCGGCGCGGGGTTGAACGACTTGAAATCCGCGCTCGCGAGAGTCGCAACCGAAGTTTCGGCGAAGAACTCCGCAGCGCTGACCCGCCTTCCCATCGATCGCGTCTTCACCATGAAGGGCTTCGGCACGGTCGTCACCGGCACTCTGGTTGCCGGGACGATCCGCCAAGAAGAAGAATTCGAAGTGTTTCCCGTCGGCAAGCGAGTTCGAATCCGAGGCGTGCAGGTGCACGGCTCGCCCGCCGAATCCGCTGTAGCAGGCCAGCGCACCGCACTAAATCTCGCAGGACTTTCCACGGAAGATCTCGCGCGCGGCATGACTCTAGCCACCGCGGATACTTTTCGTTCCACATCGCGAGTCGATGCGCTGCTTTCCCTGCTTCCTTCAGCCAAGCCGTTCAAGGACGGCGCGCGCGTCCACTTTCATGCCCACACGACAGAAACGATCGGGGAAGTGCGGCTGTTTGGAGCAAGACAGCTGAAGCCGGGAGGCGAATCCTATGCGCAACTGAGATTCGCGGAACCCATGCTGCTGCTGCCCGGAGATCGCTTCATCGTGCGCCAGTTTTCTCCAGTCGTGACCATTGGCGGAGGCGTGGTGCTCGACGCGTCGCCGGCGACTCGCAAGCAACGCGCGGAAGATGTGACCGCATTTCTCAAGATCATGCGCGATGGTTCTCCGGCACAAGTGCTGGCGGCGCGCGTGGAGCGGCGCGGGGCAATCGGCTTGCGCCTGGATGAGATCCCTGGAGAAATGAATATCCGCCTTGAACAAGCCACAAAACTGGCCGACGCGGCCGAATTAGTGTGGTGCAATCAAGTGCTGGTTGCGCCAGCGGCATTCGCGGAAGCCAAAGCAGATGTACTTCAGGCTCTCAAGAAGTTTCACGACGCCAACCCCCTCGTAGCAGGGATGAGCAAAGAAGAGCTCCGCGATCGGGTCAACCTGGGCCCCGAGGTCTTCTACGGCGTGCTCGCGAAGTCGGCGGAAGAAAAGAAACTTGAAGCCGCCGCCGAACTCGTCCACTTGCCCGGTCGCGGCGTGGTCATGAAAGACGAAGAGGCCGAGTCCAAGAAGATCATCGAGCAGGCGTTTGCGTCCGCAGGGCTGAAAGTTCCGTCGCTGAAAGAAGTGTTGGCCGGCCTGAAGGTAGATAAAATCCGCGCCCAGAAAATAGTTACTCTGCTCTTGCGCGACAAAGTTCTGATCAAGATTTCAGAGGAGCTAGTCTTCCACCAGAGTGCGCTGGCGGATCTCCGCCAGAGAATCGCCGCCCTCAAAGCGAGCGCGCCAAAGATTGATGTAGCCCGCTTCAAAGATATAACCGGGGTCAGCCGCAAGTATGCGATCCCGCTGCTCGAATATCTGGACCGCGAGCGAGTAACGCGGCGCGTCGGAGACGAGCGCGTGATTCTGTGATCGTGTGGTGACGGGGCTCCGCCCCGTCCAAGCCAGTGCAGTGCTGGAGCCGCATCCGGACGGGGCAAAGCCCCGTCACCACACGACCTATATCCTTTCCTCCGGAAATTCCACTTCCAACGCCAGCGGCCCAGTGACCCGGTTGGTCAAATTCGCCAGTCCAATCAGCATATGCAGATCAACGATCTGTTCGTCGGAAAAGTGCTTCTTGAGCTCGGTGAAGTCCGCGTCTCTGGCTCCGTCGGGCGTGCGTGTCAGCTTTTCCGCATAGCGGAGCGCGACTTGCTCCGACGCACCAAACCCCGAGTAGTTCCCGTCTTTCAGAGCTTTCATCTGCTCCGGTGTGAGCCCGGCGCGTTTCGCCCCCTGGATGTGGTGCTGCGTGCAGTAATGGCAGCCGTTGATCAGCGAAACGCGCAGATACACGGCCTCGTACAGCTTGCGATCGAGCGACCGTCCCACGCTGGCATAGAATCCAAGAAAGTTGCCGAGCATGCCGGGCCGGTGGGCCAGCGCCTTCTGAATATTGCCGGGCTTGCCCTTCAGCTTGCCATCATAAATTTCCTTAACTTCCGGAGTAGCTTGCGCAGCTTCAATCTGACCGATCCGAGCCATGGAATTTTCTCCTGGGGCGTGCGCCCTATAATAAACAGATTCGAGAGGGTGCGCTGGAGTCGCATGAAGCTGGGGTTATGAAGAACGTTCGTATCATCGGTGCCGGTTTGGCCGGATCGGAAGCAGCGTGGCAGTGTGCCCGGCGCGGCGTCGCCGTTGAATTATTCGAAATGCGTCCCGCGCGCACGACTCCCGCTCACCAGACGGAAGACTTCGCGGAACTGGTGTGCTCCAATTCTCTGAAGTCTGACAGCGAAAACACTGCGCCCTGGCTGCTGAAAGAAGAAATGCGGCGCGCTGGTTCTCGACTGCTGGAGATCGCGCGCGCGACCGCAGTCCCCGCCGGGCACGCCCTGGCCGTGGACCGAGCCCAGTTTTCACGAAAGGTGACGGAGGCGATTTCCCGCGAACCTCTCATCACGATTCGGCGCGCGGAAGTCACGCGGATCGAAGACGGCCAGATCACGATTATTGCAACCGGCCCGCTGACGTCGGACGCGCTCTCGCTCGAGATTGTGCGGCTGAGTCTTGGTTCTTCGCGGGCAGGAGTGCCCGCGCCACACAACAATCTATATTTTTACGATTCGATCAGCCCCATCGTCGAGGCCGATTCCATCGACATGAGCAAGGTGTACATGGCGGCGCGCTATGACAAAGGATCTGCCGACTACATCAATTGTCCAATGTCGAAAGACGACTATGACCGGTTCTACGATGCGCTGCTGGCGGCACAATCCGTGGAACAGAAGGACTGGGAAAAGCTCAACTACTTCGAAAGCTGCCTGCCAATCGAAGAGATCGCCCGCCGCGGACGCGACACGCTGCGCTTCGGGCCGATGAAGCCCGTCGGACTCAAAGACCCGCGCACCGGCCGAATGCCGTACGCCGTCGTGCAACTGCGGCAGGAAAATCTGCGCGCTGATTCTTACAATCTCGTCGGATTCCAGAATCACCTGAAATTTGGCGAGCAGGCGCGCGTGCTGAGTTTGATCCCCGGCCTCGAAAGTGCGCGCTTCCTGCGCTACGGACAGATTCATCGCAACACATATATCAACTCGCCGGCGCTCCTGCACCCGACACTGCAAATGAAGGCGCATCCTCAAGTGCTGTTCGCCGGACAAATCTGCGGCGTCGAAGGCTACGTCGAATCCATCGCGACCGGACTGATCGCCGGAATGAATGCAGCCGCGCTGGCCAGCGGCGGCGAACTGACGCCTCCTCCGCGGGCGACCGCGTTTGGCTCGCTGGTCCACTACATCACGCAGGCGGAGAGCAAGAATTTTCAACCCGCCAACATCACCTTCGACCTCTTGCCCGCGCTCGACCGCAAGGTCCGCGACCGCAAAGAACGCCATCGTCTGCAATGTGAACTTGCCCTGCAGGAGTTTGAGGTCTGGCGCCGGCGCAACGCGTTGCAACCCACCTCGGCTGAGCCCTGATCGAACCATGGAGCAACGGGCGCCCTCGCCCGTTACGCCGGGAGAAGAGCCCCGCCCTCCACCGGCGACATCGCCTTCTTCATTGACGCGACAAGTCCCAACGCGATACCTTGACGGCGTTAGTTCGAGGTGATGCGTTGCCTGTCTCCGCCGTCGATTGCGTCCAACCCGCCCTGCAGCACGTGCGAGAGCAACTCTTCAAACGTTTCATCTGGGGGCAATGGTCCCGGCTGGCGCTGGTGGGAATTCTGGCGGCCGAACTGCATGTCGGCGGATGCAATTTCGGAAACTTCGGGGGCAACTGGCCTCGCATCCCACACAAGACCGATAACGGGTTCCTGACGTCGGGCGCGCCCGCTGGTCGGCTGCCCTTCAATTCAGCCCACATTCCCGCGCAAATTTCCGAGCATCTCGCGCAGTTCATCGGATTGATCTTAGTCGCGACCTTCGCTTTTATCGTCCTGGCGTTTGTCTTCCTGTACATCAGCAG
The DNA here is from genome assembly GCA_035314185.1 of Terriglobales bacterium. Lineage (GTDB taxonomy): Bacteria > Acidobacteriota > Terriglobia > Terriglobales > Acidobacteriaceae > Acidiflorens. The sequence goes on from DATFZT010000211.1 coordinate 16,203, forward strand.
TGTGTTCCGGTTCATCCTCTTCGACTCGGTTTTGCGGCGGCATTGTTCGGTCAGTGAGGGTTGGGCCAAATGGCATCGCGCCGGCGGCCGATTCTTTCTGTGGCAAATTGTGTTCCAGATTGCCGTCTGGATTTTTCTCGTGATTTTGGTGGGCGTGCCATTGGCCCTGGCTCTGGCTGCGGGTTGGACGACTGATCTGCGGCAACACGTCGGGCGGATGATCGTCGGAGTGATTCTGCTAATAGGCCTGATCTTGGTGTTTGTGCTGACCACCGTTGTGGTGCAGGTGCTGGCTAAAGATTTTCTGGTCCCGATTATGGCTCTCGAAGATCTCGATTTTGCCGACGGCTGGCACCGTTTGCTGGAGATCATCCGGCCCGAGAAAGGACGATACGCCGTTTACCTGCTGCTCAAACTGGTGCTCTCCATCGTGGCGGCCATCCTGTTCGGCATCATCGCGATCATCCCGGCGGTATTCATCTTCGTCCCCGCTGTTGTTGCCGTAATTGCGGGCCACGCCGCGGGGCTGGGATGGAACGTCACCACCATCAGCCTGGCGATCATCTTTGGAGCGATGCTTCTGCTTTTGCTGATTTACTTGATCGCTCTGGTGAGCGTGCCGGCCACTGTCTTCTTCCCCGCATACGCGATCCATTTTTTTGCCGCTCGATATCCGAATCTCGACGCGCTGCTGCATCCCGCGCCCACACCGCCGGTGCCGGAAACGCCTCCAGTCCAGGAATCCCCACCGCCCTTCGAAGCGCCGCCGTTGCCGCCGTCGGCCGAGCCCATCGGCTAGCCCAGCTAGTGGAGCGCCGGGCGCCCCGCCCGGCCACCACGCAACTGGACAACCGAAACGCCCGTCGCTCCACGACTTCTGCCTGTCGTGGAACTCTCTTCACCGCGCGGGTGTCCAATGTTTCAAGACACGCGCGTGCCGATCCCCTTTTCAAAAGAGAGGAAATCCGAATGGGATTCTCCACGGCAGGCAGTGGTCCGTTTTCTACCGGTCCCAAGATGAACGTCACACCTCTGATTGACGTTCTGCTGGTGCTCCTTATTGTTTTCATGCTGGTTGTGATCGAGCAGAAGCCAGTTGGTTTGCGGACAGAGCTTCCACAACAGCCCGACCCAAAAGGCCATACCATCCCGCCGCCCCAAGCGACGATCGTGATTCAGATCCGACATGCGACGCCGGGAGCAGTGCAGTTACACGCCGAGCATCCGCAGGTGATGGTGAATGAAGAAGCGGTAGAATGGGATCACTTACGCGAACGCTTGCGGGACATCTTCGCCATTCGCGTGGAGCGGATCGCCTACGTCGAAGCCGATGACGACATCGATTTCCAGGACGTAGCCGACGTAATCGCCATCGCCCGCATAGCTGGAGTCGACCGCGTGGGCCTGCTGACCGAGGATGGAAAGCACGTTCCGGTGACCGGATAGATCTTGTGGTGGTGGGATAGTTCGTGTGGTGACGGGGCTCAGCCCCGTCCGAGAGACCATGAACGATTCGCGCTCAAACGAAACGCCCGACTGGAAAACTCATGGCTTGCGCATCATTCGCAGCGGCGAGCTGGATACCAACACGCCCCAAACGCCCGGCATGACCCGAGCCGAAGCCATCTCTCATGCCAAAGTCGGCGCGCAAAAACTCTGGGCGGGAACGGTAGTCGTGCACCCCAGCGCCAAAACCGGCCCTCATCATCACGGAGAACTGGAAACCGTGATCTACGTGGTGCGAGGCCGCGCGCGCTTTCGTTGGGGAAACCGTTTAGAGTTCGTCGACGAAGCCGGCCCGGGAGACTTCGTCTACGTTCCTCCCTACGTGCCTCATCAAGAGCTGAACGCCCGCACCGACCAACCGGTGGAGGCGGTAATCGTGCGCAGTGGCCAAGAGCCTATCGTCGTCAACCTGGATATTCCAAGCCCCGAGGGCGCTCCAGACGCCGCGCAAGATGACCCGTTTCACTCCGCGCTAGGAAAGCGCTGAACCGCGCATCGGTCTAGTTCTACTCGCGCGCCCGGTTCTTAATCCAGATAGGCGACCCGACAAACCCAAACGCAGCGCGAATCTGATTTTCCAGAAATCGCTGATAGGAAAAGTGCAGCTTCACAACGCGGTCGGTGAAGAGTACAAAAGTCGGCGGTGCCACTCCCGCCTGCGTCATGTACTTGATTCTCACGCGCTTGCTCACGGGAACCGAGGCGCGGTCAAAATCAACCGTCTTCAAGAAGCGATTCATCTCGCCGGTAGAGATGCGCTTGCGCCGCTCGGCAGCGACCTTTTCGATCAGTGGAAGAATCTTTTCCGTCCCCTTGCCCGTGTGCGCGGAAAGAAACAGCACCGGAGCGTAGGCCAGAAATTTGAGCCCATAACGCAGTCGCTCTTCGTAGAGAGCGCGGTCGTGCGGCCGCTTGGCATCCTGGATGCGCGCGGTCTTCGACTGGCTGACGGCGCGTTTCTCGCCGCTGGCCACCAGATCCCATTTATTGACCAGGATAATCACCGAGCGTCCGCTCTCGTGCGCATAGCCCGCGATGTTAGCGTCAAGTCCGCTCGCACCTTCGGTCGCGTCAACCATGAAGAGCACGATGTCAGCGTCTTCGATATTCTTGCGCGCCATCACCACCGAAAGCTTCTCGGCCATCAGCTTCGTCTTGCCCTTGCGCCTAATGCCGGCCGTATCTATGAAGCGAATCTTGCGTCCTTTGTACTGGATGACCTCATCGATGGAATCCCGCGTAGTGCCGGCAATGGGCGAGACGATCGCCCGGTCGGTCCCCGTGAGTTGATTCAACAGCGTGGACTTGCCGACGTTGGGGTGCCCAATGATGGCCACCTTGATTTCATGCGGCTCGGGGGGAGTGGGCTCCCCTGTGCTTTCCTCTGTGACCTCAGTGACCTCTGTGGTTGGTTGTGGTTTTGCAGGCAGCACCAGAAGAATAGCGTCCAGCAGATCGTCAACACCGCGTCCGTGCTCAGCCGAAATCGGAAACATGTTCCGCATTCCGAGCACATGAAATTCATCGAGCAATCCATCCTGCTTGTCCGAATCCATCTTGTTGACGGCAAGAAAAAGCGGCTTGCCAGTACGCGCCAAGAGTCGAGCCAACTCGCGATCTGGGCCGGCAATCTCGGTGCGCGCATCAACCACCATGACGATGGCCGCCGCTTCTTCGAACGCGACCTTGGCCTGACGAAAGATCTCCGACGGGATGAAGTCTTTATCGTCGGGAACGATGCCGCCCGTATCCACGACGCGAAATTCGTGCCCGCGCCATTCGACCTCCCCATAGAGCCGGTCACGCGTGATGCCCGGCTCGTCTCCGACAATAGCGCGCCGCGATCCGGTCAGGTGGTTAAACAGCGTCGACTTGCCAACGTTCGGGCGTCCGACGATGGCGACGAGTGGGGATGGCTTCTTTTTGCTCAAAGTGAATGAGCTGCGAACCACGAGCTGCCAGCTGCGAGCAAAACAGTTCGCTCGAAGCTCGCGGCTCGAAGCTCGTGGCTCTAAGACTATTATAGAGACTCTGTGCCTTCCTCATCCCATTCCGCATCCCCTCCGGACGCTCGGCCTGCGGGATTCTCCCTCTACCAGTTCTTCGCGCCCGGCGGCTTGCTCTCGAAGACGCATCCCGCCTATGAATTCCGCCGTGGCCAGTTGCAGATGGCACAAGCCGTAGAAGAGGCGCTCGAAGAAAATCGCCACCTGATCGTGGAGGCCGGCACAGGGACCGGCAAAACGCTGGCTTATCTCCTGCCTGTAATCCGCTCGGGCAAACGTGTCATCATTTCAACCGGCACCAAGAATTTGCAAGAGCAGCTCTTCTTTAAAGATGTTCCGGCGCTGGAGCGAGCGCTATTTCCCGGAGAAGATCGAAAGCTCAGCGTCTGCTATATGAAGGGGCGCAACAATTATCTATGCCGCAAGAAACTCTATGACCTCACCGACCAGCCCGTGCTCAGCGGCCTGGAAGAGATCGAACACTACCGCGCCATCGCCGCCTGGGAGAAAACGACGCAAAGCGGCGATCGCGCTGAACTAGCCGAACTCCCCGAAGCCAGCGCTCTCTGGCACAAGCTCGACGCGCGAGCCGATACCTGTCTTGGCCAGAAATGCAAGGATTACGACGGGTGCTTCATCACCGAAATGCGGCGGCGCGCGGCCGAGAGCGACATCATCATCGTCAACCACCATCTGTTTTTCGCCGACCTCTCCATCAAACTCGAGGCCGAAGGCGCGCCCGACGCCGGTGTGCTTCCCGAGTGCGGAGCGGTAATCTTCGACGAAGCCCACGAACTCGAAGACATCGCCGGCAGCTACTTTGGGATTTCAGTCAGCAACCTGCGCCTGGACGAACTGACGCGCGACGTCGAACACCTGCTGCAGCGCGAGAAACTCTACACCCCACAGATGTCGGGAGCGATCCAGTCGGTACGCGAACGCTCGCAACTCTTTTTTTCGCTCCTGCCCACGAACGAAGGCCGCTTTGCCTTCGACTCACGCCGCGAATTCCTGGAGGAAAACGGCGAAGAATTTCTCGCGCTCAATCAAGCGCTGTACCGTCTGGGCGCGGAGATGGAGCAGCTTCCGCAGAAGCCGGAAGACGTTTTTTCGCTAGTGCGTCGAGCGCAGCAATTGCAGGTGCAACTTCGCTTCGTAATGGAAAGCGAAGACCCGAATACGGTCTTCTGGATCGAGCGGCGCGGATTTCGTGGAGTGCCGGGCGCTTCGACCGGAGCAGCTTTGAAAGGGCGTGGCTTCAGCCACGCCGGAACGTCCGCGTTTGAGAAAGGGGCTTTAGCCCCTGAGGGAAAGCGTCGCATCAACGTCTTTCTTCAAGCCACCCCGATCGAAGTCGGCCAGATTCTTCGCGAGTGCCTGTGGTCGAAACTGGAAACTTCTGTGTTGACCTCGGCAACGCTGGCCGTCGGCGGCGGTTTCGACTATATACGGCAGCGGCTAGGCCTCGACCACGCGCGCGAATTGATTGTGCCATCGCACTTTGATTACGAAAGCCAGGCGATCCTCTACGTGCCGCCCGATCTGCCCGATCCGCGCACGCCCCAATTCGCAGGCGAAGCTGCCGGGCTTATCCGGCGGTTGCTGGAGATTACCCGCGGCCGCGCGTTCGTGCTCTTCACCAGCTACGCGCAGATGAACGACATCTACGAGCGCCTGCTCGGGCAGTTGGAATTTCCCATGCTCAAGCAGGGCGACGCGCCGAAATCGGCGCTGCTCCAGGAGTTCCGGCTAACGCCCCACGCCGTGCTCTTTGGAACATCTTCGTTCTGGCAGGGCGTGGACGTGCAAGGCGAACAACTGAGCTGCGTGATTATCGATCGCTTGCCTTTTGCCGTGCCAAGCGATCCGGTGGTGGCGGCCCGGGTGAAGGCCATCGACGCCGGCGGCGGCAACGCCTTCTTCGAATACCAGGTGCCAAGCGCGGTCATCACGCTGAAGCAGGGGTTTGGCAGATTGATCCGATCGTTGCACGATCGCGGCTTGCTCGCGCTGCTCGACAACCGGATTCTAAAGAAGCAGTACGGCCGCGTGTTTGTGGAGAGTCTGCCGCCCTACAAGAAGACTACAGACCTGAAAAAAGTAGAGGAATTCTTTGGCAGTTCTTGATTAAGAGATTGTGCGGTGGCGGGGCTTTGCCCCGCGAACGGGGCGGAGCCCCGTCACCACACAAGCAGGAATTACTCGGCCGCTTCCTTGTCGACCACCACCTTCAAGTGCGTCGTCACGTCCCGGTGCAGCTTGATGGGGACAGTGAACTCGCCGATGGTCTTAAGCGGTTCGTGCAACTGGATCTTGCGACGATCGATGTGGAAGCTCTTCTTCTCGAGCGCTTCGGCAATATCACCAGCTGTCACCGATCCGAACAACTGATCGCCTTCGCCGGACTTGCGCAAAAATTTGACCTCGAGCCCGTCAAACTGCTTGGCCAGCGCTTCGGCTTCCGTCTTTTCCTTGGCGGAGCGGCGCACCGAGGCCGCCTTCATCTGCTCGATAACCGTCTTATTGGCGGCGGTCGCTTGAATCGCCAGTTTCTTGGGCAGCAGAAAATTGCGCCCGTATCCCTCGGCGACTTTCACCACCTCGCCGCGGTTGCCCAGCTTCGGCACGTCTTCTTTCAGAATGACTTCCATGGATGACTCCGTTTCGTTGGCTGTTCCCTGTGAACCTCTGTGACCTCTGTGGTAAAGATTCTTCTCAACCACAGGGAACACAGAGTTTCACGGGGGTAACCTTGATCTTGTTTGCAGAAACTACTGCGCGCGTCCAGCAAACGGCAGCAGTGCGATATTGCGCGCCTGCTTGATAGCCCGCGACAGACGGCGCTGGTGCGGCGTGCACACGCCCGTCAAGCGTCGCGGAGTAATCTTGCCGCTTTCCGCTACGAACTGGGCCAGCAGACGCACATCTTTGTAATTGACCGCTTCAATCTTCTCGACGCAGAACTTGCAAACCTTCTTGCGCCGGAAGAACTTGCGCCCGCCTTCGCGCGGACCGCCCGGGCCTCCGCCGGGACGCGGACCACGTGGCGGCCCGCTGCGCTCGGGGCGGTCGCCACCACTACGCTCCGGACGGCTTTCGCTGTGGCTTGATCCCGCATGCGCGCTCGGTGCTTTTGTTTCTTCTGCCATAGTTGCTCCTGCTTTCTAAAAATTCGGCTGTGTGGTGGCGGGGCTTTGCCCCGCTCCTGTCGCCGGTCGCGGCACTGCCAAAGCCGCGTCTTTCCAAAAACCCAAGCTCCAACTAAACTGGCGCCGAGGCCGGTGCTTCCGCTCCCGCTGCAGGCGCCGCTGGCGTTGCCGGAGCAGCGACTGCGGCCGGCTGCGCGCTGACTTTCTTCTTCGCATCGCGGAGCTTTTTGATCTTGTCGAGCCGCTTCAGTTCTTCGTCCGTGCGTACGGTGAGGAACTTGATCACCGGCTCGGTCACGCGCAGGCGGCGTTCGACTTCGTGAACGGTCGCGCCAGTGGCTTCAATCAACATCAGCACAAAGATGCCATCGTTGAACTTGCCCACCCGGTATGCGAGACGGCGCTTGCCCCAGACCTCGCTCTTGGCCGTTCCTCCCGCCGTAGTCACCGCCGACTCGAGCGTGGAAATCAGCTTGTTCAGATCCTCTTCCACCATGTCGGGGCGGACGATGAACATCAATTCATAGTTACGATTCATTCGTTATCTCCAAAGTCTCCACAGCCTTGCTTTCAGAACACGTGGGAACGGACGCATTCGTCCGTTCCGGCGGGGCAAAACCCCGCCACCACACAGATGCTATTGCGCCTCTTCCGCGGCCTCGTTCTTGCGATTGAACCGGTTCATCGCCGCCGCCGGTCCTTCTTTCAAAATCACCTCAACCGCCTGCACTGCCGTGTCGAGTACTTCGTCCACAACCTTTTCCTGCGCTTTGCGAAACGGCGTCAGCACATATTGCACGCCGTCCACGACTTTGTGGTCAGGCGCAACTCCCAGCCGAATCCGCAAAAACTCGTCCGTACCCAGGGCGCCGAGGATGGATTCCATCCCGTTGTGCCCCGCCGAACTTCCCCGCTGCCGGATGCGAATCGCGCCCAGCGGCAGGTCCAGCTCGTCGTAAATCACAATCAGGTCCCGCTCCACATCGACCTGATGTTCCGCCACCAGTTCCCGCACCGAAAGCCCACTCAGGTTCATGTAGGTTTCCGGTTTGGCCAGGATCACCGGCTCACCGGCGAACGTCGCCCGCGCGGTCAGCGCACGGCACTGGCGATTCCTGATTTCGATCCCAAGGTTGTTGGCGATCCTATCTATCGTCAAAAATCCGAGATTATGCGGCGTGAACTGGTACTCGATTCCAGGATTGCCTAAACCGATGATCAGTTTCACGCTAGTTAGCTCTTGGCTCTGAGCGACTGGCCTCTAGCTAGAAGCTAAAAGCCAGCAGCCAGCTTCTATTTCTTCTCTTTCTTCTCGGCCTTTTCAGCCTTCTCGGGCTTGGCCTTGGCCTTGGCATCGCCTTCGGCCTCGCCTTCACCCTCGACTTCCTGTTTGCCCTTCTTGATGACTTCAGGCTCAGCCGGTGCTGCGGCCGCATCTGCAGCCACCACCTCGGGAGCCGCAACCACTTCTTCCTTCACCGTAGTGATGTGCGCGATCATCTGGTTCTCTTCAGTCAGGAACTTCAGCTTCTCGCTGTGCGGCAGGTCCTTGACGCGCACTTCAACTCCGAACACCAGGTGGCTGATATCCACTTCGATGTTTTTCGGAATATCCGCCGGAAGGCACTCAATCTCGATCTCACGCAGCAACTGCTCGAGAATACCGCCCTCCGTCTTCACGCCCAATGCCTCGCCTTTGAGCACGACCGGAACCGTGACCGTCAGCCGCTTGTCCATGGCGATGCGCTGCAGGTCCACGTGGAGCAACGTTCCCTTGATCGGTTCGAATTGCCAATCTACGATCATGGCCTTCACCCGATCGCTGTCGAGCGCCAAGTCGAAAATCGTGTTGTGTCCGCTTTCCGACTTCAGGATGCGCAGAACCTGCCGCGGATCGACCGCCACCGCAGCCGCTCCCTTGCCCGCGCCGTATAAAACAGCTGGAATTTTCCCACCGACGCGCACGCGCCGCGCCGCGTTCTTGGTGCCTGGTTCGCGCTTATGCGCTTCCAGAATGCTGATATCCGTTGCAGTAGCCATAATTCCGTTTCCGTCCTTCGTCAAAAATCGTCGTTGGTCGTTGGCAAACCGCCCCCGCACTGAAAAGAGCTGCGAACAACTGACGACCAGCGACTAACGACCGTTCTCAAATAAAAAGTCTGCTGACCGACGTCTCCTCGTGAATCGACTGAATCGCCCGTCCAATCAGCCCCGCAATCGAAAGCACCTTGATCTTCGGGACCTGCCGTGCCGCTTCGCTCAGCGGAATGGTGTTAGTCACGACCACCTCGGTGATCGGAGAGTTCACCAGATTTTCCACCGCCGGCCCTGAAAGCACCGGATGCGAGCAGCACGCATACACCGTGCCCGCGCCATTCTCAATCAGAGCCTGCGCCACCTTGACCAGCGTTCCCGCCGTGTCAATGAGGTCGTCAATGATCAGACAAGTGCGGCCATTGACTTCACCGATCACGTTCATCACTTCCGCCACGTTCATCTCGACGCGCCGTTTATCCACGATGGCCAGTGCCGCGTCCATCTTCTTCGCGAAGAAGCGCGCGCGTTCCACACCACCCGCGTCCGGAGAAACCACCGTCAGATCCGGCAGGTTCAGTTTCCTGAAGTAATCCACCAGCACCGGCGAAGCGAACAAATGATCCACCGGAATATTAAAAAATCCCTGCAACTGCGGCGCGTGCAAGTCGACGACCAGAGCGCGATCCGCGCCCGCTGTAGTCAGCAGATCGGCCACCAGCTTCGACGAAATCGGCACCCGCGGCTTGTCTTTGCGATCCTGACGCGCGTAGCCATAGTACGGAATCACGGCCGTGATGCGGCGCGCGGAAGCCCGCTTGAGCGCGTCCATCATCAATAGCAGTTCCATCAGATGCATGTCCACCGGCTGGCAGGTGGGCTGCATCACGAACACGTCGGCCCCGCGCACGTTCTCCTGGATCTGCACATACGCTTCACCGTCCTTGAAGCGCGTGACCAGAGCCTGTCCGCGCGTCAGGCCAAGAAAGTGGCAGACCTCATCGCAGAGCGCCTCGTTGGCGGTTCCGCAAAAGACTTTGAATCGGTCGTCGACCCGGGCGCGCTGCGGCTTGCGTTCCGTTTTTTCGTCCGTCGTCGGCTTTTTTTCCGCGGTGGTCGTTGTCGTCGCAACTGTGGCCATAGTTGAGGTCTCAGGTCTTAATGGTCTTAAGGTCTTAGGATTAGGGGCTAGGTCTTCCTAAGACCCGACACCTAAGACCTGCTTTTCTGGCTGGGCCGCTAGGATTCGAACCTAGACAAAGTGCTCCAAAGGCACTTGACCTACCATTAGTCGACGGCCCAGTAAATCGATCTGACTGGTGGATTGCCCTTCAATTGTCGTCGAACAATTGTCGTTTAACAACTGTCTTTTATCTGGCAACAATCGAAAATCAATCAAGAATTCTTTTCCAATACTTCTGGCGCGTCAACGTACTGGTCACCACCGCCTTCAGCCCTTGCTTCTGCAGAAGGTTCACCGCCTTCGCAGCCTCGGCCGCCGACCGGAACAGCCCGTACAGGGTTGACCCTGACCCGGAGAGCGAGGTGTATCTCGACCCTGCGCGCTCCAGCGCACCTTTTATGTCACGCAATTCGGGATATTGAGAAAAGACGACTCTCTCGAAGTCGTTTTCAATCCCGGTACGGACAAGGTCGGAAAGCAAGTTCCCGGCCCGGCTCCCGCCTTTTGCGGAAGCACCGGTGTTGGGGTAACCACTGGTTAAACCAGTAAGCCACGCCGAAAGCGCGCAGCCAACCTCAAACAGTCTATCGGACGCTCCCGCCCCCGTCAATTCATGATTCTGTGCGGTGTGATTCTGTGTGGTGTAGCTCTGTGTGTCGGCATGAGCTTGTGTGGTGACGGGGCTCTGCCCCGTGTCTGTGTGGGGACGGGCGCCCCCGCCCGTCCATGCCGAGCGCAGCTCGGTCGCTCCATCCCCCTGCACCAGCGCATCCCAATCAGCAAACGCCCGCGGCGTCGACACTCCAACCTCCGGCGTCACCACCACCATCGCCACCGAAGGCAAATCCGGCAGCGGATAAACCTCCTCGCCGCGACCCACCCCCAACACGGTTCCGCCCGCCAGAAACAGCGGCAGGTCCGAACCAACTTCAGCCGCAATGCGCAGGCGCGTCGCACCCGACAGCCTCTTCTTGAGCGCCCGCTCCAGCGCGATCATCGTAGCCACCGCATTCGAAGACGCTGCCCCCAACCCTCCCTGCACCGGCAGCCGCTTTTCGATCTCAATGCGGACTCGCTCCTTAGCGCCGAGTTCCTCCAGCACGCGTTCGGCCATGCGATAGCAGGTATTCGACGAATCCAGCGGAACCCGCGGGTCCTTATTCGTGCACAGGATTTCAATCCCGCTGCCCTGCCCAGATTTTCGTCCAACGCCTCGTTCAATGCCCACCCGGATCACATCGTGCAGCGCGATCGTCTGGTACACCGTGCGCAGATCGTGATATCCGTCCGCGCGCGCGCCGCCGATATAGAGCCCGAGATTGATCTTCGCAAAAGAACGAACCGTGATTGTCATGGGGCGACCGTCATGGAAGGGGAATTGTAAGCGATTTGTGTGCGGCGAGAGCTGCCTAGCGCTAACTTTGACTCCGGCAGAAGGGAGCCGATGTTTGACCTGTGGCAGCGCTAGCGACGACTCGCCAAGTGACCGGCCGATTCTTGGGTTGTGAGTGAAATCGAGATGTTACGACAACTACCGCATGGCTTCCGGCTAGCCGACCATCCATCCAGAATCGTCGCATCCGCAAGCTCCTCGCGGGACTATAATTGCGCGCACGAATGGCTCTAGCCTCAGGCACGAAACTCGGGCCGTATGAAATCCATTCGCCCCTCGGCTCAGGCGGCATGGGCGAGGTGTACCGTGCACGTGATACACGCCTCGACCGCACCGTCGCGATCAAGATTCTGCCTTCGCATCTCTCGGACAAACCTGAAGCCAAACAGCGCTTCGACCGCGAGGCCAGGTCAATTTCTTCTCTGAACCATCCCCACATCTGCACCCTGTATGACGTCGGACGGCAGGACGGGGTCGATTTTTTGGTGATGGAGTTTCTGGAAGGGGAGACGCTGGCCGATCGCTTGCTGAAAGGACCGCTGCCGCTGGAACAGGTGCTGAAGTATGGGGTGGAGATTTGCGAAGGGTTGGAGAAGGCGCACCGCGGCGGCGTGGTTCACCGCGACTTGAAGCCAGGGAACATCATGCTGACCAAGACCGGGGCGAAGCTGATGGACTTTGGACTGGCCAAGGAAACGATGTCGTCGTCGTTGGGCGCTTCCGCCCTGACCGCGGCGGCCAGCGGGCAACCGCTTACGGAGAAAGGTACGATCGTCGGCACTTTCCAGTACATGGCGCCGGAGCAACTGCAGGGGCACGCGGCCGATGCCCGCAGCGACATCTTCGCATTGGGGGCGGTGCTGTACGAAATGATCACCGGGAAGAGGGCATTTCCGGGCAAGAGCCAGATCAGCGCGGCGTCCGCTATCTTGGAAAAAGATCCAGAGCCGATTGCCGTCAGCCGCCCGGCGTCGCCGCCGACGCTGGACTACGTGGTGCGAACCTGCCTGGCGAAAGATCCGGAAGGGCGCTTCCAAACTGCGCACGACGTAAAACTCCAACTGAAGTGGATCGGAGAAGGAGGCTTGCACGCAGGAGAAGCGGGGCGCGTCCCGGCCAAACGCAGAAGATGGGAGCGCGCCAGTTGGTTCCTGGTCTCAACATTTTTTCTATTAGCGGTTGCCGCCGGCGCCGCATGGTGGCAGGCCAGCCACCGGCGCCCACCCTCAATGTATTTCCACACTCCCGTGCCCTTCGTGGCCAACGACCTGGCGCTATCCCCGGATGGCCGCACGCTGGCATTGGTAGCCTATTCGACGCAGGCGAATAACTATGTGCTCTGGACGCATGAAATTGGGGGCCGACGGACAACTTCGCTGGACGGAACGCAAGGGGCGTCCTACCCATTCTGGTCACCGGACGGCAAATCCATCGGGTTCTTCGCTGACGGCAAACTCAAGCGGGTGGATATGTCACGAGGACAGGTCCAGGTGCTTTGCGACGCCCCAAACGGACGTGGGGGAGCGTGGAACCGGGACGGAGTAATCGCGTTCACTCCTGACTCATTCGGAGGATTGTCCCGCGTGTCGGCTGCGGGCGGCTCTCCGGTTGTAATGACCAAGCCGGACCCGTCACGATCTGAAAGCAGCCACCGCTGGCCGGTGTTTCTGCCAGACGGCAAGCATTTTCTTTATCTGGGAACGAATTTCACGGGGCAGTCAGAAAATAACGCAATTTTCCTGGGTTCGCTGGATTCCCAGGAAAGGCGGTTGCTCGTGAGTACGAGCGCGAACGCAGCATACGCGGAGCCGGGCTACCTGCTCTACATGCGGGACACAACTCTGGTGGCACAACCGTTCGACCGCCGGAGCTATGTTCTGAGCGGCGAGCCGCACACTTTGAGTGACGAAGTGCTATATACCCGTCTCGTGAACAGGGCAGTTTTCAGCGTCTCTGGTGGCGAGGTTCTAGTCACCCAAACGGGGAAAACCGGGTCCAATTCCCAGTTGACATGGTTTGACCGCAGCGGAAAACCAGTGGGCACAGCCGGGGCGCCAGGATCCTATGGCAACTTACGTCTCTCGCCTGACGGGCGCGCGATCGCTGTTGACCAAACCAATCCCGACGGACGAAATGCCGATCTTTGGATTTTTGAGCCGGACCGTGGTGCGACAACACGGCTGACGTTCGATCCATCGGGCCATCAGACGCCTATTTGGAGTCCCGATGGTAAGCAGATCCTGTTCAGTTGGAACGTCAAGCTAGGTGCCGAGCTTTATCTGAAGAACGCTGATGGTTCCGGCTCCGCGGAAGAGGTGGCGGATCTGGGCGACTATTTGGAGGTCAATACCTGGGACTGGTCGCGCGACGGCAAGTATGTACTGGTGAGAAAAGGAAACGAACTGTGGTACCTCTCCTGGCCGGAGCGGGTCGCTAAGCTGTTGTTGCAGGCAAAGTGGACGGTGATGAACGCGCAGTTCTCCCCCGATGGCCGATGGATCGCCTACGCCTCGAACGAGACGGGAACCATGGAGATCTACGTTTCCCCGTTCCCGAGTGCCAATGGCAAATGGCAGGTGTCCAGCGCAGGAGGCCTGGAACCGAGATGGCGCCAGGACGGCAAGGAGTTGTTCTACCTGTCGCCGGAAGGAAAGATGATGGCAGTGGCGTTGAAGACGGGCACCAACTTCAAAGCCGAGGCCCCGGTCGCGCTGTTTCAGACCCAACGCCGGCAGCCGGTTTCTTCGTTTGCCGTCTTCTCCTACGATGTCAGTGGCGACGGGCGGAGATTCCTTGTCATTACGAAGGCGGACGAAGCCAATGCCGCGCCGCTCACCGTCCTTCTGAACTGGGCTTCGGAGATGGAGAAATAGAACTCCATGCGCCAGTATGTTCTCCCGCACTTCGAACCGAAAGAATCCCATAAATTCTCTTCTGAATTTATGTCCATCGTTGACGAAAACAGCGTTTACACGCATTGAGAATCGGGCCGCTCGGGTCAATGACTGAAATAGCGATTTATCGCCCTTTGAGTCAATTACCGAGCTTGCTTTTCGGCTATCGTCCCCGGCACAATGAGGCGGTCTGATCTTGCGTGGTTTCCTTGAACGACGGGGAGGTACCGAAAGATGGGCCGGCGCCGCGAGCCTCGCAAAGAGATTCAGGTGCCCGTGCGTGTCTTCGGCACCAACCGCAGCGGCCAAGTCTTCTCCGAGAAAGCGGCTACGGTCAATGTTAGCCAGCAGGGCGCCGAGTTGAGCGGTGTACCAGTCGGGCTCAACGTCGACGAGATCATCGGCTTGTCCTATGGCAAGAACCGAGTACACTTCCGCGTCAAGTGGGTAGGCGAACCCGGGACACCGAAGGCGGGTCATGTGGGCTTGCTGAACATTTCCCCGGAAAAACCTCTCTGGGATTTTCCCCTACCCCCTCCTGCACCCGACAATCACCAGCCACGTGTCGCTGACCAGCGGAGGTGCACCCGATTCAAGTGCCACAATTCGGTGGAACTTCGTACCCAGGACGGAGCCACTCTTCGCGCAACGATTGCGGATCTCAGCGTCGGCGGATGTTACGTTGAAATGGCCACCCCATTGCCGCCGGGAACGAAGCTGAAAGCGGGTATCTGGATCGGGGAAACCAAGTGCTCCGCTGATTGCGAGGTCGCCCATAGCACAGCAGGAATCGGAACTGGCCTGATGTTCAGCCGGATCTCTGAAACGGATCTCGAGCGAATCCGCCAATTTCTCGGAACCCTCGCGCCCTTCGCAAAGAAGCGCGTTGACGAGCAATGACCGAGAAGTGGCCTGCCAAACAGCTGACACCGAGTTTTGGTAGCTGACGGCTGATGGCTGACGGCTTTCTTGCTACACTTCCAACAATTCATGCCCACCGTCACCTACCTCGAAGCCATCCGCCAGGGAATCTGGGAAGAGATGGAACGCGACCCAAGCGTCTTCTGCCTGGGCGAGGACATAGGGATCTACGGCGGCGCTTTCAAAGTCACCGACGGCTTCATCGACCGCTTCGGCCCCGAGCGCGTCATCGATACGCCGATCGCGGAGTCGGCCATCATAGGCGCAGCCTTCGGCGCCGCTCTCACCGGATTACGCCCCGTAGCCGAGTTTCAGTTCATGGACTTCATCGGCTGCGCCTTCAATCAGATCGTCAACATGGCCGCGAAATCGCACTACCGTTGGGGAGCGCCCGCTCCGCTGGTTCTGCGTGGTCCCAGCGGCGGCAATGTGCACGGCGGTCCGTTCCACTCGCAAAATCCGGAGATGTGGTTCGTCCACGCGCCCGGCCTGAAAGTCGTTTGTCCGGCGACGGCCTACGATGCCAAGGGACTTATCAAGTCGGCGATCCGCGACCACAATCCCGTGATCTTCTTCGAACACAAGTATCTGTACCGAAGAATCAAAGAAGAAATCCCAGGCTCCGAAGACGACTACGTGGTTCCGATCGGCAAAGCGCGGATCGCGCGCGAAGGCCATCATCTCAGCGTAATCACCTACGCGGCGATGCTGTACACCGCGCTCGAAGCCGCGGAAATCCTGAGCAAAGAAGGAATCGAAATTGAAATCCTCGACCTGCGCACGGTCTCGCCGCTAGATCGCGAAGCGATCGCCACGACTGTGAAGAAGACGAACAAAGTCATCATTCTGCACGAACACGCGCGCACTGGTGGACTCGCAGGAGAAATTTCCGCGATCATCAACGAAGACGCGTTCGACGACCTCGATGGGCCCATTGTCCGGCTGACGTCGCTCGACACGCCGGTTCCGTTTTCTCCGCCGCAGGAAGAGTTCTTCCTGCCGAAAGTGTCCGACCTGGTGCGCGAGGCTCGCCGCTTGCACGCTTACTGATACTGATTTCGGCGCTCGGCTCACGCTCTCGGGTCGCGCTTCCGAATCAACGACGCATTCTGCTGATCCGCTGAGCCCCAGTTATGGATAGAATGCAGCAAGCATAATTACCAGGCTTTCCGAGGCTTCTGACATGCGCAACTTCATTCTGGGGATTGTCATCACCATTCTCGTTCTGTTGATTGGCAGCCTTGGCCTTGCCTTGCTCGGCTTCTTGCCGACCCGCGCCAACAGCGCTCCCCCAGAGATCGAAAGCCACATTGCGATGAGCGCCCTCGACAATTCGGTGGAGCGCCACGCTCCCCGATTGAATAGTCCCGTGCCCCCAACGGACGAGAACCTGGTCGAGGGCCTGAAGATCTACACCATGAATTGCGCAGGATGCCACGGAGGTCTGGATCGTAAGCCTGTGCCCTTCGGCGAGTCATTTTATCCACGGGCTCCGAACCTCATCCTTCACCCCCCCGATGATCCCGAATGGCACGTCTTCTACGTGATTCGCAACGGCGTTCGTTATACCGGCATGCCCGCCTGGGACAGGACGCTCTCCGAACCTGACATGTGGAAGCTCACGGCATTCCTCACCCGCGTAGACAAACTGCCGCCAGCCGTGCAGGACTATTGGAAGAAATCAACCGGAGTAAACCCGCCAACCGGCGGAGAAGAAGGACACGACCACAAGTAGAAGAAAAGTTGTGTGGCGGCAGAAGATTGTGTGGTGGCGGGGCTCTGCCCCGCCAGGACGGAGCGGAGCCCCGTCCCCATACTGACGCTATCCCGGCGGATAGCTGAAATTAACGGTGATCGTGGTCTGAGTTGCCGCGGCGTGACCGTTGATACTGTAGGGCTGGAACCGCCACTGCTTGACGGCGGCAATCGCCGCTCGTCCCAGGACAAAGTATCCTCGAACAATCTTCAGATCCTCGACGCTGCCATCGCGCCCCACCACCGCCTGCAGGACTACCACTCCGTGAAGTTTCTGCGCGACCCCTTCCGGCGGATACACCGGATCCACGCTATGAACCAGCATGGCCCGCGCTGCTTGTTCGCTCACCGCGACCGGTTCGCTGAATTGCTGAACTGCAGGCTGCGGCTGCGGCGTGGAAGCCGGCATCATCTGCGCCGCGTTCACCGTCACCACTACCGGCCGCTCAATCGGCGGCGAGTCTCTCATGCTGTCGGGAATCGCGGCTCGTTCCACGCGGATGGGCGCCACTTCCTGATGCTCAAGCACCGGCACAGGGAGCGGAAAATCGGGAGCCTTGGGCAAACTAAAGCGCGCTTCCGTCACCGTGGATTCCGTTGCCACCACTCCCAGCGCCGGAGTCTGGGCGTTGGAATTGGCGGGACCTCTGCTGTAGTACGCATCCTGTTGCGAGTCATTCCCGGCGGAACTGACGGGTAATGCCCCGGTTTGGTTCATATAAAAAAGCGCCGCCACCGATTCCCTCAAAACACGGAATCTTCCCTCCCGCGTCCGCGACAGATACTCGATGACATCGCGCGAGTTCCAAAGGCAAAACGCCGCCGTAAGCACCAGCGCCGCAGCAAAAACTTTGCGGAGCCCTAGCGCATAGTCACGCTTTCGAGGTTCTTCTTCCTCGTCAGTCGCAATTTCGCCGTCGAAGGTGTCGTTGTCTTGCGCTGCATCCGCGTCCGGAGAGCCATCCGGCGAATCCTGCTGACTTTGCTCTGCTCCATTGAAATTGGAATCCCCAGAAGCCGCGTTCTGGACATCGCTGCTCCCGCCGTCGCCTGCGCCCGACGACTCCGCAGCACTCTCCGCGCTGGGCGCTTGCATCTGCTCACGCGCCTTCGCCAGCACCGCGTCGGCCTCTTCGGCAGAAATTGGACGATAGATCAGAAAATCGAGCCGGTTGTCACGCATGTCCGCCGCTTCCGGTTCGTGATCGACGATGGCGATGGCTACCGTGTTGCGGTTCGGAGCGGATTCGCGAGCACGCTTCAACAGGAAGCCCGCTTCCGGCTGGTCAGCCCAATCCACGATCACGCACGAAACGGCACGCGTCTTCGCTTTTTCGATGGCTGCAAAGATGTCGGAACACGCTTCAGCGCGGATCCCAGTACTCTCGCACGCCGTAGCCATGGCGGCATTCGTCTCGGGGCTTGTTGAAAACAATAGGGCGCGGAAAGCCATTGCGCCAATAGCTTATCGGGGTTTCCCTCAACGCAACAGGTAACCGGGGGGTAGTCCCCCCAGTGGAATCTGGCCACTCCGCTTGTAACCTATGCCCCCCAAGAGTCGGTGACTTTAGTAACCTGCCGCCGATTCACCTCGGACAATCTCAGATCTCAGCCCATGCTCCCGATAACTCATGGCGCAGCATCCGCTGCCGTTCCTGCATCTTCCGCTGCTCATCTCGCAGTTTCCGCTGCGACTCCCGCAGCTTCCTCTCCATGTCTCTCGAGCATGACGTCTGCTGCTGCACTTTCTCACTCTCATTCTCATTCTCAATCTCATTGATGGCCGGCGCCAGGCGCGCGATTTCTTCTTCGGCGCGGTTGACTGCCTGCTCCGTTTCCGCGGTGAAATCGGGAACGTCGAAGCTGTCTTCCAGCAGACTGCCGGAATCCTTTTTCTCGGGAAGAGTCAGCGTCAGAGTCTGCTCTCTCTTCTCTCGGATCACGGTTACGGCCGCCGTTGCTCCCGATGACGACCGCAGAGCATGCGTGAAGTCAGACGTATCGTGCACCGGCTGGTTATTGACCTTGACCACCACATCTCCGGCGCGGAATCCGCCTTTTTCCCCGCGACTGCCTTTTCCCACCGAGCGCACCAGCACTCCCTTGCCGTCCTTGACCCCAAAGAAATCTCCCAGTTGCGCAGTAATGTTTTCCACCATCAGCCCGCTGCGCGCCGACTGGTGGACAACCACCACCGAGATAGGAAGGTCGAAGTCCGGCATCGCGGAAATCTTAGGCATGTCGAGCTTGAATTCTCCGTCCTTCGGTGCCCATGCCATCGACTTGTGCCGGTCCGCCAGTTGCACCTTGATCGTCATCGGTTGGCCGTCACGGCTGATGCCGAGATTCACCACGCGGCCCGGCGGCGTTTCCTTAATCATGCGGCGCAACTGGGCAGCACTCTCCACCGCCGTATCGTTCAGGCTTAGGATGACGTCATGCTCGCGCAGCCCGGCTTTTCCGGCGGGAGCGTCCTGGTCGACCATCGTGACCTCGGCTCCGTGCTCTTCCTTGAGCTTCAATTCTCCCAGCCGCTCGGCGGAAACGTCGGCGATGTCCACTCCCAGATAAGAAGATCCGCCGCCCTCCTCGCCGCCGAAACTCCAGTCCCAACTTTCGCCGGCACGATCATAGCTCGATTGCGCGTTCGATTCCGCCGGTCGCGCGATAGCTGCCAGGGTAAGTACCAGAGTAAGAACAAACGTGCAAAGCAGGAAGCGATGGATCATAGCCCCTCCTGAATAAAAGCTAGTCGCTGGTCGTTAGTCGCTGGTCGTTAGCAAACTCTCGAGCAAACTCTCGCGGTCCGCCGTGAATCGCGAACGACCAACGACTTAACCACCAACGACCGTTCCTACCGACTGACGCGGCGGAAGTTGACATTCCCAGAATTTGTGCGGACCTTCAGCACCGGCCCGCCACCGTTGAGTTGGCCCTCTGCCGTCACCGTTTTCTCCCACGGTCCGCCTTCACTCGACACGTGAATATCAGCGAAGTCGCTGCGGATCGTGTGGCCATTGGCTATTTCGATCTCCGCCCGAATGGAGATCGCCAGATCATTCGCAAGATAGACGGTGATGTCGCCGGCCGAAGTTTCCAGCGTGGAATTGCTCCGACTAGCGGCGCCGGCCCCGGTCGATGCGAGCAGCTTCACAACGATTCCGCCAGCTGAGGTCTCCGCCTGCACCGACGTCGCTCCATCCAATTGGATTGTGCCTCCGCCCGTCTGGGCTTGCACCCTTCCTTTCGCGGAAGCCAGACGAATGCTGCCCGCGCCGGTTTCAATCTCCGCCGACCCGCCGATCTCGCCCAGGTCGATGCTGCCGCCTCCGGTGGTCGCTTTCACCCGCCCGCTGCACTTGTCCACCCGAATACTGCCCCCGCCCGTTTCCAGCACAGCGCCTTGCAGGCCCGAAAGAACGATTACACTTCCCCCTCCGCTTTCCGCCTTGATCTCGCCCTTGGCGGATGCAACCTTGATGTTTCCGCCGCCCGTCTGCAGGCTCACATTGCCTTCCACTCTGCCGACGTCAATCGCGCCCCCACCGGTTGCCGCCGTCACCTCGCCGCCGATATCATCCAGGTGAATACTCCCGCCACCACTTTCCAAGTCGACGCGTCCCGCGATCCCGGTCGCGTTTACGTTGCCGCCTCCGGTCTCGATCTTCGCGGCCTGCAAGTTCCGCGGCACATTGATGACAAATTCATCAGCACACTTGGAATCCCGCCTGCTCGACTCGGCCACCACCCATGCCGTGTCTCCCTTTACTGACGTGTTGATCCGGTATGCCTCAAATTCGTGGCGAGCCTGCTGTTCTGACGATGTATAAGCCTTCCGATGAATGACGTATGTAATCCCCGCTTGCGATCCACCTTGAACTTTGACCGAGCCGGCGGCCAGCTTCACCCGAAGATTTTTCGCCGCACCCAGGTCCCCGGTCATTTCCTGGACCCAGTTGCCGCCTTCGCGATATACCCGAGTTTCCTGGCATAGAGCCAGCGATGCCAGCGCAGCCACCAGTACTGCAACGCCAGCGAGTTTGATTGCGTGCTTCAATGAATGTCCTCCTTAGTTAGTAAGTCGTTAGTCGATGGTCGTTAGTCGTTCGGGATTCATCGCGGGCCGCAAATGTTAGCTAACGACCAGCACTATCGACCAACGACAGTTCTTCAATCCATCTCCGGCATTTGCGCCAGCATCGTACGCACCTGCGAGCGAATCGAGACATTCTGATCCGTCTGCGACAACTTGATCAGCACCGATCGCACATTGCTGTCCGTCTTCATCGGTTCCACCAGTCGCAAGGCTTGCATACGCACACCGGAATTCGTGTCGCTGATCAGTGCCCGCAAAACTCCATCTCGCACTCGCGGATCCTGCCGCACAAAGCCACTCAACCCGTCCAGCGCCTTTAAACGGACACCCGGGTTAGTATCATTCTGCAACGCATACATCAGCGCTTCCCGCACGCGCGAATCGTCGGGTGCCTGCGTCAGCAAATCCACCGAGTCCATCCGCACACCCGAGTTGTAATTGTTGCGCGCCGCAAACAACAGCAATTGCTGGATGCGCTGGTCGTTCAGCGAGCCCTGCGCTTCCTGGGTCGAAACCGTGTCGTACTTGATGCTCACCTGATTCGATCCCGGCTCTTGCGTCACCGAACGAATACCGGCAATCGATGACTCCGCCGGTTGGACGATCGCCGGCGTCCCCGGGTCAGGTCCGCTGCGTCCGGAAAGAAAGTTGTAAGTCGCGCCAATGCCGCCGCCAAATCCCACGATGAATATCACTGCCGCCAGTGCCGGCGCCATCCGAATCTGCCGGAACCACATCGCCGGCTCAAGAATCAGCCGCTGCCAGAATCCTCCCGGCCGCGTTGTCTCGAGCGCTTCCTGTAGCCGCATCCGCGACGCCGCCAGCAGGTTTGGAGTCGGCTCCGCCACCGGCATTTCCGAAAGCGTCGCATGAAACTTGCGCGCCGCCTTCAACTCCGTGGCGCATTCCGGACACCGCGCCAGGTGCTGCTCTACCTCGTAACGGGCATCGTCTTCCACTTCGTTGTACACGTAGAACAGAATGTTTTGCCGCACCCAATCACATTTCATTTTCGTATCCCTTCGCGGGAACTGATTCGCAGCTCATCGCATCTCCGCCAGCGCGGCCCGCAGTTTTTGCGTCGCGCGAAATAATGTATTTTTCGCTGTCTCTTCCGTCGTATTCAGCATCTCGCCCACTGTGCGCAACTTCAGCCCGTGATAATGCTTCAACTCGAAAACCATTCGCTCGCGAGGCGTCAGAGCGGTCAATGCTGCGCCGATTTTTCTGCCCAGCTCTCGCCGCATCAAATCGCGCTCCGGATTGGCTCCCGAGCGCACGTCCGCGAACTGTTCCAACCGGCTGTATTCTTCGCCCGATGCATCCACCGCCACCGGACCATCTTCCTTGCGCACATTCCGTTTCCGCAGATGATCCAGGCACAGATTGGTGACGATCCGGTAAATCCACGTGTAGAAGGAACACTCAAAACGGAAGCTACCCAGATTCTTGTAGGCCTTGAGGAAGGCCTCCTGATAAACGTCCTGGGCGTCCGACTCCGATCCCGTCAGGTGCAGCGCCAGTCGCAGCACCGACTGATCGTAATGACGCACCAATACCTCGAAGGCCGCACGGTTTCCCTGCTGCGCCTCCCGAATCAGACCCGTGTCGTCAATACGGTTGCTCTGCGCTGCCAAGGAGCCCCTCATCCTTATGGGGTTCTGGTTGCCGCTGTCGCTATTATTTGCCGCCCGCCTGAGACGGGAAATCTCGCCAACCGGAATTGCTACTGCATAAGAATCGGCCGGCATTGTCTGTCTCTGTCCCCTACAAATGGTCCAATCCTTGGTTCTTGTCTTGCACAGAAATAGACGGGGTAGCAACCCGAACGTTAGCAGATTATAAGGAGTTGGCCATTGGTTTGCTTGACAGCTGCAGACAGTGGCCAGAACAACGCCCTGTCAGTGTACGCACGTGTGGTGACGGGGCTTTGCCCCGTCTAGGTTTGCGTAGGGACAGCCGCCCCGGTTGTCCAAGCCGAGCACCGCTCGGCAGACGTCTGTGGACCACAGCAACTCTGGGTTTCTCTAGTCCCGCCCCGCCATCGCAAATTCATTTTGTCCCGTCAAACTTCAGCCGCATTTCGTTCGTGGCCTCAAACCCCAGCTTTTCATACAAGTGCCGGCCCTCGGCGCTGGCGTGCAAATTGACGGCCCGCAAGCCCTGCTGCCTGAGCCACGCCAGAATCGTCAGCATGATTTGCCGTGCAATTCCACGCTTGCGGAACTCCTGCTCCGTATAAACATTCAGGATCACCGCCCGCTCGGTGCAAGGGTCTTTGGGATTCGCCGGCCAAGGACACAGCAGCACCCCACCGCCGCCCGCGACGCGGCCCGAGGAGTCCAGCGCCAGCCAGTGGCGATACGACCCATCGGCCAGAGCCCGCGCCAGCCACGGACTGGCAACTTCCACCATCCGATCAAGCTCTTCGACCGTGCCTTCGCCCATGTCGCGAAACATCGACCGCCGGTGATCAAGAATGATCGCCGACTCACTCGGCGCGGCCTCTCGAATCGTAATCTCAACTGGCTTCCCATTCATAAATTGTCATCCCGAGCGGAGCGAGGGACCTGCAGTTCGCCCGAAGCTCGCGCAGCCGTGCCTCCGATGCTCTCAAAAGGTACAATAAAACTCAGCCGAGGCTGGTTGGATTCATGTACGAAGTCACTGTCGAAGACACATTCGCCGCAGGACACTACCTGCGCAACTACAAGGGCAAGTGCGAGAACCCGCACGGCCACAATTACAAGATTCGTGTGACCCTTGCCGGCGCCGAGCTCGACAAGGCCGGCCTGCTGCTCGATTTCAAAGACTTGAAAGACGTGATGAAGCACGCCATCGACCGTCTCGACCACCAGATGATCAACGACATCGAGCCCTTCACCGTCCTCAATCCCTCCGCCGAGAATCTCGCGAAATATTTTTATGACGAAACCAACACGCGCCTAAGCAGCGTTACCAACGGCAGGGTGAGAGTGAAGGACGTCACCGTTTTCGAGACCGATACGACCACGGCTCGTTACTCAGAGTAGGAATCGGGTCATCGGATGTTCTGGCCATCGGGTGATCTAAAAGCTCTGGTTTTGAATCTCGATCACCCGATGGCCCGATGATCCGATCACCCGATGCATTCATGCAGATCACCGAAATCTACAAATCGCTCCAGGGTGAATCAACCCACGCCGGCCTGCCTTGCGTCTTCGTACGTCTGACGGGATGCAATCTGCGCTGCTCCTGGTGCGACAGCGAGTTCAGTTTCTACGGCGGGCAGAAGATGATGCTGCAAGAAGTGCTCACCGAAGTTGCTCGTCTGAGTCCGACCGGTGGACTGGTCGAGATCACCGGCGGCGAACCGATGTTGCAAGAACGTGAAGTCATCCCGCTGATGGAACAACTTCTGGACGCTGACTACCAGGTGTTGCTCGAGACCAGCGGTGAACGCCCACTGGCGCGGGTCCCGAAACAAGTCATCAAGATTGTGGATGTAAAGTGTCCGCACTCCGGCGAACCTGACACTTTCGCACCCGAGAACCTGAAGGCGCTCCGGCCTCACGATGAACTCAAGTTCGTCCTGACCGACCGCATTGACTACGAGTTCGCCCGTGACTTCGTCCAGCATCACGGGCTGGCCGAGCGCGTTCACGCCATTTTATTTTCTCCCGCGTTTGAAAAAGCGGCCTCCGGCGCGCGAGACACCTCGCACTGCCAACTCGATCCGCAAGAACTCGCTCAATGGATCCTTGCCGACGACGTTCCCGCCCGCCTCAGCCTGCAAATCCACAAACTGATCTGGGATCCCGCCGCCAAGGGCGTGTAGAGAGGCCTGTGCGGGGAGGCCTGTGTGGTAACGGGGCTCTGCCCCGTCCGTGGCGGGGCGAAGCCCCGCCACCACACAGGCAAATCGAGACCCTACGCCGACTTCGCCCGCACCCGGTTCTCCGCGCGCAGGTGCGCCACCACCAGCCGTATGTCTTCGAAGCTGACGTAAGGTGGTACCGCTTCTTTAATGTCTCTGAGCCGCTCGACTCCCTGTTTCATGCAAGCCGCCTCAATCAGCGGCTGCGCGTCGGGAGAAATCCACTTCGGATCCAGCTTCACCTGCCCGCTCTCGATCAAATTCGCCACCGTGCAAACGATAGTCGAAACCTGCCGCGCCCGAATCCGACCAATCTCCTCAAAGCTGCGGCCCTCATTCAGAAGCCGAAGCGTGTGTTCCGCCGGGGCCGGATCCCTGGTCAAGGCCGGCGCGGCACGCGCTCCATCGCCAAAGTTCCGCAAAGCCTGGAGAATTTCCGCACCGTACACCTCTGCCTTCTTTTCGCCAATCCCCGGCACCTGCTTCAACTCGGCAAAATTCGCCGGACGCCGGCGGCACAGCTCCTCCAGCGTGCTGTCGTGCAGAATAATGTAGGCGGGCACTTTGTTCTCTCGCGCCATAGTTCGCCGCCATTCGCGCAGATACTCCGCCAGCACTGGATCCGCTTCCGCTGGCGTCGAATCGCGGACCCGCGGTTTTTCGGAATGCAACCGCGGCGTATAGAAGGACGGAGATGACGTGGGCAGAGCATACGCCCTTCGCGGCGCAACATCGGGCAGGGCAACGGGTACGATCTCTTTGCTCAGCCATTCTGGCTTGGCCGCGCAATTGTCGCAGTTCCCGCAGCGCTCCCATTTCGGAGTCTCTCCGAAGTGCAGGCAGATTTGCCGGTGGCGGCAGCCGTGAGAATCCGCAAAACGGCTGATTACGCGTTTCCGTTCGAACGATCGCTCGCGCTCCGCGTCGTCCGAAATCTGCTTGATGAAATACTCCAGCAGGACATGGTCCCGCTTCTGCCAGAGCAGCACGCAATCCGCGGGACGCCCGTCCCGCCCCGCGCGCCCAGCCTCCTGGTAGTACTGCTCAATCGACTTCGGCAGAGACAGGTGAATCACCGCCCGTACCGCCGGCTTGTTGATGCCCAGGCCAAACGCGATCGTCCCAACCAGTACCCGCACTTCGTCCGACATCCACCGTTCCTGATTCTGCCGGCGCATGGGCGATTCCATCTTCGCGTGATAAGGAATCGCCGCAATCCCGCTCTCCTCCAGATATTCGACCGTCTCTTCCACCCGGCGAATTGTGGGCGAATACACGATCACACTCTCCCCCGCGTACTGCCGCAAGGCGCGGCTGAGCACTTCCATCTGCGTGCGCGCTTCGCATTCGTGCACCACGTAGCTCAAATTCTTGCGATGGAAGCTGGCGATATAAAGATGCGGATCGCGCATCTGCAACTGCTTCAGAATGTCGTGCCGCACCTGCCGCGTCGCGCTCGCAGTGAACGCCGCAATCGGAAGATCAGGAAAGCTGGTACGCAGCCGGCTCAACTGCCGGTAGTCCGGCCGAAATTCGTGTCCCCACTCTGAAATGCAATGCGCCTCGTCCACCGCAAAGAAGCCCACCGGCACTTTGCTCAGCCAATCGAAAGTATTTTCCGCGGCCAACCGCTCCGGAGAAAGATAAAGCAGCCGATATTCCCCGCGCGCCGCTTTCTCCATCACCTGCCGCCGTTCCGCCGAACTCTGAAAACTGTTGATCGCCGCCGCCGGAATCCCCATCTGCGCCAGTTGCGCCGCCTGGTCCTGCATCAGCGCGATTAGCGGAGAAACCACCACCGCCGTCTTCCCCGAAATCACCGCCGGAAGCTGGTAGCACAGCGACTTCCCGCCACCGGTCGGCATCACCACACAAGTGTCGTGCGCCGCCAGCAGACTGCGGATAACATTCTCCTGTTTGGGGCGAAATTCGTGGTACCCCCAATAGCGTCGCAGCGCTTCCCCCAAATTTGGACCAGCATCGGGCATTCTTTTTTCTGGACCTTCAAGGCAGTATAGCCTTAGGCCCGCTGGCGAAGTCTGTGAGCGCTCGACACCCGATTTGTGATGAATATAAGGACCCCGTAGCGACGGCCGCCTCGGCCGTCGGGCAGCAGCAGAGAATCATGGTAGAGAAAAATCACGGGGGTGAATCCGATGACTGAGAGAACAGTGATTCTCGGCGTAATCTCCGACACGCACGGCTTGCTACGCCCCGAAGCGCTTCGAGCCCTGCGCGGATCCGACCGCATCCTCCACGCCGGCGACGTAGGCGCTCCGGAAATCCTCGATGCACTCGCGCAAATCGCACCGGTGACCGCGGTCCGCGGCAACGTCGACACCAAGCCCTGGGCACGCTCTCTGCCTGAAACCGAAGTGGTCGAAGCCGCCGGCGTGTCCATCTACATCCTGCATGATCTCAGCCAACTCGACCTGAAGCCGCAAGCCGCCGGATTCCGCGTGGTTGTCTACGGCCACAGCCATCAGCCAACGATGGAGGAGAAGAACGGCGTCCTGTACTTCAATCCAGGCAGCGCCGGTCCGCGCCGTTTCCACCGACCGGTGAGCGTGGGAAAGCTCGTGATCGAAGCGGGAAAAGTGCGAGCAAAGCTGTTGGAATTGGAACTGTAGCTTTCGGGGGAGAAAAAAGGCCGGCTCACAAGCCGGCCCTCTTGATTATGTAACGCGGACATTCTCGTCCGCGAAATTTATTTCTTCGGCGCGATCGCGTCCTTCGCGGCTTTCGCCACGCGGAACTTTACCACCGTCTTCGCCTTGATCTGAATCGGTTCGCCGGTCTGCGGATTGCGTCCCATGCGGGCCTTGCGGTGCGCTTTCACCAAGCGGCCGAGGCCGGGCACTACGAACACACCGTTCTTCTTCGTTTCTTTGATCGCCGTGTCTGCGAGGTGCTCCAGAAATGCGGCGGCGGTCTTATTGTTCAGTTCTAGCTTTTCCGCCAGGTGGCGGGTGAGTTGAGTCTTAGTCATACCAGATGCCATGAATTCCTCCTTCAGGAACTTACAAATTTGCGTGTATCCTCGCGCATAGTAACGCACTGCGCTGTGGAAAAGTAGCAAAATATGCAGATTTTATGCGGTTTCCAGTAAGGCACCCCTTTGAAAATCGGCATAAATCGGGGGTCTGGCGGCGGAAAAGCGCCCCAATAGCGCATTCCTGGGCCAAAACGAAGGTGTCCGTTCAGCGCGGCCGCAGCTT
>DATFZT010000212.1:0-7087 GCA_035314185.1 Terriglobales bacterium
CTACGCGACCGTAGCAAAGTATGCTGCGTCCCATCCACCGTGTCGTGGCATTACTGACGCTTCGGAGGTGGAGGAGTTTGAAGTTTCCAGCAACACCATAAGGCAACTGGCAGAAAAGCCCCCCGCATTCCCGACTGCAGATATGCGGATCCTTGTCGCTCCGAAAGCTCACGTGTACGGAATGGCGCGCATGTTTCAGATACTTGGCGCAAAGACTCGCCCTGAGTTGCACATCGTTCGTACCATGGACGAGGCATACCGTTTGCTCCAGGTGGAATCGCCGGAGTTTAGCCCTGTAAGGTGACGGTTCTTCATGATTCGCGCTCGTAAACCATTGCATGCGCGACCTTTGCCGCGGGTACCAAACTCGGCACCCAGCAACCTTTCCCGGATTGTGCGAATCGCCGCTTCTTGTCATAATTGTGAGGCTCTGGCCTCGTTACGCGCTGCGGGTATCATGCATCCAAGTACCTGACGCCGTCGCTGCCACATGACTTTTTTCTCAAAGATTTTTATGCCCACCAGGAACCGGCGTCTGAACGAGCTGGTCGGATTCCTGTTGTGCGTCTCCGCGCTCCTCCTTTTCCTTGCGCTGGCGTCTTATTCGCCGCTCGATCCCTCGCTCAACAGCGCCTCCATCCTCACCGGATCGCATGCTGCTCGCAACTGGATCGGCATCTTCGGAGCCTATCTTTCCGACCTCATCCTGCAATTTCTGGGGGTCGGCTCATTTCTGCTGCCACTCTTCATGGGCATGCTCGGCATGCGCTGGTTCCGCTCGCGAGCCGTGCGGACTCCGCTGGCGAAGACGCTCGGCGGCATCTGGCTGCTCATGTTCGTGCCCGCGCTGCTCGCCATCCTGCCGGGACATGTCCGCTGGATGGGTGCCATCCCGATCGAAGGCTTGGCCGGACGCATTGTTGGCGACGTCTTAATCCGCTATTTCAACGTGGCCGGCGCGTATATTGTCTGCACCACTGTGCTGGCGGTCGCGCTCTACCTCACTACCGCGTTCTCATTTTCGGCGATTGAAGTCTGGGCGCCTACCCGCTTTGCCTTCGTTCTGGCGCTCAAAGATCGCTTGAAAGACTGGCGGGACGAACGCGCCCGCAAGCGTCAGCAAAAGGAACTGGAAAAGCGCCGCGCCGACAGGCCAACCGTCACGGCACAACTCGTGCCCGCGCGTCCCACGCCGCCACGTGCCGACGTTTCGCGTCAGGAAATCCCCGGCGTACAATCCGCCGCTCCGGCCGCACGCACCGGCATCGAGCGCATGCTGGCCGAAGACGCACACGACTCCGCGCCCCAGAATTCGCAACCCTCGGCGTATAGCGATAGCGATAACGGCAGCGAAGTCGAAGTCGAAGTGACTGACCGCGCCGACGCTGAGCGCAAGCCGAAAACGACCCTCCCGAAAATCGCCGGCAGTTACAAGCTGCCGCCGTCGAGCCTGCTGCACCGTCCCGACGAGCAGCAATCCGTGAACGAAGAAGAACTCAAAATCGTGGCCCAGGTTCTGACCGCGAAGTACGCGGAGTTCGAAGTCTTCGGTCAAGTCACGCAGATCAACCCCGGCCCGGTCGTCACCACTTTCGAGTTCAAGCCGGAGGCCGGCATCAAGTACAGCCGCATCATCGGACTCACTGACGATCTCTGCCTCGCGCTGCGCGCCGAAAGCATCCTCGTCGAACGAATGCCGGGCAAGAGCACGGTCGGCGTGCAGGTGCCGAACCGCGAACGCGAAATCATCTGGCTGCGCGAGAACATCGAGTCGCCGGAATTCCTGGGCTCGAAATCCAAGCTCACCATCGGCATGGGCAAAGACATCAACGGACGCATCGCCGCCGCCGATCTGGCCGGCATGCCTCACCTGCTGATCGCCGGCTCGACCGGCACGGGCAAGAGCGTGGCCATCAACGCCATGATCATGTCGATTCTCTACAAATCGACGCCCGAAGAAGTGCGGCTGGTGCTCGTCGACCCGAAGCGCCTCGAACTGGGTAACTACGAAGGTGTGCCGCATCTCTACACGCCGATCATCACCGAGCCGAAACTTGCCGCCAACGCGTTGCGGAACGCCGTCCGCGAAATGGAGCGCCGCCTCAAACTGCTCGCCGCCAAGGGCGTCCGCAACATCGACAGTTACAACCGGCTGTTCGACGACACGCCTAGCCTGTTCAGTGAGCAGGCGACTGCCGACGAAGGGCCGATTCCAAAGATCGTCATCATCATCGATGAGTTGGCTGACCTGATGATGCTGGACGGCCACAACGTCGAGGAGTCGATCACGCGCCTCGCGCAGATGGCGCGCGCTGTCGGCATTCACCTCGTGCTCGCGACGCAACGACCTTCGGTGGATGTCATCACCGGCCTGATCAAGGCGAACTTTCCGGCGCGTGTGTCGTTCCGCGTCGCGACCAAAGTTGACTCGCGCACCATTCTTGACGCCAACGGCGCCGAATCGCTGCTAGGACGCGGCGACATGCTCTACCTGCCTTCCGGCTCGGCGCGCGTCCATCGCTTGCATGCTCCGTATGTGACCGAAAAGGAAATCGAAGCCGTGGTGGAATTCTGGAAGGCGCAGGGCGTGGCGCAGTATCAGGAAAAATTCCTCGAGACTCCGAAAGAAGATCGCGAGACCGCAGCCGATGGCGCCGACGATTCCGGAGAAATTTCCGCGGGCGACAATGATAACGATCCGCTTTACAACGATGCCGTGCGACTCGTGATCGAATTCGGCAAAGCCTCTACTTCCCTTTTGCAGCGCCGCTTGCGCATCGGCTATGGCCGCGCCGCACATCTTATCGACCTCATGGAACGCGACGGGATTGTCGGCGCTGCCGATGGACCGAAACCTCGCGAAGTGTTGAAGCGCCCTGACTGGATCTCGGAGATTGAAGAGTCGATGCGCTAAGCTCGTGTGGTGACAGGGCTCCGCCCCGTCCACGCCCCGCTTTTGTTTGCTTTTCCGGTCACCCCCACCCCCTATACCCGGTCTATTAGAATCAATACTTTGGCGGAAAAATGTCTGCAAAGTATTCAATAACAAAGACTTACATGCAAAGTATTCGACGATAAGGAGTTAGTTTGATCTCCTTGATTTGGGAGCGCATATGTACTCTTTAGTTACTATCGGCCGCCCGAGAAAATTTTTATTTCACGGTCGTTTAGAATCATAGACTTGGCGCGAGATTCCTTTCAAATCTTTGGTTTCACAGGAGTTATTCGCAAAATATTCCGGAATAAGGAGTTAGCGTCTGGCTCACTCACAGAGTTCTCAACAGCGGGGCTTGACAGCTGACCGCTTCAATTTCGCGTTATCAAGGAAGCGCCGACTAGTGGGGATGCGGCAGATTCGATGGGCCTCGTGGGGACGCCACACCTTTGTCCTCCCCCGGGTCGATCTCCATGTTTGGCGATGGGCGGTTAGCTGTCTGAGAGGGCTCGCCCCGGGCGTTTGTGCTGAAAAAAGTCAAAGGCCCCGCCCTTCGCTTCGCGATAGGACGGGCCACCCCTCCACCCTCGTTCAGAAGAAACTAAGGCAGACTGGCGTGAACGCCAAGACCTTCTGCGGCCTTGCGGAGTCGCTTGTCTCTTGTCCACAGAAGCGTGGACGGATTGATGAAGACTGCGGCTATCAGGTGGGCGTCGGTCAAACCGATGCCGAGGCTGTACAGACGACGAGCCTCAATCATTCGCCGCACTTCGCTCAGTTGGGCGACTCGCACCTGGGGCAAAAGGTCTAGTAGCGCGAGCGTCTTTGTTCGCTCCTGTAGAGATCCGAGGGCAAGCTCGGCAATAATGGACGGATGGATCACGATTTGCCCTTCGTTCAGATGCTTCCTCATTTCTTTTTTTCCCGAACGAAAGTGGTCGATCCAAATCGAGGTGTCGGCGAGAATCAATTCGTCTTCGTCCCTGGCCTGCGGCGAGGAATGTTCTTCAATTTCGGCATGGTGCCCTCGAGGGATGCTAATCGGCGGGCGCTCTCCCGCTCGATGAGAGCTTTGAGCGCCTCACGAATCAGCGCCGTTTTCTCCGCCACCCCGGTGAACTCCTGGGCGGTGCGTACGAGGTCGTCATCCAGGGCAACGGTTGTTCTCATGACACTGATTATAGCATCAAATGATGTCGTTTATTGTGCTCTGCAGGATCGGCACGATGCTAGCGTCGTGAGAGTAGCGCCTCCGGACGGCGACTGTGGTGGGAATCCTAAGAACGGTCATCTAGTGGTAATCATAGAACCACTGCAAGTGGTTATTGACGCCCGGCTTTTGATAAGCGACATTGACGGATGGACTCGTAGATTTGAGACTCTCGTGGTTGTCACGGCCGTGGAGTCTAGAGGAACAGTTTCAAATATTAGAGCCTTCTAAGAGAATTCTCGCCGTCGGGGAAATGATGGAAGTACAGCTGATCGGAGGCGATTGGAGCCATGACAGCGCTTCGGGTCGTGTTTGTCATTATTAGTGTCAGTGTCAGTGTTAGTTTCGTCGCAGCCCAGTCCGCGTCTGCAACGGATAGTACCGAAGCAGTGCCCATTCTGGTGGAGCTGTTTACTTCGGAAGGCTGTTCGAGTTGCCCTCCCGCGGATGTTCTGCTGCAGCGCATGGATGAGCTGCAGCCCGTCGCAGGTGCACACTTGATTGTCCTGAGCGAGCATGTGGATTACTGGGATCACGACGGCTGGAAAGATCCATACTCCTCGCATCTGTTCACGGACAGGCAGTCTGCTTATGTCGGCGTTCTTGGACTAAGTACTCCATACACACCGCAAATGATTGTCGATGGAGCCGGCGTACTGCAAAATAATAACTCGCAGCAGGCTGAGCAAGTGTTTCAGAAAGCCGAGGCGGCACAGAAGATTCCTGTACGCATTAACTCCATCCGCGTGGAAGGAACAACGCCACCGGTACTTCAAGCACACATCGAGGTTGGTGAAAATTCCGATAAGCACAGCGCTGATATCTACCTGGCAGTTGCTCTTGGTCATGCCGAGTCCCAGGTCTTGCGCGGAGAAAACGGTGGCCACCATCTGACCCACGTTGCCGTTGTTCAGAGCCTCACCAGAATCGGCAAGCTCGAAAAAGGAAAAGCCTTTAGCCAAGATGTACAGGTTAAGCTGAAACCCGGTACGGATCCTGCGAATCTCCGGGTCATTGCTTTTGTGCAGGAGACTGGTCCTCGTCAAGTGCTGGGAGCGGCGCTGAGGATGGTCGGAAAATGAGCAACCAGCGGCGAGGGCAAGATGCCGGCGCTACGCGTCACAGGCCAGTCGTAAAGATCTGGCGGTTGCCGCTACTCGCGGATAAAATTGGCCGCCACGCCAACCCCTGACCGTGGTAGATGTGGAAGCATGAAATTCCATACCGAATACCTGACCCTGCACACCAAGACCAAGCGAGCCTACATTCACCTGACGCCGCAGGTTGAGAGCGCCCTCAGGAAGTCTGGAATCAAAGACGGGATGATCCTGGCGTCCGCGATGCACATCACCGCCGGGGTTTACGTCAACGACAACGAGAGCGGGCTCATCAAAGACATCGACGCGTGGCTGGAAACGCTTGCCCCCTTCCGGCAGAACTACCAGCATCACCAGACCGGTGAAGATAACGGAGACGCGCATCTGAAATCGCTGATCATTCACCACGAAATCATCGTCCCGGTGACCGGCGGCAAGCTCGACTTCGGTCCCTGGCAGCAGATTTTCTACGCCGAATTCGACGGGCAGCGCGACAAACGAGTGCTCATAAAAGTGATGGGAGAATAGTCGACTTGGTTTATCCTCATAGCCCATAGGAGCCCTACGACATGAGCGAAGAAATCACTGAATTGCACGAGCACGCCGAACACGCCCGGGAGCATCCCGATCTTGCGCCCGTCACGCTCACCATGGCGGTGCTGGCCGTCCTGGTGGCGACGGTATCTCTGCTCGGCCATCGCACGCATACCGATGAAATCATTTTGCAGAACAAGGTCACCGACCAGTGGGCGTACTACCAGGCCAAGAATATCCGCCTGCACACCGACGAGTTATTCGCCGATCTGGCCGGCGTGGTCGCCTCCAAGGATGCTGACGGCGCCGCCAAGTTTCAGGAGAAAACTCACGCGGAAGCTGAGCGCTATAAAGACGAGAAGAAGGAACTCGAGGCCAAAGGCCATGAACTGGAGCGGGACTTCGCGGTCACACACCGCAAAGCCGACCGCTTCGATCTGGGCGAAGTTTTTCTGGAGGTTGCCCTGGTGATCACCTCGATCACCCTGCTCTCGGGGCGCCGCATATTCTGGCATCTCGGCATGTTGATCGCTGTTGTCGGCATTCTCGCCGCTGCCTCGGCGTGGATGGTGACCTAGCGCAGTGGTCCCGCCGCAGCGGTAAACCGCTGCGCCACCCGCAATCAACTGCGATACCGACTCTCTCAGCAGTCCGCTAGAGGGACCGCAGGAAATCAAGAATCTCCTGCTGCTCGCGCGGGTGCAGCTTATTGAAATGTTCGACGACCTTATTTGCCTCGCTGCCGGGGCTTTTGTGATCGCGGATGGCGTCCAGCAGGTTGGTCGTACGTCCGTCATGGAGGAAGAAGACGCGTTGTCCGACGCCCCAGAGGGGAGCGGTTCGGAACTCGTCGGGTCCGGCAGCGCCTTGGGTGATGCCGTCGGCGAGGCCTTTGCCCATGTGGTGGACGAGAAGGTCAGAGTAAAGATTCGCCGTCTGATGGGAAAGCGCGGCACTGGGGCTGGTGGAGGAGCCGCTCGCAATCATCGCGCCGGTGGTAAACGACGGCGTATGGCAGTGGACACAGCCTATTCTGGCAAAAGTGGCGCGGCCATTTTCGGTCGCGGGCGTGGCGGGAGCGGGAGTGGGTGGGGCCAGCATCCGCATGAAGTTGGAGAACGCTTCGATGTCGGAGACGACGGCAGGATTCGAAATTCCGGCCGAAGTTCCGGTCGCGGGAGTCGTCGAGAGGTTGAGTGTGTCGTTCGGGGTGGGGGTGAAGAGGCAGCCCGGCGTTTCGTCGCGCTCTTGCGGGAAAAGCTGGTTCGAGATTCCCATCTCGACGTTGTAGGCCTCACCCGCGAACATGAG
>DATFZT010000213.1:0-6300 GCA_035314185.1 Terriglobales bacterium
TGTCACCAAGGTCACGCGGGCCGGAATCCCCATCCAACCTGGCGCGCTTGCACTCGCTTTCGCCATGCTCTTAGGCTACACCATCGTTTTGGACGATGGCGATTCGCGCGGAGATCTCGCCGGCGCAGCCGATATCTTCCCAGCATCGATAATTCTCCCATCGCCGTACCGGTCATGATGGCGAACCCATGCCATGGGAAAGGCCAACCCGTATTCATCGCGTCCCTTCGGCGTGAGGTCGAGAAAGTTGTATGCCGTGAGCAGTATGTCAAGCCCGCGCGCGTAAGTGGAATAGGTGTGGAAGATCTCGCCATCCGCATCCTTGTAGAACACGCTCGCGCCGGGAAGTTCCTCGGACGGAGACTCCGTCATCCCGTAGTTGTAGTCGACCTTGCCCTGCGCCATCTCCTCCTTCGAAAACGAAACTCGATAGTCGAAATTGAAGTCGTTCGCAAATGAAGACACCCACGGGAACTCCCACCCCATGCGCTTCTCGAAAGCTTCGATCTCCGGCAAGGTCGCGCGCGAAACCACCGCCAGGGTCGCATCGCGTTGCGCCATGTGGACCCTTGCGCTGTCGAAGCCATCTGCCAGGAATGAGCAGCTCGGACAACCCTCCTTCCATCCAGGACCAAACATGAAGTGATACACAACCAACTGGCTCCGTCCGTCGAACAGATCAGCCAAAGTCAGCTTGCCCTTTGGCCCATCGAAGACATACTGCTTATTGACCTTCTCCCGCGGCAGTTCGCGGCGCCGCCGGCTCAACTCATCGCGCAGGCGCGTGAATTCCTTCTCTTTGGCCAGTAAGTCCCTCCGTGCCGCGAGCCACTCCGCGTGCGGAACCGTTTTCGCATTTGAGATTTCGTTCATCGTCGTAGCCATAATCGTTTCTCCTTTGGTTTAAATCCGTCGTTTTCTTCGGGCGAAGAACTTTCACCATCAGCGCCGTCAACCCGCTGGTCGACATCGCCCCGCCGACCATCCATCCCGCGCTTGCCAGACATGCTGGACACATAACCCCTCCTCATTAAGCCTTATCGCGAACTGCCTTCCGCTCGGGCGCGGATGCGCGACAGTATGTGTCCCCAGCCCCTCTGCACACCCTGCCGATGTTCTTCCTGAATGACTCCAAACGCCTTGTGGTGGAACTTGATCAGCGTGCCGCCATCCGCCTCACTCAGCCGGTACTGCACGTTCGAAACCACGGCGTACGACATGAACAGCGGTCCCGTGATCTCCAGCAGAGTCGGCCGCTTGATCGCCTGCACGTGCCCCCAGAGATGCCCGTTACCTTCGCCCAGATCGCGGTACCATCTCCCTCCCGGCCAGGGCTCGATCTTCATCGGCATCGCCTTGCCTTCCGGTGTGTCATTTTCCGGTCCGATCTGTTCGAGCAGTGCCGCAAATGAGTCCTGCAATGATGCGCGCACGTGAATTTCCTGGGTCACGACGAATGTCAAACTCTCGATTCCTATGCCTGTCGACGCTGGTGTTGAAATCGTGCTCATAACTTTCTTCCTCGCTTTCCTCTATTCAGTTGTTGTTCTTTCCTGGCTCTTCGCCTCGGCACGTTCTTTGACGCGGGTTAACTGGTGCGTCCAGAAGCGTTCGAACTCTTTCGTCCACTCGTGCAGCGGCCGGATTGCCTCCGCGTTCGTTCGATATAGCATGTGCCTCCCGTGCCGCCGCACCCTCACCAGCCCAACTTTCCGAAGCACTCCCAGATGCTTCGATACCGAAGGCTGCTCAAGCCCAAGACTTGCCACTATGTCGCCCACCGGTCGCTCCGCCAGCGCCAGGTAATCCAGGATTTCCCGCCGCCGGGGTTCGGCCACCGCGTTAAACGCATCTGAAGTCGTCCTAGCCCGCGCCACGATCAGGAATATACATGCCTATATGGGAATATGTCAAGTGAAAAAATATAAGCCGGCTTTCCCAATTGTTATTGTGGTAGACGGGCACATTCGTGTAGTGACGGGTCTCCGACCCGTGGCGAGCGCCCAGGTTTCGCCGCCGCGCGACTACGCTACAATACCGTCATGTCGCAAACCGCCTCCGCCATCACCCGCAGCCCCGCGGAGATCGTGCAAAACAGCCCGGTTTCACAGGCGCCGAACGGAATCTGCTATGCCCGCTCGGGCGAGATCACAATTGCGGATAATGACCTCGAGCGCATGGTTGCCACCGTGCCCGTGCCGGTGGCCGCCGCCCTCAGCCGCAAGGCGTACTACTTCGTGCCGCTCACCGTCACCCAGGGCGAAGACACGGTGATTGCCGACCGCTACGATGTTGCCCTCAGTGACAACGCGGTTTGCCATCGCAACCTGAATCTTGGCGACTCGCAGTGCGTCTTCATTTCGACTCGCTTGATGGAAGACAAATTTTCGGTGGCCTTCGAGTTCTACATCAACGTCGGCCACGCGCTGGTCGAACGCGCCGGCGTATCCCAGAATTTCGCCGATCTGGCCTGGCAGCAAGTGGAGTCCGGCGTGCGCGGCGAAACTTCACTGGACGCATGGGAGGCGCGCAAACTCGCCACCGCCCACGGCCCCGACGCGGAGAAATTCAAGAACGATTATCTGACCGCCAGCTTCGCGGATGCGATTTCCATCTACCTGCTCTCGCTCTACCTCGACGTCGATTACTACGATTTGCGCGAAAGGGATTATCCGCTGCTGGCACCGGCCCCCATGGCCGAGCGGCTGCGCAAGATCGCGGAGATCTTTCCTCCGAATCCGGGATTTGAATTCAACATTTATTATCGGCGGCGGTCGTAGAGCGGGTCTTCTTTCGGGTCTGAGGGGGTCGCCTGTTAACGTCAATCATTGCGTATAAAATCAAGGCTCTGTGCAAGACATAATCTACTGCGTCGTCGCCATGGCTGCAGTTTTTGGGTTAGCAGCCCTCATACTCGTTTTCCGCGATAAGGTGATGCTGAAGCCGAATATGTCGGCGGAAGAGCGCGAGGCGGCAATCACAAATTCATATCTGAATGATCCAGTCGTCGCCTTCGTGAAAGACTTGCTGCCTTCGGTGGCTGTTGAGCCAGATACTAAGCAGGAGCCCGGCGTTCATGGCGACTCTTATCACATTCAGCTGCCAGCCCCTGCAAATGCCGATTATCGTTTCACGCTCTGGTTGGGCAGCGGCGAAAAGCAGATCAGCGCTCGATTGTTGATCTCGGACGAACGAGCATATTTTTGGTACCGGCCGTTCGAGGAGGCCGAGTTCCGTGCAGCGGAGAAATTGAACAAGGCGTTCATGGAAGCGGTCGAACTAATAATGCGTCACAACACGCGTATCGAGCAGAAGCGCGGATTTTTGTTCAATCACTTCAAATGCGAATACGAATCCGCAGACGGCTGGATGCGACTGTATGGACACTCAGCCTTGCGCTGGATCAGAGCGCCAAAAATTGCAGAGGGACGGCACGTATATCAGTCCCCTCGGCTCATTGGCAACATTTGATAGAACGGGTTCGCTAAGGGTTTTTCCGAACGACCAACATAACTGTCGTCAAATCTCAATTTCACCAACAACTCCGGCGATTTGGAGCGGTTTTATAGCCCTGGGTATCCATCGACTGCGGAGCTTCGCTCCGCTGGACGGCCGAGGGCGGCCGTCCCTACGCGGGCAGATCCGGCCCACACTTACTTGCTCGAGAGCACGAACTGATTCCCGTCGGCGTCCTTGAAAATAGACGACGTTCCCCACGGTTCCTTCTTCGGCTCAACCGCAAACTCCACTCCCTTGGACTTCATCGTCTTGGCGGTGGCGAACACGTCATCGGTCCAGAACGTGACCGGCTGAAATCCGCCGATGCGGTCTTCATGTCCTTCCGGAGTAAACAGAACGAGCTGCGATTCGGCGCCGGGGATGCCCAGTTCAATCCAGCGCTGCTTTCCGAAGGGTTGGTCGGTCATTACGCGGAAGCCGAGTTTTTCCGTGAAGAACTTCAAGGCACGGTCCTGATCGCGAACCGGAACGCAGGCGAATTTGATGCCACGAATCATTTGCGGTCTCCTTGTCGAGTTAACAAAGTTGAAATAACGAAGTCAGTCACCATAAAAGCGACAACAGAAGAGGAGAATAAGAAAGCGCGACGGGAGATGCAATCGCCTATTTAATGCTATATTTACTGTCGGTATAGCACGATTCCGCTCCATGATTGCAACAGATGATCTCGCTCGATGACTACATAATCGACGTCCTGATGCGCGATCTCGTCGGCCATGACCGCCGCGTCGTGAGCTTCCTGGTCTATCTGTGGTTTACCGGCGAGCAGGGAAAAGAGCAGCGAAAAGGAAATGTGGTCGAGGCCAGCTATCGGCAGATTGCCGAGTGCATCGGAGTGTCAAAAAGTTCGGCGCAGGCCGCCGTCGGATGGCTTATCAAAAGAAAGCTGCTGGCTTCGACCAAGAAAACCGTGACGGCCACTCCACGCTACAAAGTGCTGACTCCCTGGCGGGATTATGAAAGCCGCAGCCGGGGCCGAGGTTAGGAGTGCCCTTGGCGTGCGGCAAGGTTGCGGCTTATGCTGAAAGCAGAAAGTAAATGAAAGGCTCAGGTTCCGTTCGCCGATGATCTCGCTTCGTCTCTACACCATTGTGCTGGTCGCGATTGGCCTGGCGGTTGCCGCCTATGCTCTGTTGCGCCGCAAATCCAAGAGCGCGGACGAGGTCGAACACGAACGCCGCATCTGGCTGAACACGGTCGGGCGCATTACCGATGGCACGGTCATCGATGTTCAGGAAATTGTGATGGAGACGAAACGCCCCGCCACCATGCTGATTTATCAGTATGACGTAGCCGGAGTTTCCTACGAGGCGTCGCAGGACGTCACCTATCTGCGGCAGTGGATCAATCTGCATTCCTGTCGGCTCGGCCTGCCGACTTCCGTGAAGTACGATTCGCGCAACCCCGGGAATTCCATGGTGATTGCCGAAGGCTGGATGGGCTTGCGCCAGTAAGTTGCGATTGTGGAGAGCCGGGCGTCCCCGCCCGGCCGCGATGCTGCAGGCGCATGCAAGACGGGCGAGGACGCCCGTCGCTCCATTGATCAGAGGATCAGAGTTTTCCAACGGCGACCAGAACCAGATAGACAGCCTGTGCCGTCGCCAATCCGACCCAGATTCGTTGCCGAATACGCGAGCGGCGAATGTCGCGGAGCAGGTCGGCGGCGGTCGGTTCGGCGACCATCACCTGCTCCAGCTTCTCATCCGGCAACACCACGGGCTGCAAATTGATTGGCCTCACCGCTTCGACCGCCTTCGGCTTGTCGGGGTAGAACACCTTCGGCGTGTCCACCACCTCCGACCACAGCGGCAGCAGGATCCATGACTTTGGAATGATGTCCAGAATTGGCTTGGACGTCAGATTGAGCGCCGGCTGTGTTTCCGGTGCGACGCGATCGGCCAGATTCCGCAGCAGCGAGCCCCACCAGAAATGGCTGAGTTGATCGGTGATAAGTTCGCCGACGTCGACCGGCCGCGATTCCAGTTCCAGCGGCGGCAGCGTTTCCGGCGAGATCACGTCCCCGATGTTGGTGAACACGGTGCGGAACCAGGGCAGCCGCAGACTCTCGCCCAGCGCCAAGCCGACATACACCGGTCGTGAAGTGAGTACCAGCGGCGGCAACTTTTCCGGCGCGAAGGTATCGCGGAGATTGCCGACCAACGACCTCCAGAGCGGCTGCGTCAGGCTCGCTGGCGGCAGCAAATCCAGCGGAATTTCTTGCGTTGCCGTCGTGGACTGCGGTTCGGGATACCAGGCTTCGGCTGCATTTGACCGGTAAGACATAAGGATTCAGATGACTCCAGGTCGGCTCCGGCAGCGTTAGCCCGCAAGCCCCTAACAATGTTAGATGCTGCAGCCAGCATCTGTCACGCATCTTTACGCAACTCTATTTTGCGCAACTCCATGTCGATGCGTGAACCCCGCCAAATGCCGTCTCGGAGGCCGAGAGCACGACCGGCAGCTGAAAAAAGATGCGCAATCGTGGCAATGCGGCGTCCACTGCCTTCGGCGGAACGCCTCATTTCGCCGGTACATGCACTTTGATGCCGTTGAGCGCAGCCGTGTCGTGAAGCACAATAAAGAGCTTCGCACGGGCCAAAGCTCGCAAGGTTGCGCTGAAAGTTGTGAAGGCTGATCCCCCTTTTTCCCGGCGCTCAGAAAAACGGTCGGAAAGGATAAGATGTGGAAGGCAGATCTGCAACGGAGTGGCGGAATTGAGCGACGACGCACCAGCGACAACCAGGGCCCGGCAGATGCGACGTTTCACGCGCTATCGCTTTG
>DATFZT010000214.1:0-25060 GCA_035314185.1 Terriglobales bacterium
ATATCTCGGGCTACACGAGCAATGCGATCGTGCACTATGGGGTGCTTGATCCGGGACTGTGGTTCCTGCCCAAGCCCTTCTCGCTCTCGGCGCTGGTCGTCAAGGTGAGGGAAGTGCTCGATGCGGAGGCTCCGGAGCCCAAGACGATGGAGTAGGCGAGTGAAGGGGCGGACTATCGGATTTTCGGCTTGCCAACCGGCCGGTCGGTCGGTTATTATTGCGCTGTTGTTTAATGAAACTGTGACGAATGGACGGACTCGCCGACGAATTAACCTTAGAATTCCCGGGGTACGAGTATGTCTGTCCGTTTCGGTGCGGGGGAAAGAGTGAGCTGATAAACTAGAAATCGCAAGTGCTCCCGAATCCCACCCGCCAGAAACGCTGGCTAGGTGGGTTTTGTTTTTTCGGGAACGGTGTGCTGCAGCCCCTGAAGGGGCGGTTGATTTTGAAGGCTTGCGGTATCGCTGAAGCGATACCCTGATACGAACCCGCATTGGACTTGGGTTATCGCACCTCGCATCATCGCACAGGCACCACGCACTTGTACTACGGACTGCAGGAGGTCGCATGACGAACGCGCCAAATTCAGGTAAGACCAAGACCGAGACCAAGCCCGAGACGAAGACAATGACCGGGGCCAGTATCCTTTGGGAATGTCTGGAACGGGAAGGCGTGAAGCACGTCTTTGGCTATCCCGGAGGCGCCATTCTGCCCGCCTACGACGCTCTGAAGCACAGCAAGATCCATCACATCCTGGTGCGCCACGAACAAGGCGCGACCCACATGGCCGACGGCTACGCGCGCGCCAGTGGAGAGGTGGGAGTCGCGGTGGCAACTTCGGGGCCGGGAGCGACGAACATGGTCACCGGAATCGCCACAGCCATGTTGGATTCCATACCGATCGTCTGCATCACCGGGCAGGTGGGCAGCAAACTGATTGGGTCGGACGCGTTTCAGGAAACCGATATCACCGGCGTGACCCTTCCGATCACCAAGCACAACTACCTGGTTACGCACGCCAGCGAAGTAGCGCGCACGATTCGGGAGGCTTTTTATGTGGCGCGGTCGGGGCGACCTGGTCCGGTGCTGGTCGATATCACCAAGGACGCGCAGCAGGGTACGTGCGAGTTCGACTGGGAAGCGGCCAAGCCGCAATTACCGGGTTATCGGCCCGACCTGTCGCCCGCTCCGGCGGAGTACGCGCAGGCGCTGGAGTTAATCCACAATTCGAAGCGGCCGGTGATTCTTGCCGGGCACGGCATCATCGTTTCTGGAGCCATGCGCGAGGTGCGCGATTTTGCCGAGCGTGCGGGCATTCCGGTTGCGCTCACGCTGCTTGGCCTGGGAGCGTTTCCCGCATCGCACCCGCTCAATCTCGGCATGATGGGCATGCACGGGGAAGCCTGGGTGAACCATACAATTCAGGAAGCGGACCTGCTGCTGGCGTTCGGCA
This sequence comes from Terriglobales bacterium, assembly GCA_035314185.1. Taxonomy (GTDB): domain Bacteria; phylum Acidobacteriota; class Terriglobia; order Terriglobales; family Acidobacteriaceae; genus Acidiflorens. The sequence continues at coordinate 1,454 of DATFZT010000214.1, forward strand.
TGCGCTTCGACGATCGCGTCACCGGCAACCTGAAGACTTACGCTCCCAACGCAAAGAAGATTCACATCGAGATCGATCCCGCGGAGATTAACAAGAACGTCAAGGTCGATGTTCCGCTGGTCGGCGACTTGCGGGAAGTCTTGCTGGAGTTGACGCCGAAAGTTGAATCGATTGATCGGAGTGAGTGGCTGGATTCGATCGACCGGCTGAAGGGCGATTCGGCGGTGCGCGACATCCAGAACCTGCCCGACAGCGGCCATCTCTACGCTGCCCACGTCATCAATGATTTATGGCACCAGACCCGCGATGGCAACACCATCGTGGTTACCGACGTCGGACAGCACCAGATGTGGGAGGCGCAGTACTACAAGCATGAGAAACCGCGGTCGCTGATTACTTCCGGCGGATTGGGGACGATGGGCTTTGCTTTGCCTGCCGCCATCGGCGCCAAGGTTGCTTGCCCCGAGGCCGAGGTTTGGGTAGTCGTGGGCGATGGCGGATTCCAGATGACCATGTGCGAACTGGCGACGCTGGTGCAGGAAAATCTGAAGATCCATATCGCTATCATCAACAACGGATTCCTCGGCATGGTGCGGCAGTGGCAGGAATTTTTCTACGACCGTAACTACGCGGCCACGCCCCTGCTCAATCCGGATTTCGCAAAGTTAGCCGAGGCTTATGGCATACGGAGCGCGACGGTCTCGAAGCGTTCGGAGGTTGTGCCCACCGTGCAATCGGCCCGCCAGCACGAGGGACCGATGTTAATCAATTTCAAGGTTGAGCAGGAAGACACTGTCTATCCGATGGTCGCGGCGGGGGCTGCACTGGACGACATGATTCGGCGGCCGAGCCCGATTGTCGAGACGGCCGAAGATGAATAAGCGCACGGGGTTAAGCTCCCGGGTCAGTTATCACGTTCCATAATTCGCCGCGAGCGAAACGAAAGACCCATGAGTTCCCTATGTAGCGAGCAAAATACATAGGTCCTTCGCTTCGCTCAGGATGACAACGTGGATTTATACGACGTGAAGAGACGAATAAACCTATGCTGAATACTTTCATGGTGTATGTCGAAAATAAGCCGGGTGTACTTACCCGCGTGGCGTCTTTGTTTCGGCGCCGCGCCTTCAATATCGATTCGCTGACGGTGGGACGGACCGAGAAACCAGAAGTGTCGCGCATGACCATTACCGTCGATGCCGACCGCGACCAGGCCCGGCGCATCGAAGCCAATCTATACAAACTGGTGAACGTGTTGCTGGTCGAGAACATTACTAATCAACCAGCCATCGTTCGCGACCTGGCCTTGATCCGGGTGTCGGCTACTCACGATGCGCGCTCCCATGTACTGGAACTTGCCAGCGTGTTCCGCGCGCGTGTGGTCGATGTCTCCGCCGAGTCATTGACCATCGAAATTACCGGAGGGGAAGACAAAATCGACGGACTGCTCGATGTGCTGCGTCCCTATGGGATATTGGAGATGGTGCGTACCGGTATCGTGGCCATGCGGCGTGGCAGCAAGTCTAATGGCGCGGTCGCTACGGAAAACACGGCGTTCGGCGCCGCGGATGATGGTGTCTCTTACTCTGTCTAAGTGGGTAGAGGGACGGGCGTCTCGCTCGTCCAGTCGGGCGGGACGCCCGGCTCTCCACCAGCGAGACAACCTAAGTTGTTGGGGCAAGAAAAAACGCCCTGAGCAGTGAAGCTCAGGACGTCCTTCGGCAGCCCTCCCCCAGAACTGCCAAACCACGTGCCCATCCTATGTCCGTCTGGTACCACTGTAAATGTCACTTTCGTAATGTGGAGTTGGCAATTGAGTACTACGGGGCCATGCGCGGGCGTAACGTTACTAACTCGGTTCATGCAGTTGTTATCTGTCTGAAAGGCCACTGAAGAATTCTGGATTGTTCGGCAAGACTAGCGACTAAAGCGCGGTAGGGCGTCAGAAGCGGACGGATCACTTCTTGTCCCAGGTGTTTCCGCCGTCCGTACTGCTCCAGGTTTCGTTGTTACTGGTTAGAACTATAACCTCGGCCGGGCCGCGGACGTCGACATCAATGTGAGTTACGTCGCCGCTAAGTTGCTGGCCTTTGGTGGAAGGTTGCATCTGTACCCAAGTTACGCCGCCGTCGGCGGAGTGAAAGAGCGCGCCCGCCTGCCCGCCAGTCCAAACATCCGCGCCGTGGGTTGCGTAGCACAGCAGTGGATGATCCGGGCGCAAAGCGTTTTGCCAGCTCTGGCCGCTGTCTAATGAACGTTGCAGGACACCGGCTGCAATTGCCCAGGTGACATGCCGCACCAGAGCCGGGGTCGCAGGGAAGGCCATGGCAGGCATTGCCATTTTCGCGGCAGACGTCGCACTCCTGGCCCGTGATGGGGCTGACGTGGGAGCAGCGGATAGTTCGGCTTTCTGCTGTCCGTACACTTCCGTCCCTTGCGGTGCGGGCTTTGCCTTTTCAATCGCGGGCGCTTCGTTCCGCGCCATCAAATCGCCTTCGGCGGAGGGCGTGGTCTTTACTGCGGCGGCTGCCCCTGAGACCCCGACGGTTTCATTCGCCGCACGACTGGCGGATGCATCAAATGCGAACGTTTGGGCTCTTGGCACTGCCGCCAGCTTGTCTGCCTGAGCTGATTCCTTCTTGTTGTCCGCTAGCAGCATTCCGGACTCCACTTGAGGAGATGGCTTTACAGCCTTGAGTTTCCTGGACAACTGCAATTCGGACTCAGGCCGTTTTTCGTCAGTTTTAGCCGAGAATACCGATTGGTCCATTGGCGGCGATGCGATTGGGGACGATGAGGTCTGCGACGACGCGATCTGTGTACCGGGAACTGGCTGCGCAGTAGTCGCGACCTGCGGGCTTACAGGAGACGCCGTTTGGTTCAGCTTTCCCGGACGTATCAGAAGTACCGAGGCAGCTACCACAACACCCGCTGCCAGCGCGGCCCAGCGCAAACTCGGCCAGGCGAAGCTTAGCTTGTGTGGCGCGGGCGTCCTCGCCCGCGAACCCAGCGCCCGGACCTTATCTGTATCAGTCTCGTCCGCAATCGGAGCCGACGCGCCGACCTCCGGAAGGGCCAGAGCGATCAACTCGCGGCAGTCTGCGCAGACCGCCAGGTGCTCGAGCACGCCGTTGTGCTCGCTCGCCGAAAGCGCCTGCTCGGCAAAAGCCGTCAGCAGATCCGCATCCGGATGTGCCGGCTCGCGCCCATCTTGTTCTACCGGCTGGGCAGCCTGCAGGCGGTCATACACGATTTTCGGCACTTTCGGTATTTCAGTCATGACTTGTGTCGCCGGCGTCTGGTGCGGGTACCTTTCCTCTTCCTCCGGGGAACGCTTTTGCCCCGGAATCTTGCGTTAAACGCGAGCGCAAATTCAACTGTATGTCCCGCACGTCGGTTTCCAGGGCTTCCGTAGCCTGGGCATGGCTCATACCCTGCGTTCGCAGCCCCGCCAGAATCCGCTTCCGGAGCCCGGTTGCGAGCCGATCAAGGCGCCGGCTGATGCTCGATTCGTGCAGCCCGAGCGTGCGCGCTATCTCGGCCAGTGTCCGCCCATCGAGATAATAAGACGCCAGCGTAAACCGGTCCTCGGCCGAAAGTTCTGCCAGTGCCTCATCGGTGGCCGCTTCCAGGAGTTGGTCCGAAGTGCGGTCCGAAGTGCGATGCAAAGTGCGATCCAAAGTGCACGCCGGATCAGGAACCGCCGCCGCAAACTGCACACCTGCTTCTGTCTGTTCTTCCAGACTGACCGTGCGTTTCTGTTTGCGATAGCGATTGATGAACTCCTGCGCCATCACCGCGCGCAGCCAGCCTTCGAGCGAACCGCGGCCGGTATAGAACACGAGCTTCGATCGGCGCAGTCCATCGCGTGCATTCACGCCATACAGATCCGCAAACAGCGAATCGGCCAACTCCGCGGCATGTGCGCCGTCGCGCGTAATGTGCAGCGCCATGCTGTGCAGCTTCTGCCGGTAGCGGCTGATGAAGTCCTGCCATGCCCGCTCGTTGCCCTCGGCACAAGCGCGCGCCAGCGCCAGTTCTTCCAGACGTAACCTGGCGCAGAAGTCAGACATCTGTTGCGCCTGTTCCGGCGAAGAGTGAGGCGAATTGGGGGCTGGAGCAAAATACTTGTGCAGAATTTCATTGAGGATGGCCGCGAACTGCTCTGCGCTCACGCCGTAGGCCGCAGCGCCGCTGCGGTCGTAAAGAGGAAGAGCTGCCGCGACGTCCGGTCGAACGTCCGCTCGGTCGTCCGCTGGTTGGCCGGATTGGGCGGGCTTCGGCATATCCCCCTGGGCATCTCCCAGATGATGCTAGCAATCTTTTTGATGCAAGGAAGAATAAATCGTGCGTTCTTTGATCAGCGAGCAGAGAAAGGCACTCCTGGAGACTCGTGGACGAGGGCCGCACGAACAGGGGTCGCACGAAGAAGATTGCGCGTACGCGGGAGCTGCGGCGTCTTCAGTGGTGTCTTTACTGCGGGGAGGCTCAATTATGCGGCTGGTCATGGTAGTGGTTGGGATCACTCTGTTAGTAGCGGCGGCGGTTGTGGTTCCGTGCCTGCTGCCAGCGGGCGAAGTAACGTCAGCGTCTGGGTATTCGCTCCTTAGCCCGATTCGCAGCGGCAATCTAACCGTCTTTCCGGTTGTGGCCGGCAAGTCGTATGACACGGCGGAGTTTCTTACCCTCGATGAGGGCCTGCGCAGCGGCGACGTTGTGGTCACTGAAGCCGGGCAGTTGCGTGGCCTCATCCGTCACCGCCCCGGCGAAGCGACACCCATGCATCCCATACGCGGTCCGGAGGTCAATCAGCTTGTGCTGGTGAATAACTCGAAGCGGCCGTTGTTACTCCTCGCCGGCGAGATAGTTACCGGGGGCAAACAGGACCGCGTCATCGGCAAAGACCGCATCGTACCCCCGGAGAGCGATCCTGTCGACTTAGGCGTTTTCTGCGTCGAGCCCGGACGTTGGGTGGCGGCGAACGGCAAGGACCAGTTCAGCAACGCGCCCAACGATGTTTACGGTCTTCTCGCTGCACCCGGGGTGCGCGGCAGCGCGATGGCTGCCAAGAATCAGCAGCAGGTCTGGGACAACGTGGGAAGGTCGAAACAGGCACTGGCGGCGGCTGTTCCCGCTCCGGCTGCGGCGGAGGTGAATTCGACTACCTCTTATGCCCGCGTGATGGATAACAAAGAAGTGCAGCAGAAGGTTGATTCCGTCGCCGAACCGGTGCAGCGTAACTACGAAAGCGTCATCCGCCAACTGCGCGATAAGAATGCGGTGGGCGTGGTGGTCGCCGTGAACGGAGAAATCGTCTGGGCTGATATTTTCGCGAGTACCCAGTTGCTGCAGAAGTATTGGCCGAAACTTGTCCGCTCCTATGCCGCCGAAGCAGTGGTGACGCGGGCGAAGGGCGGTGAAGCCAGCCTCAAAGACGGGCAGAAGTTTCTCGACGATCTGCAGGGGCGCCACGAAACCGCCGAAACCGAGCCCGGGCTGTATCGGCAAACGGAAATCACCGGTGATGGCTTCAAGGTGTTCGAGTTGACGTCGCTGCTGCCTAAAACCGGCTTCCCGGTGCACGTGGCCAAGATGGCTGATTAAACATGCTTCGGCTCGGAATGATGGCAAACGATGATGGCAACCAAGGAAGCCGACTGGTTTAACCGATTAGAGCCGCGCGGCGTAAGCGCATGAATCCCGCAATGGGCACCCGTCGCACAGCGGCCGGGAGCGCTTGCAAAGCTCCTGGCCGTGTTTGCGCAACAACTGGTGCGCAGCGATGAGTGACTTGCAGTCCTGCTGAAGTTGGCCGGAGATAGCGTTCTTGATAGCGCGGTAGCTGGCTGAATAACTCTTTTGCTCTTCGGCGAAGCCGAGGCGCAACAGCACCCGTAGTCCATTCGACTCGAGGCCAAGCACCGGATACTTTCCCGCGAACATTAGAATCTTTTCCGCACCCGGCTCCCCGATCGTGGGAAATCGTTGCAGTGTTTTCTTGGCCTTCGGCAGCGACTCGTCAAGCGCGGCGTTTAGCTTGCCCTTCAGCAGGATCTGGACAATTTCGGCGCTCTGCCGCAACCTCTGCGCCCGCAGTTCCGGAACCATCCCGCCCATCCGCGTGACAGCCAGTAATTTTTCAGGTTTCGCTTTCAGAATATCTTCGGGTCTGAGTCCCACCGTTCTGCGAAGCGCCGAGAATGCCGCCGCCCGCTTCTCGTCATCTGCAAGATAAGCGACATTCTCCCAAAGCACTTGTTCAAAGGGATCCGTGACTGGAGGCAGTGCGGGGGCCCCGTAGAATTGTCTTAGCTGGGCAACGATTTGAGTGAGCACAAGTGCTGCCATGAGTCCTCGAGTCAAACCGTCGACGAAGACGCCAATCCTTTAAGCACGACGTCATTCGCGTCATAGGCCATTTTGAGCGGGGGCAATTCGTCACGCGTGAACCAGCGCACGTCCGCCGCGTCGCTCGCCGCTTTGAGATCGCCGCCGACCGCGTGGCACAAGAAATCAAGCAACACATAGTGATAGCGCACGCGTCCGTCGTCGTCTCGGATTATGCGCTCATACACGCCTAGCATCTCGCTTGTCTCGACTATCAGTCCCGTTTCTTCGCGGGCTTCTCGGACCACCGCTTCGCGCAGAGTTTCTCCGCATTCGAGGACGCCGCCGGGCAACGACCACTCGCCCAGCAGCGGCGGCTGTCCGCGGCGGACCAGCAGCACGCGATGATTGTCGAGATGATGATCCACAATGACCGCGCCTACACCTACCAGCGGAGACTCGGGGTATTCACGTTTCATGCGAGCGGCTTCATACGGGAACAGTATATGGCTTCGCTCGAACTGGACGGGGCAAAGCCCCGTCACCACACGAACTGGAATTACAATAGCCACCATGTCGCTTGATGAGTACAAACGTAAACGGCGCTTCGAGGAAACGCCGGAGCCCCCGCCTAAGGTCGAAAAACAATCGCGGCATCGGTTTGTGGTGCAGCGGCACGCCGCCACGCGCCTGCATTACGATTTTCGCCTGGAGACGGAGGGCGTGCTTAAGTCGTGGGCAGTTCCGAAAGGCCCGTCGCTCGACCCGGCCGACAAGCGTCTGGCTATGCAGGTCGAGGATCATCCTGTTTCTTATTTTGATTTTGAAGGGACCATACCTCAAGGCAACTACGGCGGCGGCACGGTGATGGTTTGGGATGCGGGCACCTGGGAGCCGCTGTCGCCGGTGCCGGTGAATGGCGAGTATCTTCCCGGTACAGAAAAAGAAGCTGCTGCCATGCTGGCGAAGGGCGACCTCAAATTTCGGTTGAAAGGGAAGCGGCTCAACGGCGATTTTGCGCTCGTGCACATCAAGGGGCGCGCGGGAAGCAAAGGCAATGAATGGCTGCTGATCAAGAAGAAGGATAGTCACGTGGTTGCGGGATTCGACATTGAAGGGGACAAGTACGACAAATCCATTCTCACGGATCGCACGATGGCGCAGATCGGCGGCGATGCGGGGTCGGCGGAGTGGACTAGCAGCCGTCCGGCATCGCGCGGGAAGGTTAAGGCCGCGTGGCTGGCGGACGCCATTGCGCGAGCTGACTCAAGGCGAAAAGCATTAACCGCAGAGGACGCGGAGGGCGCGGAGAAAAAAAAAAGTAAGAGCCCGAGACAGGTTGCGTCAAACTTAGCTCACCCGAAGATCTTGTCCGACGACGTCGCGGTCAACGATGCCGCGTCCAAATCAAGGAACAAGAAATCCTCTGCGAACTCTGCGTCCTCTGCGGTTAAGGCTCTTGCTGGCGCTGAGCAGAGGCCGATGCCCACGGTCATCCATCCGATGCTGGCGATCCCTACGGCGAGGGCGTTCGACAATCCTGAGTGGTTGTTTGAAATTAAATGGGACGGATACCGCGCCGTTGCCTTCATTGAAGACGGGCGGGTGCGTCTGGTGTCGCGGAGCCAGAATGACCTGACCGGGCAGTTTTCTGAACTTGGTACGCTGCCGCAATTCGTAAAGGCTGAGCGCGCGATTCTTGACGGCGAAATAGTGGCGCTTGATGACGAGGGGCGGCCTTCTTTCAGCCTGATGCAGCAGCGTACTGGATTTCAGCCGGGAAAGCGGCGGCTGCCGCGGCGCGAAGGCGTGCCAGTCGTCTATTACGCGTTCGATCTGCTCTACCTTGATGGCCTCGATCTGCGGCGCGTTGCGCTCGAGCAACGGAAGCAGTTACTGCAAGACCGGATTCTTTCTGGCGGCGTGATTCAGTTTTCCGACCACTATGCTGAGAAGGGGCTGGATCTTTTTGAAGCGGCGAAGCAGCGCGGACTGGAAGGGATCGTCGCCAAGAAGCGCGGCGGCGCATACCAGGAAAAACGGTCTTCGGATTGGCTCAAAATTAAGATTACGCAGCGACAGGAGTGCGTGGTTGGCGGATATACGGATCCGGAGGGCAGCCGCGAATATTTTGGGGCGCTGGTGCTTGGGTTGTACGACCGGCAAGGGCGGCTGATTCACGTTGGGCAGGTTGGCACGGGCTTTGATCAGAAAGCGCTCAAGAAAATGTTCGGTCGCATGCAGCCTCTGAAGACGAAACAGAATCCGTTTTATGGGGAGATTGGCGGATTGCGGAAGGTTCAGTTTGTGCGTCCGGAGCTGGTGGCGGAAATTAAGTTTGCCGAGTGGACTCATGAAACGGCGGAGGGCGGGATTAAGCTGCGCGCGCCGGTGTTTATGGGGTTGAGAACCGATAAGTCGGCGGAAGAGTGCAGGCTGGAGGATGCTCTAGACGGGCTCCAAGTTCCCGAACATAATTGACCCATGTTCCGCAGTCGAGTGGCGTTGGCGGTCCTAGTCTGTGTCGTTCTGATTACACCAGCTTGGGGTGGTCACACGCTGACACCGCACGATCAGAAGATCCTTGGGGAATGGCTGTCACGACACCCGGAGTTCCGCGCCGCGACGGACACAGATTGCGACTGTGCAGAAGACATTCAACAGATGAAAAATGGCTACGGAGGTGCCTGGACGCCCGTTCCCGACTATCATCCCTATGCTGCGACCGGGGACTTCAACGGCGACGCCATCGGTGATTTTGCCGTCGTGGTGATAGACCATTCAAAATCAACCGGTAATTTCGCGCTGTTGGTATTCAATGGACCCTTTGGTTCGAAGGCAGCATCGCCGGCGTTTATCGAGTCAGGTCTTAATCTGCGAGGTCAGGGTCTTTTTCTTGGCCCGCCACGGCCGAAGCCTTACAGACTTGTCGTCGGACCCTTCGAGAGCGACAACACCGCGATTCTGGTTCCAAGGGGCCGCACCTATAAGTTACACGGAAACCAAGGCGACTAAGCACAACCGAGACAGTCAGCCGGTCGATCCGGAATGAGTTCTGTGGTCGCGAACTGCAGATCCCTCACTTCGTTCGGGATGACAAGGGTGAGGAAGTTTGAGATGTAGGCGAATTTGCTATCAGTCGTGCGGTCGCTAGAATGCGCTGCCGCCGCCGCCGCCGAAGCCGCCTCCCGAGAAGCCACCGCCGCCGAAGCCGCCTCCTCCACCGAAACCCGATCCAGTTGAACTGGCTCTGGGCGCGGAGGTGAAGACCTGATGCATGTCTGACGCCATGCTGTGCATGGAACTGGAAAAGAAAAGCGGACTGAAGCCGACGTAACCGTTCGGCGAAACGTACCAGCTTGGCGGGTCTTTTACTATTCCGTCGAAGGCTTGCGCCCAGTGGTGTTCGACGCCCAGCGCCATGGCGTAGGGAAGAAATTTCTCGAAGGTGTCGGGCGGCATGCGTTTGATGCGGTCGGCGTCGACGCGATTCATGAACTCCTGGAATCCGAGGACGGCAATTCTGGTGCGTGCGCCGGAGACCGTCTTGGCCGTCATGTTGCGCGCAAAGAGCCACCAGATAAGTGCGGAAATGAGAACGCTCCCGATCACCAGCGGAATGGAGTAGAACAGGTTCATCCAGCCCATGACTTGCACGGCGACCGCGAGGATGGCGATGGCGACGCCGGCGGCGATGCTGTAGCCATTGGCCGATTCCGGGTCGAGCGTGTAAATGCCTTTGCTCTTCAGCGAAGACATGATGTCTTCACGGACTATGGGGATCGCGGTGTAGAAACGATTCTTCAGATCGGAAAGACGGGTTCCGGTTCCACTCAGGAAAATATTTTCCATCATTACGCGTTCGTGCGGCGTCAGGTCGCCCCACTGCTCGCGCGGCTTCAACAGGTGGAACATGTAGTCTTTGTGGTGAAAGACGAGGAAAGTGTCGACTTTTTCTTCGATCTTGATGTAGCCGCGCACGGCTAGATCGACGATGGTGCTGGTGATGTCGCGGGGGTGGATGGTGTCGTCGAGCAGCGTTCCGGCTTCGGCGGGACACATGCCTTTGGGTGGTTCGTATTGCGGGGCTACGGAGACGCCGGGATCGGGATCGCGTCCTACGGAATACCAGAGGACGAACATCACGGCGAAAGTGAACAGGGGCAAAAAGACGATCGGATTGCTGCCCAAAAACCAGCCTAGCTTGGTTAGCGCGGACGGCGGCTTAAGCACTCCCTGCGGAATGTAGATGTCGATGGTGAGGCCGCCGCGCATGGAAAGCTCTCGGGTGGTCTCGAAAGTGACGTTCGCGCCATCGACGTTGGCGCTCGCTTCGGCTTCCTTGGAGCCGTAGGCGCCGGTGAAGGCCTGAGCGCGCAGGCCTCCGGCGGCATTTTCGGGGAGGGTGACGAAGGCCGAGGCGTGGTCGATGGGAACGGGCCAATCGTTGCCGGTCACGTTCCAGTAGAACTCGTCATATTGGTCGAAAAAGCGGACGCCGTTGCGGACGGAGTAATCGATGTTGACCACGCGCGTGGCGTCGGCTGCATCGGGAATGTAGATTTTTAGATCGCGGTAGTTTCCGGACTTGCTGGAATCGTACTTCAGTTTGTTTCCGCTCTCGTCGGTGACGCTCATGACATTGACAAAGAGGGTGTAGTTAGTGCCCTCGGGTCCGGGATACTCGACGGGAATGGTGCGGTGAATGCCGTGCCAGGCGCCGACGAAAGTCAGGGTGATTTTTTCGCTGACCAGGGCCGTGCCATCGGGGGCTATGGAGATGGAATCCTTGAAATCGGCTACGCGCCAGTTGCGGGCCTGGGCTTGGGCGGGGGCGGCCACTAGTAGTAGAGCCATCAGCAACGGCAAGAGCTTTACCACGGGGGGCACTGAGGTGCACAGGGGAACACTGGGAACAGGCTTGCTCGACAGTTTGTGATGGAGCGATCGCTTCGGCAACATACTTAGAACTTTACCGCTACTGGTTCGCGATCGGTGGCGGCGGCTTCGAAGAACTGTTTCTGCTGGAAGCCGAACATCCCGGCCAGAATGTTGGTCGGGAAAGATTGAATCTTGGTGTTCAGGTCGCGCACCACGGCGTTGTAGTAGCGGCGGGCGTTTTGAATCGCGTCCTCGATCTCGCTTAGAGAATTCTGCAGCTGGGTAAATTCCTGCGAGGCCTGGAGCTGGGGATAATTTTCGGCCACTGCGAACAGGCTTTTGAGCGCGCCGGTCAATTGATTTTCGGCGGCAGCCTTGTCCGCCGGGCCGGTGGCCTGCATGGCCATGGAGCGGAATTTTGCAATGTTCTCGAACGTATCTTTCTCGTGGGTGGCGTATCCTTTCACGGTTTCGACCAGGTTTGGAATCAGGTCGTGGCGGCGTTTGAGTTGAACATCGATGTCGGACCACGCCGATTCGGAGCGCACCCGCAACTGCACCAGGCTGTTGTACATCGCAACCAGGAAGAAGCCGAACAGAACGATGACTGCCAGAACAATCCAGGACATGCAAAACTCCTCGATGCGTATTTAAGGGGACGGTAGCACAGGCGGAGACGGGGTGCAATGCGGGCTCAGATGCGGGCGTGGGTCAGTTTGAAAGATACATTCCCCCAGCGGCTAAAGCCGCTGTTGATTTTGCGGAAGTTACGGCACGGCTTGAAGCCGTGCCCTTTCAAAGCAAATTCAAAGTGACCCACTACGTTTGATTAGGGCGGAGAGGAAGCCTCGATCGGACTTACTGCCTGGGAGCGTAGTAGCCGCGGCGGGCTCGGACTTGGAGATCTTTTTTCAGGGCAGTGATTTCGATGGAGTGATAGCGCCCGTCGGCGTCGAAGTCGGACGGCTTGTAGGAGACGGCGTATTGGCTGCGCAGCTCGTCTTCGATGGCGGCGAACGAGTGGGTGATGTCTTTCATCTTGTAAGGGAAGAAAGCACGGCCGCCGGTGGCGGAAGCGAGGTCGTCGAGAACTTTGTCGCCGCGCAAGATCAGGCCGCTGTCGTCGGTGGAGATGGCGTAGATCAGAACTTCGGCGCGCTGCGCCATTTCAATCGCCTGGGCGCGCGTGTATTCGCTCTGATTGTCTTCCCCGTCGCTAAGGATGACGATGGCTTTGCGAATGGGATGGTCGGAATTTTCGCGCAGCAACTTTTCCTTGCAGGCTTTGTAAATGGCGTCATAAAGCGCCGTACCGCCGCCATTATTCAGGCGCTGCACTCCGGCGGCAAGCAATGGCACCTGGTCGGTGAAGTCCTGTGTGAGGTGACTCTCTTTGTTAAATCCGACGACAAAGGCGTGGTCGTAGCCGGGACGAATGACGTGCTGTAGAAATCCGGTGGCTGCGTCTTTCTCAAATCCAAAGCGGCCTTCCACGGAGCCGCTTACGTCCATGAGCAGGCCCAACTCGATGGGCAGATCAGTCTCACGGCGGAAGTTGAGGATCGATTGCACCGGCTTGTGGTCGTCGAAAATGGAGAAATCGGTCTGGTTCAGATTGCGTACGAATTTGCCGTGACGATCGGTGGCGATGAAGAGCACGTTCACTTCATCGACGCGTTTCTTGATGGTGAGGATGGGCTCGTCGGCCTCGTCGCTGGTGGTGTCGGCAACTGCAACTGGAAGAGCGGCGGCGCTGCTGGGGCCTACCGCAACGCTGGAAGCGGCGATGACGTAGGGACTGCTTTGCGCGTGTCCAGCGACGGACAGAGTGAGAACCACGGCGATCGCGAATACGAGGGGTGCGAATACGGGGAGTGCCAATCCGCTCGGTGACAGTCCGAATTGGTTGCGCTTCGTCATTCTCTTTAATTCTCTTCTACTTTCGATGCACGCCGGGGGCCGAAAACCCAAGAAACACAGTCCAATCACTGTAGGACTTTATCGGGTGCAAGTCCAAGTTACAAAAGGAGTACGCACGGGGTGCGCCCTTTAACCATAGGCCGGTCAATCGGTTGGGAATCATGCCCAAGATATTTTTTTCATGATTAGGTGAGTCCCGTGCAATAACTGCTGACTGCTGCGTAGTGGCTCAGTTTGGAGGAAGCGTTCCCCCAGCGGCTAAACAGAGTGCTGAAAGACTCGGTCTTCCGTGCTCAGCCTCTAAAGGGGCATCTGAATTCAAAGAACTTGTGGCATCGCTGAAGCGATGCCCTGATACGAAACCCGAGTTTTTCAGCAAACTGAAAAGCCGCTACTGAATATGCGGCTTTTACGGCACGACTGAAGAGGCTGCGGAAAAGCGCAATCGGTCGAGAAAGGGCGACCACCAGGGCTAAAGCCCGCGCTGATTTTACGGGACTTACGCGGCCCTGAAGGGCCGCTCTTCCACGGTGATCCGCGCATTCGTGAGTTTTTCCGTAGGCTCTGAAGTCGTGCCCTTCCCGTCCGTGCTCGAGCCTGGTTCACGGATGACGCAAGACGGGGCAAGCCCCGTCTCTACACTGATGCTGGACGGGGCGGAGCCCCGTCACCACACGAGCAGTTTTTCCGCAAGCTGTGAAGTCGTGGCCTTGCAAAACAAATCAAAACTGAGCCACTACCTGACTGCGAGGCGGCAGCATAGGCGCGTGGAAACGGTGATAATCTACCGCTGGACGCTGATGCGGTCCGGAGTCGCGATATGTACTTCGAACAGTTTTACCTGACCTGTCTGGCTCATGCTTCGTACATGATCGGATCGGAGGGCGAGGCGGCGGTGGTGGATCCGCAGCGCGATGTGGATATTTATCTGAAGGCGGCCGCCGAGCAGAATCTCAAAATCCGGCACATCTTCGAAACTCACCTGCACGCCGACTTTGTTTCCGGACACAAAGAGCTGGCGGCGCGCACCGGCGCGAAAATCTATATCGGAGCGCAGGCCAACGCTGAATTCCCGCATGTGCCGCTGAGCGACGATTTTGAAGTGAAGATGGGAGCGGTCCGGCTACGCGCGTTGGAGACGCCGGGACACACGCCGGAGAGCGTCTGTTTGGTGATTACCGAGGAAAGTAAATCGCCTGAAATTAAATCGTCTCAAAGTAAAGCAGCGCTGCCCTGCGCGGTTCTGACCGGCGATACCTTGTTTATTGGCGATGTTGGACGTCCGGATCTGTCGCGCACGCACACGCCTCGGGAACTTGCGGGATTGCTCTACGACAGTTTGCACCAAAAGCTGCTGGCGCTGCCGGATGCGGTCACGGTGTATCCGGCGCACGGGGCGGGCTCGCTGTGCGGACGCGCCATGCGGGCGGAGCGCTCGTCCACCATCGGGACCGAGCGACTTACGAACTATGCTCTGCAGATTGCGAACCGGGAGGAATTCATCGCGCAGTTGACCGCCAATCTTCCAACTCGTCCCGAATATTTTCTGGAGGATGCGGAGATCAATCGCTCGGGAGCGGCGGCGTTGACGGAATTACCGCCGCTTCCGGGACTCTCTCCCCCGGAACTACAGGCGCTGTTGCAGCAGAATGCGCGTCTCAATATCAATATCAATATCAATATTCTTGACGTTCGTCCGGGAGATGAGTACGCGGCGGGACACGTGCCGGGGTCGATCAATATCGCGCTCTCCGGACAATTTGCGTCGTGGGCAGGCGGGATTATGGGGATCCACTCGAAGCCGGTTCTGATCGCCGATACCGACACGCAGATTGAGGAAGCCAGGCTGCGACTGGCTCGGGTGGGCATCGAAGAGTTGGGTGGTTATCTGGCCGGCGGTGTGGCGGCGTGGCAGAAGGCTGGACTGCCGGTGCTGAAGACTGCGCAAATTTCCGTCCAGGAACTGAATCAGAAACTGCGCGAGGGAAAGTGGCGCGCGGTCGATATCCTCGACGTGCGCCGCGAAGGCGAATGGCAAGCGGGGCACATCGCCGACGTGCAATGGCGGGCGCTCGATACGTTTCCGCAAGGACTGCCTGAAATCGATACTGGGCGCCCGGTTGCGGTGCACTGCAAAGGTGGGTACCGCAGCATGATTGCCTGTGGTTTGCTGGAGCGCGCCGGTCATCGCAACGTGATCAACGTGGTGGGAGGTTTCGACGCGTGGCATGCCGCCAAGCTTCCGGAAGTTGCGGAGCAACTCGCGCGGTCATGAAGGTAGTGGCTCAGTTTTGGAAGACGCATTCCCCCAGCGGCTAAAGCCGCCACTAATTATGTGGCATTTACGGCACGACTGAAGAGGCTGCGGAAAAACGCAATCGGTCGAGAAAGGGCGACCACCAGGGCTAAGGCCCGCGCTGATTTTACGGGACTTACGCGGCCCTGAAGGGCCGCTCTTCCACGGTGATCCGCGCATTCGTGAGTTTTTCCGCAAGCTGTGAAGTCGTGCCCTTCCCGTTTGTGCTCGAGCCTAGTTCGCGGATGACGCGAGACGGGGCAAGCCCCGTCTCTACAAGAGTTTTTCCGCGAGCTCTGGAAGTCGTGCCCTTTCAAAACAAATCGAAACTGAGCCACTACCGTCATGATGGGTGTTTTCACCAGCGTTGGCGGATTGGAGACGTTACTTCACCCCAAGCGGACAACACCCTTCGGTTACCTGTCGTAGTACTGTCCTTTCGTGCCATTCTCTTCATTGCCGTCACAGGCCCATCGACCGCGGCCGCAGGGCCAACTCCCGCTGCGGTTGTGGAACTCAAGTGAGGTTTCATTCATGTTGCAGTCTCCGGAACCGAAGTACTCTCCAAACGCAGTACCCGCCACGAACGCCTACACTCCGGTCAAACCGGCCACCTCACCCATGGATCAGGCCAACATCGGACGCTCGGTCGTCATCAAGGGTGAAATAACCGGTACGGAAGCGCTTTTCATTGACGGACGCATCGAAGGCACCATCAACTTTCCCGAAAATCGCGTCACCATCGGTCGCAACGGAAACGTCGCGGCCAACATCACTGCCAAAGAAGTCGTGATCATGGGCAAGGTGCAGGGCAACGTCGAAGCCGCGGACCGGTTGGACATCCGCAGCGAAGGCGTGCTCTCGGGCGACGTGATCACGCATCGCATCAGCGTCGAAGAAGGCGCGATCCTCAAGGGCGGCGTCGAAGTGCGCAACCCGGAAAAGAAAGATCAGAAACCGCAGGTACAGGCCCAGGCCCAGAACAAGCCGGAACCTCCCAAGGCTCTGGCGGCTACTGCGGGCACCGCGTAATCCAGCTAAGTCTGAGCAGATAAGTCTGAAAAACGAAGTCTGAATTCGCAGTCGGAATTCAAAGGATGACGATGGAGGGACGGGCGTCTTGCCCGTCCAGCCGGGTGAGGATGCCCGGCGCTCCATCGATTCTTTTTTGTGATTATTACTTCTTCGGCTTGAAATCGAGGGACGCCGAGTTCATGCAGTAGCGCAGGCCGGTCGGCCCGGGGCCATCGGGAAACACGTGGCCCAAATGCGCATCGCAGCGAGCACAACGTGCTTCCGTGCGAGCCATGCCATAGCTGGTGTCGGTGTGTTCGCTGATGTTTTTGCGGTCGGCAGCGGCGAAAAAGCTCGGCCATCCGGTTCCTGAATCAAACTTTGTTTCCGAGCCAAACAGCAGTGCGCCACAGCAGACGCAGTGGTAAGTTCCGTCGTCGTGTTTATTCCAGTACTGGCCGGTGAAGGCGCGCTCGGTGCCGCAGGCGCGGGCTACCTGATACTGCTCAGGAGTGAGCTGCTGCCGCCACTCGGCGTCGGTCTTGGCGATCTTTTCCGAGGAGATCCTGTCCCCGGCGATCTTGTCGCTGATCTTTTCGGTCATGTCTTTTCTCCAGAAAATAGGATGCGGAATGGGCGCGAAAGTTGCAAGCCGGCGGCGTGAGCCGGAATCGCAGATGTGGGAAGAACGTCGGCGGTGGGCACAAGATCAAGAGCTTGAACCATGGGGGGCACAGAGGACACAGGGGTCGCGACGATTGGCAGCATCCTAACCAGGGCTGTAACTATGGCTAGTGCGCCAGCGGCTGATGCGCGCCGAGCAGCAGGCCGATGCCGGCGCGCTTGCGCAACTCCGACAGTAATGCGGTGGCAGCGTTCTGGTAGGTGCGATTGGGATCGGACGTATCCGCCCAGACCGCTTCATAGACAATCTTGGCCGCTTCTTTCGCATCCATGTGGAGCGCGGCTTCCATGCGGTCGGCCTGCTGGCGCACCTCGCCGTAGCAGGTGTGGCAGACGGCGGCGGGCTCAGTGGCTCCGCTGTGCTGGTGTTGCAGAACGCACCGGAACGTGGCCGCGGCGTTGATCTGAGTATGGGAAGCGAAAGCCCGGGACTTAAGCTCTTTCAGGAGGCGTTCACGTTCGTTATCGATTTGCGCGTTGGTTGCGGGTTGTGGCTCAGCGGCAACCGCGGAATGTATCACCGGTTCGGTTGCCGAGACGCGTTCCGCGCACTTGCAGATCGGGCAGACTTGTATATCCGCGGGATAGTAGGCATGGCATTGTGAACAAGGCAGGCCATAGCCGGCGAATTTCTTCTCCGCCTCGGATCCGAACGCCGGAGGCCGCTCGGGAGTGGATAATGCCGCTCGGTTAACCGGTTTCTCGTGTGCTTGCTGGGTTGCGCTGGTTGCCATGGGGAGCCCCGGCGGCGCTGCGAGCGCCGCAATCACTTCCCACATTCTAAGTTTGTTGATGGCGGGAAGCGATACACGTCAGTGCATGTCAAATCATGCCCGAAGGTGTATCTGGTTGGGGATACATTAGTAGTTATTTCGAGGTGGTGATCAGCCGGACAACCTCCTGCATGCGGGCCCGGTACAGGTTCTGGCTGGGATCCATGCGGGAAGCGATTTCGAGTTCTCCGAGAGCCTCTTCGTATTGGTTAAGCGCCATCAAGCAGGCGGCGAGGGAGTAGTGATTCTGGGCGCTGGGCTCGAGGTCGAGAGCCTCGCGAAATTCCTTTTCAGCCTCCGCCAGTTGTTGCGTGTTGACGAGCGCGGTGCCGAGATAGTGGTGCGCCAGACTGGATTGCGGATTGAGCGCAACCGCTTCGCGCAGCACGTCCACGGCCTCCTGGTCTCTTCCCGAAAGCAGGAGCGCCTGCCCCAAAACGCGGTGTTCGGCCGCTCCCTCGGGATTGGCTGCGATGGCGGCCTGCAACTCGCGAATGGCGGACGGGTAGTCGCGCTTGGACATGTAGGCGCGGGCCAGGCAGTTGTGACCGCCTTCCCACTGCGGATTCTGACGATAGAGATCCTTGAATTCCGCAATCGCGTTATCGAAGTCTTCCTTGTCGCAAAGCGTATTGCCCAGATTGTTGCGGACGCTGGCTTCCTCAGGTTTAAGGCGCTTGGCGGAACGATATTCGGCGACAGCCTCATCCAGTTTGCCCTGATCGTGCAGGACCACGCCCAGGTTGCTGTGCGCCTCCCAGAAGTTGGGGCGGAGGCTGAGGGCGTGGCGATAGGCGATGGCGGCGCGGCGCAAGTCTCCCTGATCGCGGTAGGTGATTCCCATGTCGAAGTAGACGTCGGCATTGGCCAGGGAAGCGGCGGGTTCGCGTTGCAGCGACTCGTCGAAGGCGTGCAGTGCGGCTTCGTAGTGGCTCTCGGCGTAAAGCGCGAGTCCGAGGTAGCGGTAGGACTCGGCGTTGGCGGGATCCATGCTGAGCGCAGTGCGAGCTTCGGCTAGGGCGTCCTCGGCATCGTCTGTCCGGTAAAAAAGGTAAGACAGCTGGCTGTGCGTTTCAGGGAACCCGGGCAGCAGGCGCGAGGATTCCGTAAATTCGTCGAGCGCTTCATCGAAGCGGTCTTGCCGACGCAGGATGTTTCCGAGGACAAAATGCAGCAGGGCATTGTTTGAATCGTCGTGAAGCAGAGCGCGGGTCTTGTTTTCGGCGGCGTCGAAATCCTTATTGTGAACCAAAGCGGCAACCTCTGCCGCCGGACTGGAACAGGCGCAGGAGGCGCTCTGGTGGCTGACTTTCGTTCGGGACTCGGATGCGGCCTTCGGATCGATGCTCTGACGGACGACATTCTGACGGGCGATATTCTGACGATCGGTATTCTGATGGATCAGGCTCTGAATCAAGTCCGAGTCAGCCCCGGCCTTTTGCAGGGCGCGGGGGCATAGGCGGTTGCATTGCGGCGTGGACGGGCAGGAAAACGCCTCGGCTTGGCCCCAGGTTTGGGCCAGGCGCTGGATGCGTGCGTTCGAAATTCCTCCCGCCAGCCACAGGAAAATGGCGGCGTCGGAAGCGGGTGTGGATGGAACTTGTTCAGCCTGCAACGAGCCTGCCACCAGCAAAAGCAAAAGCCATCTCAGGACACAGCGTTTCACAAAGTCCTCCACCGGTTTTGACG
Organism: Terriglobales bacterium; assembly: GCA_035314185.1. Lineage (GTDB taxonomy): Bacteria > Acidobacteriota > Terriglobia > Terriglobales > Acidobacteriaceae > Acidiflorens. The sequence goes on from DATFZT010000214.1 coordinate 21,038, forward strand.
CGCAAGAATCGCCCTGTGGCCAAAATAGTCCAGCGGCGGTAACGCCGATAGGTCACTTAAGTAATTTCTGAAGGTAATTCTGTAAGGTCACGCTCGAGGCAGGCGGCGAGGGTAGCGATTCTGGCGCGAATCGGGTAGTCGTGCAGTTTTAAAATTGCCGTCCCTCAGCGGCTGAAGCCGCGATGAAAATCGGCTAGTTATCGCAGCGGTAAACCGCTGCGCCACCCAAAATCAAGTGCAACAGCGAGTTTCCGCAAGGTGTGAAGCCGTGCCCTTTCAAAACCGATTCCAACTGCACCCCTGGCGCGAATCGGCGCGACTGCGTGCATCAGTTGGAGTAGACTATTGGGTGGTGGTGTTGTCCGGTGTTGCCGGCCGGCACGTCCGAGGTGGAGGCTTTATGTTGGAAGGTCTGTTTCAACCCATGCACCTGCTGGTGATCTTCTTCATCGCGCTGCTGGTGTTTGGTCCCAAGAAATTGCCGGAGTTGGGCAAGGGTCTGGGCGAAGGCATTCGTGCTCTGAAAGATGGCATGAAAGATAACAGCGCGAAGACCGAAGTGAAGACCGAAGCCAAGACCGAAGCGAAGCCCGAAAATAAGCCCGAAGATAAAGCTTGAGTCCGCGGCAACATCGGGTTGCCTGCGTGCCCGAAGTATTGCCAGACAGGTATAATTCCAGCATCCAAATCCAATAAATTGTGGCCAGTGGGGAAGTTTTGCGACTCACTTCTGTGGAATTCCGTTGTGTCCGCAAGCTTGCGGCAGAAATTCCATTCTATTTTTGCATCACCCAGGAGGCTTTTGTGCACAGGAAATCTGCGGCCTGTCTTCTCTTGCTATTTGCGATTCCGGCGCTCGCCGACCAGGTGGTGCTGAAGAACGGGGACCGACTGACCGGCTCGATCACCAAGTCCGACGGTAAGACGCTGGTGATCAAGACCGACTACGCCGGCGACGTAACCGTGAAGTTTGACGCGGTCCAAGGCATAACTTCCGCAGGCGACTTGAATGTCACGCTCGGCGGCAAGACCGTGGTGGGCCCGGTGACCACGAACGGCGACGATGTGGTCGTCGCGACCAAAACCGCGGGACCGGTGGAGGCGCCGAAGTCTTCGGTCACGATGCTGCGCAGCCTGGCCGAGCAGGCGGCTTATGAGAAGAGCCTGAACCCGGGACTGCTCGAGGGCTGGGCCGGTGGCGTCAACTTAGGCTTCGCGCTTACGGCTGGCAACAGCGAAACCAAGAATTTCAACCTGGCGTTCAATGCCGTACGCACCGGTCTCCACGACAAGATGATCCTTTATTCCAACTCGATCTACGCTGTTAATGACAAGCTCACGGCCACCCAACCGACGCCCTTAACCACCGCAAACTCGGTTGGCGGCGGCGCTCGCTACGACCATGATTTCTCTCCGCGCACCTTCGCATTCGTGAGCGGCGACTTCTTTTCCAACGCACTCCAGGACCTTGATTTACGGTCGATTCTGGGCGGCGGCGGTGGCGTGCACGTGCTCAAGAAGCCGGCCACCACGTTCGATGTTTTTGCGGGATTGAACTACACGCATGAGAGCTTCTCCGATGTTCCAATCCCGAATCCGGTCCCGCCCCCGGCGACCATCCTCTCCTCGTTTTCGGAGAGTTCGGCGGCCTTGACCTTGGGCGATTCCTTCACGCACAAGCTCGGCAAGAGCTCAGTTCTTACGCAGAGCTTTCTGCTCTATCCAAACCTCAGCAATACCGGGCAATACCGCGGAGCGTTTAATTTGGGACTGGTCACCAAGTTCAACAAGTGGCTGGGCTGGCAGATGTCGCTGGGCGATGTTTTTGACAGCGATCCTCCGTTCGCGACGCCGGCAATTGAGCGGAACGATATTCAGTTTGCGACCGGTTTGAATATTGCCTTCACCCACTGAGGACGTAGTTGGTAACCGTGGTTGCGTAACGGTGGCCGGGCGGGGACGCCCGGCGCTCCAGCGAATAATGTCGTTTGTTATCCTAGGCGCGTGCCACGCGCCTTCCTCATTGACACCGACACCGCCTCCGACGATGCGGTCGCGCTCATCATGGCGCTGCGGGCTCCCGACGTGCGCGTGGTGGCGATCACGACCGTCGCCGGAAATGTTCCTCTTCTGCAGTCGACTCGAAACGCCCTCTACACGGTCGAACTCTGCGGTGCAAGCGTACCGGTCTACCAGGGTGCCGATAAACCGCTGCTGCGCACCTATCAGAGCGCGACCTGGTTTCACGGCCGCGATGGGCTGGGGGATCACAACTATCCCGCCCCTCGTCAATCTGCGGCGAGCGGGCACGCGGTGGACGCGATCATTGAAGCAATCGAGGCGAATCCTGGAATCATCATGGTCACGCTGGGACCGCTCACCAACGTCGCCTTGGCGCTGGCGAAGAATCCCGAGATCGCCGCCAAGGTTAAGCGTTGCGTGATCATGGGCGGCGCGCCGTGCTGTGAAGGCAACGTGACGCCGGCCGCCGAGTACAACATCTGGGTCGATCCCGAGGCCGCCGGCATGGTCATGCGCAGTGGCTTGCCGGTCGAGCTCGTGGGCTGGCATCTTTGCCGCGGAGACGCCGTGGTTCGCGAGGATGATGTCGCGTGCGTGCTCGGATTCAACAACCCGCTTGCCAAGTTTGCCATCGAGTGCAACAGCCACGCGCGGAAGGCCTACAAAGTGCAAACCGGCGAAGATGGTATTTGTCTGCCCGACCCCGTCGCCATGTCGATTGCGCTTGATCCGAGTATCGGTACGGATTGGAGCGAGCATTTTGTCGAGGTTGAGACGCAAAGCGAATTAACGCGCGGCATGACCGTGGTCGATAGGCTGAACGTGGCCGACGATGACCGGAATCGGGCGGTCTGGGCGGCGGCCCTCAAACATCGCAAAGCGAAAGTCTGGTGGACCCTCGATAACCCACGCTGGAAAGCGTCGTTGTTTGCGGCGCTGAGATAGCAAGGATGGCAAGCGGAGGTCTGATATATTGGCCTCTTTCGGAGGTGCCTCCATGTCCCGGAACGTGCGCTGTGGACTGATTCAGGCAAGTAACGCGCTCAATAGCCGCTCGCTGCCACAAGTCAAGAAAGCCATGATCGACAAGCACCTGAAGCTGATCGAGCAGGCGGCGAAAAAGAAAGTGAAAATCCTCTGCCTCCAGGAGCTTTTCTACGGTCCTTATTTCTGCGCCGAGCAGGATATTCGCTGGTACGACCTCACCGAGCGCGTTCCCGACGGACCCACGACCCAGCGAATGCAGAAGATCGCGGCCAAACACGGCATGGCGATGGTGGTTCCGGTGTATGAGGAGCAGATGGCGGGCTTGTACTTTAATACCGCCGCGGTCATTGACGCCGACGGCAAGTATCTGGGCAAGTACCGCAAACACCACATTCCTCATGTGCATCCCGGATTCTGGGAGAAGTTTTATTTCACTCCGGGCGACCTCGGTTATCCCGTCTTTGAGACGAAGTTTGCGCGCGTTGGCGTTTACATCTGCTACGACCGCCATTTTCCGGAAGGCGCGCGCATTCTGGGATTAAACGGCGCCGAAATCGTTTTCAATCCTTCCGCCACTGTTGCCGGCCTCTCCGAATATTTGTGGGAACTGGAGCAGCCCGCACACGCCGCGGCGAACGGCTATTTCGTCGGTGCGATCAATCGTGTTGGCCGCGAAAAGCCATGGAACATCGGTGAATTTTACGGCAAGAGTTATTTCTGCAATCCCCGCGGCAAAATCGTGGCGCAGGCCAGCCGCGATAAAGACGAAGTGCTGGTCGCCGATCTCGATCTCGATATGATCCAGGAAGTGAGAAGGGTTTGGCAATTCTATCGCGACCGGCGTCCGGAGACTTACGGCGCGCTGACGACGCAGACGGGACAGACGACGGCCGCGGACTAGCAAACTATTGGAACAATTCTGATATCTGACAGCGAGGAACTCTTTACCACAGGGGGCACAGAGGAACACGGGGGAAAGCAGGACCCGATGATTGTTTCCGCTGTGTCCCTCTG
>DATFZT010000215.1:0-13368 GCA_035314185.1 Terriglobales bacterium
GGTCAAGGCAGGTCAAATGTTTCAACCCGTCCGAGTAGCCGTTTGCGGACGCAAGAATGCACCGCCGTTATTTGAGACTCTGGTAGTTCTGGGACGGGAGACCACGCTAGCAAGAATCGAGCGAGCCATTCGGAAGCTTTAGGCGCATTGCTACCTCAGAAAGAAAAGATGCAAATGCCGCCACCACAGTGCTCCGCCGAAGACCAGCAAAATCCCCAACAAAAGAATGCCGACACGGCGGCCGGTCTCGTCGCGCTGCGGAGCTAGCCGGGCGATGAGCGCCCCTAGAATCAGTCCGGATACGAGCCCTCCAACGTGAGCGGCATTGTCGGTGTGACCTAAAAAATATCCGAGCACAAGATTGTAACCGGCGAACTTCAGCACACTTGTCAATAGTCCTGAAACCACCGTTTTTGGCAGCGAGAATTCGCCAACGTAAAAAGCGGCGATCAGCGCTCCGGCAATTCCGAAGATTGCTCCAGAAGCTCCCGCGCTCACGCCGATGGGTTGCCAAGCGAGGCTGGCCACACTCGCCGCCACGCCGGTGATCAAGTAAACCGCTCCGAATGTCCAACGGTCGTAAACCGACTCGGCCAGTCTGCCCAGACCCCACAGACACCACATATTAAGCGCGATGTGACTGATGCCGATGTGGACGAAGACGCAGGTCAAAAGTCGCCACCACTGGCCTCCGATTGTGTAAGGGCCGAAGTTTGCTCCCCAGTGCACAAGTTCCACGCCGGTTGGCTCTAAGGGCGACACGCCAGCCAGCGTCATGGCGACGAACACCGCAACGTTGACGCCGAGGATCGCCTGCGTGACCGCCATCGAACCGGACTGCTGTCCCTTCCATGGCACGGGCTCGACTCGCTGGATGGGGGAATCCTCGCCGCGCTGCGCTGCTTCATGCTGCACGCACCATTGGCAGATTTTCCTGCCGAAGGTGAGCGCTGGAAGCCTGCGACCGCACTGAACGCAATTCGCCATGAAAAAGTGGAGGCCCACGGTCCGCCAGCGGTTTATTTCACCGAAGATCGCGATTCCTCTCGACGCAGATTACCACGTGGATTGCTTCATCAACGTTGGAGGCCGCCCTAAACGCTGGCATCATCGAGTCCACTTATGGCGTCGCTTCAGCCGAGGGACGTGCCGGCAGCCGTCGCGAATCCACTCTTCCATATAAAATACAAAGAGTATGAGCACTGCGAATTCATCTCCTATTGATGCTGCCATGAGCTCACCTGCCGAGCCTCGCCCCTCGAACTTCATCCGCGACGCCATTATTGACGACTTGAAAACGAAGAAGTACGGTGACGCCCTCATCCAGACCCGCTTCCCTCCCGAGCCCAACGGCTACCTGCACATCGGACATGCCAAATCCATCTGCCTCAACTTTGGATTAGCCGACGAGTTCGGCGGCAAGACTAACCTGCGCTTCGACGATACCAACCCGGAGAAAGAAGAGCAGGAGTATGTGGACTCCATCATGAAGGACGCCCACTGGCTGGGCTTCGAGTGGGATGGCCTTTACTACGCTTCCGACTACTTCGATCATCTCTACGAGTGGGCGGTAAAGCTCATTAACGAAGGCAAAGCGTACGTTGACGATCTAAGCGCGGAGGAAATTCGCAAGCATCGCGGCACGCTCACCGAGCCCGGCACAGAAAGTCCGCATCGTAACCGCGCCGCTAAGGAGAACCTTGACCTGTTTGAACGCATGCGCAAGGGTGAGTTTCCTGACGGGTCACGCGTGCTGCGCGCCAAGATCGACATGGCGTCGCCCAACCTGAACATGCGCGATCCCGTCATGTATCGCATCCTGCACGCAGAGCATCACCGCACCGGCGATAAGTGGTGCATCTATCCGATGTACGACTACGCGCACGGTCAGTCCGATTCCATCGAGCACGTGACCCACTCCATCTGCACGCTCGAATTTGAAGATCATCGACCGCTTTACAACTGGTTCATCCAGCAACTCGGCATTTTCCCGTCCCAGCAGATGGAGTTCGATCGCCTCAGCCTTACCTACACACTGCTCAGCAAGCGCAAACTGCTGACTCTGGTGCAGGAAAAACGCGTCACCGGTTGGGATGATCCGCGCATGCCCACGCTCTCCGGCATTCGCCGCCGCGGCTATACGCCGGAGGCGATCCGCAATTTCTGTGCGGCCATCGGGGTCTCGAAGACGAATGGCACGCTGGAACTCGCAATGCTCGAACACTTCGTCCGCGAAGACCTGAACAAACGTGCGCCGCGCGTCATGGCCGTGTTGCGTCCGTTGAAGATCGTGATCGACAACTATCCGGAAGGTCAGGTTGAGGAAGTCGATGCGGTCAATAATCCCGAGGACGAAAGCGCCGGGAAACGCAAAGTTCCATTTTCCAAAGTGCTCTATATCGAGCAGGACGACTTCCGCGAAGACCCGCCCAAGCAGTATTACCGCCTGTCGCCCGGGCGCGAAGTGCGGCTGCGTTACGGCTACTTCATTACCGCGAAGACGATGGTGAAGAACGACAGTGGGGAAGTAGTTGAGGTGCATTGTACGTATGACCCGGCCACGCGCGGCGGCAACGCTCCCGATGGACGCAAGGTAAAGTCGACCATCCACTGGGTCTCAGCCGCCCATGCTCTCGACGCCGAAGTGCGTGTCTACGACAAACTCTTCACGAAGGAAGACCCGAATCAGGTTGAAGCGGGCCAGGAGTTCACTGCCAACTTAGATCCGAACTCGCTGGAAGTGATCGCGCAGGCCAAGTTGGAGCCATCACTGGCGAATGCACCAGTCGAAAGCCGCTATCAGTTCGAACGCCTGGGGTATTTTTGTGTGGACCCGGATTCCAGGCCGGGACATCTTGTGTTCAATCGCACCGTTGCGCTGAAAGATACCTGGGCGAAGGTCGAGAAGAAGATCCAGAAAAAATCCGGATCCTAGGCGGCTGGTTGGCAGAGACGAGGCGTGCCCCGTCTCCGCCGACCCCTCACAGCACCCGGCATGCCTCGTCAAATTCAAGACGCGGACTGCGGGGAAATAGTTTGCTCGGGTCGCCGTAGCCGAGATTGCAGAGGAAGTTGACCTTCCATCTGCCGTCTGGAAAGAATTCAGCGTTTACTTTCGCCTTGTCGAAGCCGGACATCGGGCCGCAATCAAGTCCAACAGCTCGAGCTGCCAGTATGAAGTAACCTCCTTGCAGCGAACTGTTCCGGAAGGCCGTTTCGTCGATCAATACCTGGTTGCCCACGAAATGGGAGCGCATGTTGGCGTGAGGAAATAACTGGGGAAGCTTCTCGTAGAACTCAGTGTCCCACGCGACAATGACGGTGACCGGCGCTGCTTTCGTCTTTTCAACATTTAGGGGAACCAGTGCGGGCACAAGACGCGCCTTTGCCGCTTCGCTTTCGAGGAATACGAAACGGGCGGGAGTAGAATTCGCGCTGGTCGGACCTATGCGCGCCAGATCATAAACCTCGCGCAGCGTTTCTTTGGACACGCGTCTGGGAAGCCATGCTGAATGTGTGCGGGCCTTGCGGAATAGCTGGCCCAGTGCATCGCCGGAGATTTTGGTTGAGTGCGCGGCGGCGGGTTGTGTTTGTGGCATCGTTCCTGTCTCCTGTGGTTTTTATCAATTGATGCTAAAGATCACCAAGAGATTCGAGACCCATCGTCGCCCCAGCTGTTTTGGATAAGCGATTTCGGGCAAAACTGCGGCTTGGTTATAGCCTTGTGCTTGAGTCGCTCTGCGCTCGTAGTCAATCCCGCCTTCGCTATAATGTTTCCTTGGTCTTCCCTCGCCGTTCGCGCAGGGCTTCATGGAAAGGGAGCTATGCCAACTGACGTAGTTATGCCCCAAATGGGCGAATCAATTTTCGAAGGAACTATCACCAAGTGGTTGAAAAAGCCCGGTGATAAGGTCCAGCGCGATGAACCTCTGTTCGAGATTTCCACCGACAAGGTCGACGCCGAAATTCCGGCTCCGGCCAGCGGAGTCCTTCAGGAAATAAAAGTTTCCGAAGGCAATACCGTTCAGGTCAACACCGTTGTCGGCGTCATTGGCGACGGCAGCGGCGCTTCCGCTCCTGCTCCCGCAAAGGCTGCTGCTCCCGCTCCTGCTGCTCCGGTATCCGCAAAAAAGGAAGCTAAAGAGGCTCTTGCCCCGCCCCCGCCCCCGCCCGCCGCCAGCGCCCCCGAGGAGGAGGAAGATTCTGACGTCCGCTCTTCCCCTCTCGTCCGCAAGCTCGCCCGCGAGCACAATGTGGATCTCACAAAAGTCGGTGGTACGGGCACGGGCGGCCGCGTCACCAAGCAGGACGTTCTCGATTTTGTTGAACGCCGTACGGCGGCGCCGGTTGCGGCCCCCGCACCCCGCCAGACTGCAGCCCCTGCGCCGGCGGTCATTCCTGGCGACCTTGTGCCCATGTCCCAAATGCGCAAGATCATTGCGCAGCGCATGATCGAATCACGGCGCACCAGCGCTCACGTCCACTGCATGTTCGAGGTGGACATGACTCGCATCGTCAATTTGCGAAACAAGCTCAAGAGCGGCTTCGAGCAGCGCTACGGCGCGCGCCTCACCTTCATGCCGTTCTTCGTGCGTGCCACCATAATCGCCCTGCAGCAATATCCGATCGTCAACAGCTCGCTCGAAGGCGACAATATCCGCTACCACAAACACGTCAATGCCGGTATCGCCGTCGCGCTCGATTGGGGACTCATTGTCCCCGTTCTCAAGAACGCCGATGAACTCAACTTCCTCGGACTGCAGCGCGGCATCACCGACCTCGGCGAGCGCGCCCGTTCGAAGAAGCTGATGCCGACTGACGTCGAAGGTGCAACCTTCACCATCACCAATCCCGGTCAGTTTGGCGCCGTCTTCGGCTTGCCCATCATTAACCAGCCAAACGTGGCCATCATGGGCGTCGGCGGCATCACCAAACAACCGATGGTGATCACCGACAAAGATGGCACGGATTCCATCGCCATCCGTTCCGTGGTTCACCTCACGCTCGGCTACGACCATCGCATTGTTGACGGCGCCGTAGCCGACCAGTTCATGGCTGTCGTAAAGAAGGCCCTTGAAAACTGGAGTGAAGAAGTCGGCTAGCTGCCGAAGCGTAGCAACTTCCGTCTGCAAATTGACTCTTGAAATCGTCGGTGCTTTTTGCGGGGTTGCTAGGGCGGCGGCCAGCTGACTTTGTGCCAAGGACAGCTGCAGTTGCTGGGCAAGGAGCACCGTCTGAGCCTGACCCTGGGACTCGACATTCTGAGCGGCGGCAATCGAGTCGCTCAGCCCCTTTAGCCAATCTCGAAGAACTTCCTTGACTAGAAAAGTGGCAAGCACCACGAGGGCACCGCCAATTATCAGTCTGCGTCTTAGTCGTCGCTTCCGCTGTGTCTCCAGCGTCTGAGCGGCGCGGTTCTTGACCACCTTCGATGTCATGTTGAACGGAGCATACGAAACGAGGAAATCCGGGGACAGCGGGTGCAGTTCAGGACGTTCCCCAGTTCACCGAAGATTAGTCGAACGGCCCGGAAGTATTATAGGTCAAGGAATAGGAGCCGTGACCACGCGTCAACACAAAGTTCAAACTCAACTCGGCCCAGGGAATGGAACGCGCGCGGTGTCGGCATGCGCGGATATTCCCTCCCCGCTGAATTCCGATTGTTAGTCTGAACTCCGCGGCCCGCTCTCCACTCGCGACTCAAGAAATCGCCGCACGCTCTCCACATACACGTCCGCGAAGTCGACCACCGGCCGTCTCGTCTCGATCAGCACCATGGCTGGATCCAGCTCCCACTCCATCGCACATAATATCGCTAGCGTCATCATCGGAGCCCGGTGCACCCCCGCGGCACAATGAACGTAAAGCCTTGCCTTCGGATCATCAAGCGCTGCCAAGGCAAAATCCACGCCGCGTTTCAGCAGTTCCGGAGGCTTGGGCAGAAAATCGTCGTCGGTCGGATTCCACAGTACGCGGATCCCGTGCGGTTCCGCGAGCGGTCGATCGTCGAACTCGAGTTGCATGTTGAGCACGTGGGTTACGCCCGCCTGGGCCAGTTCTTCCATGTTCCGCGCATTCCAGATCCCGCCACCCAGCGCAACTCGTTCCGTGACCCAGCTCATGTCCATGCAGCGTTCCGTTCGTTTTCCCGTCGCGTTCCTCGATCTGCTTCGGACGATTATTCTGATTCTACGTTACCTTTCCCGTCGCCAACCTCGCTGTGACCAACTGGGGTCTCTTCGCACAACGCCGTCTGCCTGCCCAAAATAGAAAAAGGGTGCGGTTTGCGTCGCGCCTTTCTGTGCCAAATGCATAATCATCGAAGTTTCCTTTTGGCTGCTATACTCATATTAGCAATAGCATTAAGCTATTCTAGCGTGATATACTCCGGCGATGAAATTCCGCATGCTTCAAGAAAATCTCCGCAAGGCCCTTTGGGAACGCATTGACGCAGGGGATCTCACTGGCTTGCGTCTGGCGGAGCAGACCGGTTTTAAGCAAGCCCATATCTCTAACTTCCTGAACCGCAAACGCGGTCTCAGCCTGGAAGGCATGGACAAAGTCTTGAACGTGCAGCATCTTTCGGTCTTGGATCTCATCGACCCGGCCGAAGTCAACAAACGCGCTTCGATCCTCCCGCCGGGCGAGGACGAGTTCGACAACGTGGCGGTCGCAGACCCGCATATCGCGGCGTCCGAAGCGGTGATCATGAGCATGCACGTCAAGGATATCCTCAAGTTCAAAAAGAGCTTCCTGAAGCGCATCAAGCAGGAGATGGATGGCGACCGCAGCCACTGGGAACGCTTTGTGATCATCAAGGTGGATACGCAGGAAGGAATGAGCATGTATCCCCGCACCATGCCCGGCGCCACCCTACTGCTCGACCGCCACTATAATTCCATGACTCCCTACCGCAAGGGCGAAGTTAACATGTACGCGGTGCGTAAAGATGAGTCTTGCAAGATCACATATGTCGAAATCGCGGACAGCCACTTGATCCTGCGTCCGCACAACCCAACCTTCCCGATTGAAGTAATAACGATGGAACACGGTCAGAAATCCGGAGACTACATCGTGGGTCGCGTCTGCCACGTTGGCATCGAAACTTAGGGAGTAAGTAGCTAGAGCGTAACAAGTAGGGTGTAGTGACTAAGTGGGATACTAACGCGGGGTCTACTAAGGTAGAGTATGCCGCGGCGCAGAATGGTCAGGGCTGACGCTCCTCTTCGTCCTGAAACTATTTGTTCAGAAGATCGCCCAGCTCTCGGCAGGGCTCATCGGTGGCGCAATACCTGCCGAATTGTTCAACAACTTTCCTAACCAAAGCCCCGTGCTCACGTCTGACTACCTGGAGTCGACGTATGCCACCACCGACCGGTCGGTGACGCTGGATAAGTTTTAAACAAAGCGGTAATCTCAGAAAGCGATTTGCGTCTACAACTTTATGGAATGGAAAACCTCCGCTCTCATGCTGGTGGCGCTTTCGGCCGCTGTGCCCGCCTGTGCTCAACACTCTTCCTCCGAGCCCGTGCTCGATGTTTCCGCCATGGATAGAACTATTGATCCCTGCGTAGATTTCTACACATACTCATGCGGCGAGTGGATAAAACACAATCCAATTCCGCCCGACCAATCGAGCTGGAGCACATATGGCAAGCTCCAGGACGAAAACCGGGCGCAGCTGAGGACGATTCTGGAAGAAGCGGCGAAACCGAACCCCCCGCGAGATGCGGTGACGCAGAAAATCGGCGATTACTACGCGTCATGCATGGATGAAACGGCCATTGAGAAGCTGGGAGCCAAGCCGTTGTTGCCGGAACTGGAACGCATCGCGGGTCTGAAGTCGAAGCAGGACTTGGCCGAATATGTAGCGACCGCTCAATTTCCGCCGTCGCTCGAAGGTGGAGGCACGTTGTTCACGTTCCGCTCGAATCAGGACTTTAAGGACTCGACTCAGGTGATCGCCGAAGCCGATCAGGGCGGACTCGGTCTGCCGGATCGCGATTACTATTTAAAGGACGACCCCAAGTCAGAGGAACTGCGCAAAGCGTACTTGGCGCACGTTGCCCGGATGTTCGAGTTGCTGGGGGATAAGCGAACGGATGCCGCCACCAAAGCAGCGACCGTGATGCGCATCGAGACTGCACTAGCCAAAGGCCAAATGACCCGTGTCGAACGGCGCGATCCACCGAACCTTTATCACAAAATGAGAGTTGCGGACCTGCAGAAACTGACGCCGCCTTTCGGATGGGGCACGTATCTCGCAAAAACCGGCGCTGGATCGCTAGCGACGCTGAACGTGGTCACACCCGACTACTTCCATGTCATGAGTGAAGAGATCGAAAAAGAAAGTCTGGACGACTGGAAGACATATCTCCGGTGGCACGCTGCACACGACGCGGCCACCAGCCTTTCCGCTGCATTCGTAAGAGAAAATTTTGAGTTTTACGGCAAAACTCTGCGTGGCCGGCAGGAACTTCCACCGCACTGGAAGCGCTGCACCAATGACGTAGATAACGATCTCGGAGAGGCCCTGGGCCAGGCATATGTGGCCAAGTACTTCAGTCCGGAAGCGAAACAGGCAGCACTGAAGATGGTGCAGGAAATCGAAGCGGCCATGCAGAGCGAGATCCGGGCGCTCCCATGGATGGGAGCAGCGACCAAGGAGCAGGCGCTCACTAAGTTGCGCGCAATCGCGAACAAGATCGGCTATCCCGACAGCTGGCGCGATTACAGCACGCTCGAGATCGTGCGCGGCGACGAAATCGGGAACTCGGAACGGGCTTCCTGGTTCGAATTTCACCGCTGGCTCGCCAAAATCGGCAAGCCCGTGGACCGCAAAGAGTGGGACATGACGCCGCCCACCGTCAATGCCGATTACGATCCGCAGAGAAACGACATCAACTTTCCCGCGGGCGTACTGCAGCCGCCATTGTTCAGCGCACTGTCCGACGCTGCGCCCAACTACGGTGACACCGGCGCCACTATGGGCCATGAACTAACCCATGCCTTTGACGACGAGGGCAGCCAGTTCGACGCACAGGGAAATTTGCGCAACTGGTGGACCGAGGCCGACCGCAAGGAATTTGAACAGCGCGCCCAATGCGTGGTTGACCAGTATTCCGGGTACACGATTATCGACGACATCAAGATCAACGGCAAACTAACCAACGGCGAAGATCTGGCGGATTTAGGCGGAACGTTGCTCGCCTATCTGGCGTGGAAGGAAGACATGAAGAATCAAAAACTGGAGCCGCTGGATGGTCTGTCGCCCGAGCAACGCTTCTTCGTCGCCTACGGGCAAAGTTGGTGCACGAACGAGCGCGATGAAGATAAGCGGCTCCGGGCGACGGTCGATCCGCACTCGCCGGAGAAGTATCGCGCCAATGGCGTGGCCGCGAACATGAAAGAATTTCGTGATGCGTTTCACTGCAAGCCCGGACAGCCAATGGTGCGGGAGAACGCTTGCCGCGTGTGGTAGGCGGAGCGGCTGTTAACCGCGCTCGAAGGCGTGTTTTTCTTCTAACTGCTGTAGCGCTACCACCATTTCCGATTCGAAGCGATCTTGCTGGTCCATCAACGCGGGAAGCGCGGTGGCATAGCGCCGGGCCATGGTGAAGAGTCCCTGCTGAGCGAGTCCAGCCGCGATCTCGGAGATGTGATCGGTGCTGGTATCCAGGTACAGGGCCTCGGTCGGATCGCCCAGCCACACGTCTCCACCTACCAGACGCGTCTGCCAGTACACCTTCCGCTCGATCATCCGGCCGATTTCCTCGTCGGTGGCCTTGCCGAAAACCCACTGCTTGAGTTTGAAGCTGTAGTGGCGGCTAGAGAACGGCAGCGGCACCAACTTGCCGGATTTTGCAAACTCCGTCTGCTTGTGGTCGACCTCCTTGCGCAGGGCATTGATCACCGGACCTTCCGTGTCCTTCGGTTCAAGGGAAGGCAGCACTTCTCGCAGCGTCGCGGAAAGGTTCACGGCCACCAGCGCGCGCAGGCCACCGGAATTTTCCAGTGTGATCACCGTATGCAGGACGTCAAAGTCCGCGCCGGAGGAAGCGTGCCGGAAAGGCCACTCGAACCTGAAGCTGAGCGGGAGGCCAGTACGGGTCACGTAGATGGTCTTCGGTGTTGGAGTCTGGGTCGGGGTGCTCATAGTCGATCTTGTTCAGATATTGTAAGCGTTATTTTAACCTGCGTGATTCGTTGCTATACAACCGTCCTACATCAGACGGGCCAACTGCCATAGGTTCCATATCGCGGAGGCGCTCAGTAATCCGCACAGACCAGCCGTCACCAGCAAGCTCTGTTGAGTCTCCAGCAGATCGGCGAACACTCCGGCGACGAAGACGAAGAGGAACACGAGCATGGTCAGATGGAGTCCCTGTCCCGGAAAATTGGGGGCGCCCAGCTCCAGGATCAGCAGCAGTGCTGCTACCAGAAACGGTGCAGTGTTGCCGAAATAGCGGGTACGCTTCCATCCGAAGTACGCAACCAGCGCCACAGGCAGGGCGAGCATCAGCGGCGGGCTACCGACGAAGATCGGCTCCAATGCGTTGCGATATGAAACCGAAATCCCAAACGCCGCGGGTTCGAGGTCGATCCAGCGCGCATGGAGCAGTCCTTGCCAGAACAACGCAGGTTCGAAAAAGTAGGCGGCAAACAACAGCACCACAAAGACCGCGATCGCGGTGGTCCAGACGGCGAGCACGCTGCGCGGCCGGACTGGCGCCACCCAGAACATGAGCGGCAAAATCACCAGCGCCAGTACCGCGAGCGAAAACTGGTTGCCCGCTGCCAGTACCAGCGACAAACCCAGAAGCAAGGTGCGTCGCCAGTTCCAGAGCACAACTTCGCGGGGAGCGTAGAGTGTGTGCGCCACGGCGATGGCAGTGAAGATGGTTCCGAACGCTCCCCACACCGCACCCAACTCGCCCATACTCTGCGTGCCCGCCGCGTTCACAATCATGGCGGGCGAAAAGCAGTAGAGTGCGAGCGCGATGTATCCGCCGGCATTGCTGTAGAGACGGCGCGCGACGTACCAAAGCGAGGCTCCGAGCATGACGCCGAAGAAAAGATACGGTGACGCGGCCAGCAACGGTTGAAGTGATTCCGGCAACCACGACCCTGGGTGCAGCAGCAACGGCGCAGCGGCGACCAGGTAATAGAGCGGCGAGCGGTCCTGATCGTATCCGTCGCGCACGCGGAGATGGCCGGCGCGTCCCGCGGAAGGCACGCCTGTAGCGGCTTCTGAGCGCAACGATTCAGGCGTTCCCGCGATCGCGCCGCCTTTCCACTGCTCGAGGCCCAGGTAGATGCGTAGATCATGGTCGGAGTCCGGGGCCGAGGCGCGCAACGTCTGCACGCGCACCAGCCAGACGCACTGCAAGAGATAGACCAGCAGCAGCGCGGCCGCGAACAACTGCGGGGCACGGAAAGCATCGGAATGAAGAAATCGCCGCAACATTGGCGCAACAAAGCAGGACCGAGTGTTTTACCATGTCCGGGATGATGATGGATAACAAACCGTTGTCACCTTCTTCTGCGGAACCGGAAGCGCCAGGCGCGGCCGATGCTGCAAAGCAGACTGCGCCTTCCGTTTCAACTGCGTCTTTGCCGTCGTCTCTACCGTCCTTATCAACATCAACGACGAGCGATGGCCACGATTCTCTGCTGCGCGAAGTTTTTCTCGGCCCGAAGGGAATTCAGCTGGGCACGCGCTGGCTGATTTATCTGGCGATGGCATGGATTGTTTTCCGCGTCGAAGGCTGGCTGGTCGTTTCGCTCCAGTCGGATGTGGGCGTGCTCTGGTGGCGCATGATGATCGAAGCCTGCATGATGCTGGCCGCGATTTTGCCAGGCCTCGTGATGGCCCGCATTGAAGATCGTCCATTTGGCGACTTCGGCCTGCCGCTGCGGCGCGCGTTCGGACGAAATTTCTGGATCGGGACGCTGTGGGGCATCGCATCCCTCAGCGTCCTGATTCTCGCGTTGCGCATGACCGGCGCGTTGGAATTCGGCGCGTTGGAACTGCACGGCACGCGCATCTGGAAGTTTGCCGCTTATTACGCCCTGCTTTTTCTGTTCGTAGCATTCTTTGAAGATTTCCTGGCGCGCGGCTACTCGCAATGGGCGCTTTCGCAGGGGATGAATTTCTGGCCGGCGGCGGCGTTTCTATCGGCTCTGTTCGGTTACATCCACGGCCGCAATCCAGGAGAAACTACGACTGGGCTGGTGGCGGTGGGATTGATCGGCTTCTTCTTTTGTTTGACGCTGCGGCGGACGGGCGATTTGTGGTGGGCCGTCGGCTTCCATATGGCGTGGGATTGGGGCGAGACCTTTCTGTACTCCGTTCCCGACAGCGGGGCGCTTCTGCCGGGACACCTGATCCGCTCCAGCTTTCACGGTCCCGAGTGGCTTACGGGCGGATCGGTTGGGCCGGAGGGAAGCTACCTCGTATTCGTCGTCATCGGAGCGCTTTGGGTCTTGTTTGACCGAGCTTATCCGGAGGTGAAGTACGGGGCGAATCCTGTGACTCTTTCATCTTCATCTTCGTGACGGAGGCCACTGGAGCGGACATTTGTTTCTATTTCTGATTTTAGTTACTAGTTGGTACTGCCCCCCCCGACTCGCGCTAAAATATTGAATAATAAGTAGTTAACTCCAAGTAATTCATAAATAATGACTTAGCGGGATTTATCGTGTTTTCTGCGGCATTTGGGGGATAGCTCGTGCTTCAACTTCCGATTGTCAAAGAGCATCTTCGAGACGGGCAGACGTGGTCGCGCAAACCCATCAGGGGATTATTTTCGCATCGGGCGAGCTGGAGTGTCTGTGATGGCGGGCACTGGCTGATTGTGATGATAAACAGGGCTATGTGGGGTGGCGCTAGCACCCACTCATTCGCAAAGTGCGCAAATGAGTGGGGCACCCGGCAGTCGTTCCCCTCCGGCGAGTCCTACCTACCACGAATAATGCACGGTGTAAGTCACGACCTGTTCGCCGTTGGCAGCGACTTCGACCGGAAATTCGATGGTCTGCGCGTCGCGTTTCTTTGATTGGTGCGATTGGTCGGTGAGCTTCCAGTTGTTCCAGCGATACAGGTGCTCGACGACGCGTACATTCGCGGCTTCTTTTTTGTGGTTACGCACTCGAACCTCAAACGTCTCGTCCATCGAATGCTGACTGGCCTCGACGTGAAAGTTGGTGCGCTTGCGCTCGCCGACGATGTCGAAGGCGTTGCCGGTGTAGACGCGGATCATTTCATCTTTGGGTGTGTGGTCGATGGTGTTCTCGCCGATGAATTGCAGGCTGCCGTCGGTGTCGCGGCGATAAAAGCGGAGGCGTCCCTTGGGCAGCGCGATGCCC
>DATFZT010000216.1:0-25163 GCA_035314185.1 Terriglobales bacterium
GGAAGCGATTCTGCGCGAGGCCGGCCTGGACGAGCAGCGGCTGAAGGTGCGCGTTGAAGAAGGCGCCGCCCACAACGAAGCAGCCTGGGCAGCGCGGTTTCCAGAGGCGCTGGAGTTCCTATATTCACCGTGAGCGAATACGTGTTCGCCTCGGGAACGATGGGTTATTATTATCGGTCTTCTTCTAAATTGTCTCGGGGGATCATCCATGAAGTTTCGCAATCTGGTGGTGTGGTGTGTTCTGGTCGTGGCGCTTGGAATCTCAGCGGCTGCTCAACCGTACAACGAAGCGCAGTTCAAGGGAATGAAGTGGCGCGACATTGGACCGTTTCGCGGCGGTCGCGTGCTGGCTGTAACTGGAATTCCCGGCAGTCCCTTCACTTACTATTTCGGCGGCGTCGCCGGAGGCGTGTGGCGCACCACCGATGGCGGTGTAAGCTGGCATCCGATTTCCGATGGCAGCATGATCTCGTCGATCGGCGCGATTGCGGTGTCGGAATCGAATCCAAGCATAATTTATGTGGGAACGGGCGAGTCCTGCCTGCGCGGAAATATCTCCTATGGCGATGGGGTCTACAAGACGACCGATGGCGGCAAGACTTGGCAGCACATCGGATTGAAAGACACGCAGCACATTGCGCGCGTCTGGATCGATCCCCGCAACCCCGACCATGTGCTGATCGCCGCGCTCGGTCACGCCTACGGGCCGAATACGGAGCGCGGAATCTTCCGCACCACCGACGGCGGCAAGACCTGGGACAAGGTTCTCTACAAAGACGACAAGTCAGGCGCCATCGATCTCGCGGTCGATCCACATAATTCCAACGTGATGTTCGCCGCCCTCTACCAGATTCAGCGCACGCCGTGGAGTCTTGAAAGCGGCGGCCCGGGCAGCGGATTGTACCGCTCGACCGACGGCGGAAATTCCTGGAAGCACCTGGAAGCAAAAGGCCTGCCCGAGGGCATCCTGGGGCGCATCGGGGTAAGCGTTTCGGGCGCAGATTCGAATCGCGTCTACGCGCTCATCGAGTCGAAAGAGAGCGGGCTATATCGTTCCGATGACGGCGGCGAGACCTGGTCACGCGTAAACGACGACCAGCGTCTCACCCAGCGCGCCTGGTACTTCACGCATATTTTTGCCGATCCCAAAAGCGCGGACACGGTTTACATGCTGAACACGGGCGCGTTTCGCTCGACCGATGGCGGCAAGACGTTGAGTCTTCTGCCTGCGCCCCATGGCGATCATCACGGCTTCTGGATCGATCCGCAGAATCCGAATCGCATGATCGACTCGAATGACGGCGGCGCGACCATCTCGGTCGACGGCGGCAAGAACTGGTCCACCCAGTACAACCAGCCGACCGCGCAGTTCTACCACGTGGCGGCCGACAACGATCTTCTCTACAAGGTGTACGGTGCGCAGCAGGACAACTCGACCATCGGCATTCTCAGCCGCACCGACGAGGGCTATATCGGCCGTCAGCACTGGTTCGACGCGGGCGGCGGCGAGAGCGGCTACCTCGCGCCCGATCCACGCGACTCGAACATTATTTACGCGGGTTCGGGTAGCGGCGTGGTCACGCGCCTGGATCGGCACAGCAACCAGGAGCAGGACATTACGGTTTGGCCGGAAGATACTTCGGGACACGGCGTTGGCGATCTGAAGTATCGACTCGCTTGGACGATGCCCATCGTGATCTCACCACACGATCCCAATGTGATCTACACGACGGCCGAGCGCGTTTTCAAGACTACCGACGAAGGCAAGAGCTGGACGGCGATCAGTCCCGATCTGACCCGCAACGATAAGAGCAAGCAGGCTTCTTCCGGCGGCCCACTGACCAAGGACAACACCTCGGTCGAGTTTTACGACACCGTGTTCACGATCGCCGAGTCGCCCGTGCAGAAAGACCTGTTGTGGGCAGGAACCGACGATGGATTGATTCACGTTTCACGTGATGGCGGCAAGAACTGGACGAACGTAACCCCCAAGGGAATTCCAGAGTGGAGCCTGGTGAGTCTCATCGAAGCTTCGCCACACGATGCGGGCACGGCCTACGCAGCGGTCGACACACACAAGCTCGACGACCTGAAGCCGTGCATTTTCAAGACGACGGACTTTGGCAAGACGTGGACCAGGATCATCAATGGCATTCCGGATGGCGCCTACACCCACGCTGTACGCGAAGATCCCGTGCGCAAGAATCTGCTCTACGCCGGCACCGAGACCGGAATTTACATTTCATTCGATGGCGGCGCGAACTGGCAATCCCTCCAGTTGAATTTGCCGAACAGTCCGATCCACGACCTGATCGTGAAAAATGACGATCTGGTGGTGGCGACACATGGGCGCTCATTCTGGATTCTCGACGACCTCACGCCGTTGCGCGCGGCAAGTACGCAAGCCGCGACCGCAGCCGTGCTCTACCAGCCACGACTGACTTATCGCATGCGCTGGCCCGATTTCTTCGAGCGGCGGCAACCGGTGGGCGAGAATCCGCCGACTGGCGCGATTGTTTACTACTATCTCCCGGCCGCGCCGAAGGGCGTAGTGGCACTCGAGTTTCTGGATGCGTCGGGGAAAGTTGTGCGGCGCTACTCAAACGAAGAAAAGAAGGAAGCGGAAACTCCGCCCGAGTGGCCCGACCAGACGCCTCCTAACGAGAAGATTCCCACCGACGTGGGCGTGAACCGCTTTGCCTGGGATCTGCGTTTGCAGGGGCCGACGCCGCTAGCAGGAGAGCCCGGCGCGGAATTCCGCAATCGCGGCCCGATGGTGCCGCCCGGCGCCTATCAGGTGCGTCTGACGGCGGACGGAAAATCGTATACGGCGCCGCTGGAGCTGAAGCTGGATCCGCGCGTGAAGGTCTCGAATGAAGACGTGCAGAAACAGGTTGAGTTGGGACGCAAGATCGTCGCGCAGGTGTCGGAAATCCACGAGGCGGTCATAACCATTCGCGAAGTGCGCACGCAGACGCGCGGCCTGGCCAGGCGTTTCGGCGACGACTCGCGCTACGCATCGCTCGTCGCGGCGACCAAAGACTTCGACAAGAAGAGTTACGATCTGGAGTCGCAGCTGCTCCAGGTGAACTCGAAGAGTTCGGAGTCCAATCTGAACTACCCGGTTCTGATTGATGAGCGGCTGCACTCACTGCTCGGCAGCTTGGAGTCCGCCGATGCTGCACCCACGAAGCAGCAGTACGGGGTCTTCGAGGAACTGGAAAAGCAAGCGCAACCGCTGCTGGCGCAGTATCGCGAGCTGATATCGAAGGAGCTGACTGCGTTAAACGAAATGGTGAACAAGCAGAACATCCCAGCTCTATACGTGCCGGCAGGGAAGTAAGAAACCAGAACGCGGAACAACGGAACAATGTATCAATGGAGCGCCGGGCGTCCTCGCCCGGCCTTCGATACAGTTTGCGTGCGTCCCCAGTCGCGCATCTAACCTTTCGGAAGCACTGGAAAAGACCGATAATGTTCCGCGGCATGAAATCATTCAGCGGCAACACGACACCACGCTCGGCAGCAGCCGTCGTGTTGCTCTTCTTTTCCCTGTCCCAGTTTTGCTTGTCCCAGGTGTCTGTTCCAATCGCCACCCAGGCCCACCGCCTCATTCTGAAAGATGGCTCCTACCAGTCCGTCACCAAATATGAGATTCATGGCGAGCGCGTCCGCTATTTCAGCGCCGAACGCGGCGAATGGGAGGAAGTCCCGAACGCGCTGATTGACTGGGACGCAACCGCTAAGTTTGAGCAAGGACGCGAGGCCGGCAAGCTCGCTCCCGAAGCGGTCGAACTCGACAAGGAACTGGAAGCTGTACGGAAGGCCGAACAATCTCGTTCCCCGGAGGCAGCCCCCGGTCTGCGCCTTCCCGATGAGGGCGGCATCTTCCTCCTCGACACCTACGAGAATCAGCCGCAGTTGTCCGAGTTGCAGCAATCGGGCAGCGAGTTGGATAAGAACACCAAGTCGAATATTCTGCGGACGGCGATCAATCCACTGGCCGGCGCCAAGCAAAGTATCGAGCTTCCCGGAGCGCACGCGAAGATTCAGTCGCACACCACCGTGCCTTCCCTTTACATCAACATCGAGCTGAATACCGCCGCGCCCGCGGCCGTGCAGGCTACCACCGGCGAGCCCCCGCCGCTCGCGCTCACCGACCGCTTCAAGATCATTCGCGTCGACATCAAAGGCAGCAAACGCGTTGCCGGCGCCGTCAAGATCGCGGTCAACGGAAAGATGAAAACCGACGAGCGTTTTGTCGCCGCCACGGCCGCTGCCATGACTGGAGGATGGGTCAAGGTCACCCCCACCGACCCCCTCGCAGCAGGCGAATACGCCGTCGCCGAGATGTTGGGAAAAGAAGGAATGAACCTCTATGTATGGGACTTCGGCGTAAACCCTTCTGCCCCCGCAAACGCGTTTACGTGGAAACCGGACCAGAAAGAGGCGCAGCCGAAAACAGACCAACCCGCGAATCTGCAGAAACGCGACAAACCATAGACGAAAAAAACGACGGTTTTGGCGCTACGTTTCCATCAGCCCGCGCGACGCCACACCGATATTGTCGCGGGTGGTGTTCTTCACCATATACATCATCTCGTCCGCCTGTCGGATAATGTCATGTGGGGTTTGGGCATCGTGCGGGAAGGTTGCCAGTCCCATACTGGCGCGAAGATTCAGGTTCAAGCCCACCTCGCTGCAAAACGTTCCGGTGCGCAGCGAATCCTGCAGACGTTTTGCGACCACCACGGCCTGATCTTTGCTGGTTTGCGGCAGCAGCACTACAAACTCGTCTCCCCCGTAGCGGAAAGCAAAGTCAATCAGCCGCAATTGAGCTTTGACCAGATATCCCACTTCGGCCAGCAATCGGCTTCCCACCAGGTGTCCATGCGTGTCGTTGACCTGTTTGAAATGGTCGAGGTCGATGAAAATCACGCTGAACTGGTAGCCGAAGCGCGCCGACCGATAGACCTCGGTTTCGAGCGTTTTGTGCAGATGGCGCGCATTGAACAGGCCCGTGCAATCGTCGGTGATGGTTAATTCCTGAATCTTCTCGACCGCCCGCGCATTCTCGATCGCAATCGCGGCATAATCGCACAACGCCTGCAGGAAGAACAACTCCTGTTCACTCATCTCCACGTTCGCGTTGACCAGTTGGATCACGCCCAGCACGCGGTGTCTCGAGCGTAACGGCACGCAGATTACGGACCGAGTCTGCAAACGCGTCATCTCGTCCAGCCGCGATGAGAAACGCGAATCGCTCTGCACATCGGGTACGATCAAAGCCTGTCCGTGCTTCGCCACCCAGCCGGCGATGCCCTCACCCACCTTCAAGCGCACTTTCGACAGAACCTCCGCCGCCGCCCCCACCGCGATGGCGAAATAGAGTTCGTCCTTTTCCTCATCCACCATCAGCAGCGACCAGGTATCCGGACGGAAGTATTCCGCCATCTTTTCCATGATGGTCTGCAGGATCGAATCAAGGTTGAGCGACGATGTCAGCGCCTTGGCGACATCGTGAAAGATGGTCAACTCTTGCGACAGGCGAATTGGCGATGTGCCCGCTGCCTCCGACATGAACTCCCCGTTCGAGTAGATGGATACAAAATTATAGGTTTGGTCACACTACTCGGGCAACGTACGATGGTAACCGGTATCCAACACGGCAACTCGCCGCTCCCGCAAACCCTGCAACCAGTCTTACCACATCAGGACCAGTTTGTCGGGAGGGGCTGGAATACCCTATGATCTTGCTTCTCGACAGAGTAAAATTCCGTTCGCCATCCTACGAAAGCGAGAGACTGGTTTGCCTTCCTTTGGCGAAAAACTGAAACTGGAGCGCGAGAAGCGCAAGATCACGCTGGAGCAGATTTCCGGCTCCACCAAGATCGGGACGCGGATGCTGCAAGCGCTGGAAGAGGATAAATTCAACCAGTTGCCCGGAGGCATCTTCAACAAGGGCTTCGTCCGCGCCTATTCCCGCGTCGTCGGCCTCGACGAAGATCAAACCGTCGCGGAATACCTGCAAGCCTCCGGCGACGCCGCGTCCATCCAGACAGAAATCGCAGCCCAGGAGGACGACGAGCGCGCAAGAGAACATGCGGAAAACGTCAGCCGCCTCGACGCCAGCGCCGCCGACCCCTCACGTCAACTGCCCTGGGGCGTGTTCGCGGCGGTCTTACTTGCAGTCGCTCTGGCGCTCTCCCTCTGGAGCCATCGCCAGCGACAGCACGCAAAGCAGTCAGCTCGGCCAATTCCAGCCACATCCGTAGCGCAGCCTCCAGCAGAGCATTCATCAGGCCAAGTACGGGGCCAAGCATCGGACGACTCCGCGGGCAAAGCTGCCTCCGGCTCGACGACAACTAGTTCGCGGACCGGAGGGTCCGCACCGTACGCCGCCCCCAAAACGTCTCAGAACCCAGCGCCTGCTGTTCCCGCCGCAACTCCGGGCCAGTTTACCGTCGTCATCCAGGCCCGCGAAGACTCCTGGATCTCGATCACCGCCGACGGCAGAACAGTCTCCTCCGAGCTCATGGCTGCAGGCACCGAACGCGCGGTCCAGGGCCGCAAGGAAGTCATCGTCAAGTCGGGAAACGCCGGCGGCACCGACTTTCTATTCAACGGAAAGAAACTCGATATCGGGGGCGAATTCGGGGAGGTCAAGCTGATTACTTTCGGTCCCCGCGGAATCTTGCCGAATGCCCCGGAAGCGCCTTCAACTCCTTAAGTTTGTCTCTTTCTTTTCTTCCATTTACCACTCCCCCTCCACCGTTCAATGCAGCTTGGCTCCCACTTAATGTCAGGTCCCTCAGTCACCAGCCAATTCCGTTGCGTTTAGCAGGTCATCTCTGGTACCGTTTTAAAGAGCGTTAAGCCCAGCCAAGATTTAGCCGAACTTGGTCAAGAGCCGGTGGCTCCGTAAGCCTCCCTAATCGGAAGTAAAGGCTCGCAAGTAAAGTCTCACCTTGAGGAGATACCAGATTGCCTGTAACCAATCGTTTTCTATTTACCTCGGAGTCCGTAACCGAGGGACATCCGGATAAAATCGCCGACCAGATTTCCGATGCCATTCTCGACGCCTGCCTTCGTGACGATCCGAACAGCCGCGTCGCCTGCGAAACCCTGACCTGCACCGGCTTGGTCGTCATCGCCGGTGAGATCACCACCAAAGCCTACGTCGATTTTCAAAATCTCGTCCGCGGCGTCGTGCAATCCATCGGCTATGACAACGCCGTGTACGGATTCGACTCCAACACTTGCGCCGTAATTTCCAGCATCAACAAGCAGTCCGGCGATATCGCCATGGGTGTGGATACCGGCGGCGCCGGCGACCAGGGCATGATGTTCGGCTACGCCTGCAACGAGACCCCCGAACTGATGCCCCTCCCGATTTCACTCGCCCACAAGCTCTGCTTGAAACTTTCCGAAGTTCGCAAGAATGGCACCTGCCCCTACCTGCGCCCCGACGGCAAATCACAGGTTACGGTGGAATACGACGCCCAGCGCAAGGTGAAGCGCGTGGATGCGGTGGTCGTCTCCACCCAGCATTCTGAAAGTGTCGGCAACGACGAACTGCGCGCCGACATTTTGAAGCACGTCATCCAAACCGTGATTCCGGCCAACCTGCTCGACGAAGACACCAAGTACCACATCAATCCCACCGGACGCTTCGTCATCGGAGGCCCCATGGGCGATTCCGGTCTGACCGGCCGCAAGATCATCGTGGACACATACGGTGGCATGGGGCGTCACGGCGGCGGCGCTTTCAGCGGCAAAGATCCGACCAAAGTGGATCGTTCCGCCGCCTACATGGCGCGCTACATCGCCAAGAACATCGTCGCCGCCGGCCTCGCCGACCGCTGCGAAGTGCAACTCGCCTATGCGATCGGTGTTGCCGATCCCGTCAGCGTCCTGGTGGATACTTTCGGAACCGAGAAGATTGATGCCAATCTGATTCCAGAGTTGGTGCGGGCAAACTTCAAGCTGAAGCCGCGCGAGATCATCGAGACGCTCAACTTGCGTCGTCCGATCTACCGTAAGACCGCAGCCTACGGACACTTCGGCCGCACCGACCCGGATTTCACCTGGGAAGCGACCGACAAATCCGCCAAACTGGCAACCGACGCGGGCCTGAAGCGGGAAACGGCCGGAGCCAGAAAATAGTTGTTTCACCCCAGAGGCACAGAGAAACAGAGAAGGGCGATTTGGGTTTGTCCCGGTTTTAGGTTTTCTCTGTGACCCCGTGCCTCTGTGGTGGGTTCTTCTTCTGCAGCGTACAAGCTGCCGATATTCATTCAGCGTCATCATCCGGGGATAGGGAGAAAAATGGCTACATCATCGATAAGCAGTGACGTTAAAGGATTTGAACTGGCCGATCTGGGCAAGAAACGCATCGAGTGGGCGAACCAGTCGATGAAGGTGCTGCAGATTATCCGCAAGGAGTTCATCAAGAACCAGCCGCTCAAAGGTGTCCGCGTTTCGGCTTGCCTGCACGTGACCGCCGAGACCGCAAATTTAATGATCGCACTACGCGACGGCGGCGCCGACGTGGCCCTGTGCGCGTCGAACCCCCTTTCCACGCAGGATGACGTGGCCGCCAGTCTGGTGCGCGACTACAGCATTCCCGTCTTCGCCATCAAGGGCGAGGACAACGACTCCTACTACGCGCACATCATGGCCGCGGTCGATCACAAACCGCAGATCACCATGGACGATGGCGCCGACCTGGTCTCCGTGCTCCACACCAAGCGCACCGCGGAACTCGCGAATGTGATCGGCGGAACCGAGGAAACAACCACCGGTGTGATTCGCCTGCGCGCCATGGCCAAGGAAGGCGTGCTGCGTTACCCGATCGTGGCCGTCAACGACGCCGACACCAAGCATCTTTTTGACAACCGCTATGGCACCGGGCAATCGACTATTGACGGCATCATTCGCGCCACCAATTTCCTGCTCGCCGGATCGAAATTCGTGGTCGCCGGCTACGGTTGGTGCGGACGCGGCCTCGCTTCACGCGCACGCGGCGCGGGAGCGGAAGTCATCATCACCGAAATCGATCCAACTAAAGCCCTAGAAGCGGTCATGGACGGTTTCCGCGTGATGAGCATGGAAGAAGCCGCCAAAATCGGCGACGTTTTCTGCACCGTCACCGGCAATAAGAACGTGCTCGCCAAGCAGCACTTCGAGCACATGAAAGATGGTGCCATCATTTCGAACTCGGGCCACTTCAATGTCGAAATCGACATTCCGTCGCTCGAAAAGCTGTCGTCCTCAAAGCGCACCACTCGCACCTTCGTCGACGAGTACACCATGAAAGATGGACGCCGCATTAACCTGCTCGGTGAAGGCCGCCTCATCAACCTGGCCGCCGCCGAAGGCCATCCCGCGTCGGTGATGGATATGAGTTTTGCCGACCAGGCGCTTTCGCTCGAGTACATGGTGAAGAACTACGCCTCGCTCGAAAAGAAGGTTTACACAGTCCCCGTTGATCTCGACAAACGCGTAGCCAAGCTCAAACTGGAATCGCTCGGCATCAAGATCGACCGCCTGACCTCGGAGCAGGAAGAGTACCTGGCGAGTTGGAACGAAGGAACGTAGGGATCTGTCGGTGGAGAGACGGGTGTCCTCGCCCGTCCACCTCAAAATTGCAGGGGGCGGCGCAAGCCGCCCTTTTTCTTTGCCGAAAAGCAATGGTAGAGACGGGGCTTGCCCCGTCTCCTGCCCCGCGCGGCCCTCAAGTTTCCCGCCCGCCACGCCGATGAACCCACCAGAGGGTCGCGTGGCAGCGAATTCCAAAGTGCTCCTGGTCGACGACAGCAAGTTTCTGCGGATGGCCAACGAGCGCGCTTTGTCCAGAGCCGGTTACGAGGTCAGCACCGCCGCCGATGGCGAGGAAGCGCTGAAGGTGGCCAATGACCAACTCCCCGACATCATCCTGCTCGACATGCTGCTTCCCAAGATCAGCGGCCCGGACGTCCTCAAGGCCCTGAAGGCAAATCCCGCTACCAGGGAAATCCCCGTCATCGTACTGTCCAGCCTGTCGCAGAAGAACGAAGAAAAGCTCCTCAGCGAAGGTGCCGCCGCCTACTTCGAGAAGTCCACTCTGGAGCTCGATAAGAGCTCCGATCGCCTGGCAGCCACGATAGAGACGGTGCTCCGCCAGGTCGATCACAAAAAAAGCCTGGATCGGCATTTGCAGGCATCAGCCGCCAAGGCTGGCCGCTGACGACGGAACGACCGGGAACCGCCTACCGCCGACAACGGCTACCGATCACCGATCAACGACCACCGCCCACCGCCCACCGCCCCAATAAATTCCCTTCCCCGGCGCTACAATGCAATGCATGTACCACTACAATCCAGCAACCGCCCTCGAAGAGCTGACCGAAGACGCCACACTGCCCAATCCCGTACACGTCCGCGACATGATGCTGCGCCACAAGCTCACCGCCGACCAGTCGCTCGAGCTGAACCGCATCTTCGTCGAATACCAGAAATTCTTCGGCGAGGCGCAAAAACTAGGCAAGGAAATCCTAAAACGCCTGGCCGCGTAATTCGCCGCCCGCGTAGGGACAGCCACCCGGCCGTCCAGGCGAAGCGTACGCCGCAGCGGTACTTCTTCCTTCTCGGCGCCCGCAAATCAAAACACCACGGTAACTTGGCAGCGTCCGAACCTTCATTAGAAAATCCTAATAAGCATCCTGGGCCGCGCTGTAAAAAATTCTCCAATTAAGAGTCCCCGTCTTATGAACAGTAAAAATGTAGTTATCGCCCTAACCACGACCGACAATGATTACCAGGCCGAACAAGCGGCGTCTGCGATCGAAGTCGCGTCCCGGCTGGGCGTGAAGATCAACATCATTTATGCGGACAACAACGCCGTCAATCAATCCCAACAATTAGTCAAGATCATCCAGGACCGGAATCAGCGTCCCGACGCGATTCTGGTTGAGCCCGTTGGAACTCCCATGCTCCAGGTCGCGAAGGCGGCCGTGGCAGCGGGCATCGGCTGGGGAATTCTGAATCGCGAAGCCGACTACATTCCTGAACTTCGCCGGTCCACCCTGGTCCCGGTGTTTGCGGTGACGCCCGACCAGGAAGAAGTGGGGCGTATTCAAGGTGAGCAACTGGCAGTCTTCACCACCGAGGGCAACATACTTTATATCGAAGGTCCTACCAGCAGCAGCGCCGCCAATCTTCGCACCAAGGGAATGCTTTCGTCCAAGCCCCGCAAGGTCGAGATGAAGGTGTTAAAAGGGGACTGGTCGGAGCGCGGCGCACATCAGGCAGTCATGCACTGGCTGTCGCTGAGCACGTCGAGTCAGCTTCGCATCCAAGCCGTTATCTCTCAGAACGACGCCATGGCCATGGGCGCAAGGAGAGCTTTCTCCGGCCTCTCCGAGGGAGCCCGCGAGCACTGGATGCACATTCCGTTTACCGGCTGCGACGGGGTCACGAAAACTGGCCAGGAATGGGTACGAAGAGGACAGTTGCGTGCCACCGTGGTAATTCCACCCATGGCGGGCCTGGCTCTCGAAATGCTCGCCAAAGCGGTCAGCACCGGTGCCATGCCTGCCGAGCGGACTTTATGCGCCCCTCGATCTTTTCCGGCCATTAGAGAGATAAGCGCGAAGGCCGCCGGAGCGTAAGATCAGGCTTTGCCGTGGATCTTGGCCCACCACCAGCGGACGCCAACGAACAGGAAACGCCAGTCATGGAAGAATTCAGGCGGCTTTCCCTCAAAGGCGTGGCCGATGAATTGGAAAACCCATCCGATCAGGAACATCGCTAGCCCATACAGCCACAGGCGGTGGAAGAATATGCTGGCGATAAAAACTGGAGCCGAAAGCAGGATGGTTGGGATCCCCAGCGTGTGACACACCCGGTTCACCGGATGCTGATGACTGGATCCGTATTGCGCGATCCATTGTTCGTGAGTGCGTCCGCCCAGCACGCGAAGGATAATATCACGAAAGAAAAAGATCGGGTCATCGAGCGATCGGGTCATCGGGTCATCTAAAGTCAAAAGCTCTTGAACTTCGATGGCCCGATGACCCGACGGTCAGATGACCCGATAAGTTTAGCGTCCGCCGCGGGATCCCCCACCGTGGAACCCTCCGCGCGAACCCCGATCCGAACCGCGTGCCACGAAGCCGCGACCTACCGGACCGTGCCCCACCGGACCGCGACCCACAAAGCCGCGAGGTCCCGCAAATCCGCGAGCATAGGGCCGACCGTAATATCCGTGTCCCCAGCCGTGATACCACGGCCCTGCGCCGATAAAGACGCCGCCAGAGAACCAGCTCGGGCCATAGTAGCCATAGGGCGCGCAAGCATACGGATAATCCGGGTAATAGCCGTAGGCGCAAACCGGAGCTCCCGCCACCACACCGACGCCGCCGATTCCCACTCCGACTCTGACCTGCGCTTGCGAGTACGCGAGCGGCATAGCCAGTAAAGCAAGCAGTGCAACATATCTCAGGTATTTCATGGTGAACCTCCCAGCTCCTTCAGCTTTCTGTTCTCTTCTGAAGTGCCTACTCACTCAAACTCGGATGGGCGAGAAAAGTTGCGGAAAGCCAAGTGGCTGATTTCAGCCATCCTGCGTGAAATCAACCAGTTGGGATCAGTTGAAGCGGAATACAAGTGCGATTTGTGAGATGTGTTTTCTGAACCTGCGAAAGCGCGAACCTCGTATGTTTGCGATGCCATGGACGCCAGCCATCGTGACGTTGCGATGCCGTCAGCGCCACCGTGGAAGAGCGGCCCTTCAGGGCCGCGTTCGACGCCTTCGACGAGGCCTTTAGGCCCGGCGTTCGCTGCCAGCGAGGAGGGGTTTTAGCCCGGGGGGCATCGAATCGGCCGAGAACTTGCCGCCCGCCGAGGAATGCGTATAGTCCTCACCACTCGCCGCTAACCCTGCACGTACTGGATTCGTCCGAATATATTCGCGATGCTGCTCAAAATCCCGGTCGTCGCGGATCCGATGATTCGTAAAACTAGCTTGCCAGACCGGCAGACTCGACTTCAATCGAAACGAGAATCCTCCCTTGATAAATTGCACCGCCCTCTCCAGCGATATTTCATCCGCAGGCGTAATCAGCGCATGGAAGTGGTCAGGCATGACCACGAATTCATGCAGCAGATATTTGCCCTGTTCGCGATAGTGGAGGAAAACATCAACCAGCAAATCAGCCGCTGCGGCGCGCTGAAATAGGGTTCTTCGTTGCGCGGTCACTGAGGTGATAAAGAATGTGCGGTCCATCCACGCAGCATGGTCAGGTGTGACGGAAAAAGATGTGAGAGGAGTCACATTGAAAATGTTCAATTATCGTAGGCCGATGCTTCTCATTGAAGAGCCGCCCTTAAGGCCGGCGTTAAGTGTGGAAGAGCCGGCCTTCAGGCCGGCGTTAAGACGACGAATCAGGAGGGCTTTAGCCCCTGTGGAGAACGCCACCGGGCCTAAAGGCCTCGCCCATGGGCTCCGAACGCTGCCCTGAAGGGCCGCTCTTCCACGGTGGCGCGAACGCCGTCGCGCACTCGCCATCCCATACAATCCCCATCGTTTACAATCCCTGTCGTTTACAATCAAAGATTCTCTTTCGATTGGAAACCGTAACCATGCACCGCTGGTCGCAACTCTTCATCCCTACTCTTCGCGAGGCTCCGGCTGACGCCGAAGTCGCAAGCCACAAGTTGCTCGTCCGCGCTGGATACATCCGTCAACTGGGCGCCGGGATCTATTCGTTTCTGTTCATGGGAAATCGCTCTACCCAGAAGATCATGGGCATCGTCCGCGAGGAGATGGACAAGATCGGGCAGGAGTTCTACCTGCCCACGCTGCATCCGCGCGATCTCTGGGAGGAAAGCGGGCGCTGGACGGTGATGGGCGAAAACATGTTTCGCCTTAAAGATCGCAAGGGTGCCGACCTTTGTCTGGGCATGACCCACGAAGAAGTCATGACCGACATCGCCCGCAAGGAACTACGCAGCTACAAACAACTGCCGCAGATCTGGTATCAGATTCAGACCAAATTCCGCGACGAGCCGCGCCCCAAGTCCGGCCTGCTGCGGGTGCGCCAGTTCATCATGAAAGACGCCTACTCGTTCGACATTGACGCCGCCGGGCTCGACGTTTCCTATCTCAAGAATCACGATGCCTACTGCCGCATCTTCGACCGCTGCGGCCTGAAGTACATGGTGATCGACGCGCACTCGGGCGCCATGGGCGGATCGAAGTCGCAGGAATTCATGGTGCGCACTCCGGCGGGCGAAGACCTGATCGTCAGCTGCGAGAAATGCAACTACGCGGCGAATATGGAGAAGGCGACGTCGAAGCTGGATCGGGTCGAAAATCTAAAGCCGGAAGGCGACGGCCAGCCGCTAGAAGTACACACTCCGGGTCAGAAAACGATTGAAGATGTGGCCCGGTTCCTGGGCGTGTCGACCGTACACACGATCAAAACGCTGGCGATGATGATTACTGCAGTGGAGCCGGAAAGAGGGAAAACTCGCATTCCTGCCAAGTGGGAGCCCGGCCCCGTATCGCGGGCCGTTGTGCTGCTCATGCGCGGCGATCACCAGATGAACGAAGCCAAGCTCTCGACGGCGGTTGCGGGCAAAGAGACGCGTCCCATGCAGGAGGAGGAAATTCGCGCGCTGTTCCATTCGCCCGCTGGATATCTTGGTCCGCTCGGCATCGACTGGGCTAAAAACATGGATGAGCCTGGCAAGCCGATCCTGCTGGTCGACAAGGCCCTCGAAGGGCGGGCCAACCTGATTGGCGGCGCCAACAAAGATGAATATCACCTCAAGAACCTGACGTCGGGAAAAGATTTCCATCCCACGGCCTACGTTGACCTGCGTAGCGTGACCGCGGGCGAAGCCTGCCCAAGCTGCGGCTCTCCCTTGCGCATTGACACCGCGGTTGAGATCGGACACATCTTCAAACTCGGCTACAAGTATTCCGAATCCATGGGCGCGCGCGTGCTCGACCGCAATGGCAAAGAGGTCGCGCCCATCATGGGCAGCTACGGGATCGGCATCGAGCGCATCCTGACCGCGGCAGTCGAGCAGAATAACGACGAAAACGGCTTCTGGCTGGCACCTTCGATTGCGCCCTTCGATGTAGTCGTGGTGTCCACCAACTCCAAAGACGAGGCGATCCGCAGCGCCTCCGAGGACGTTGCCCGCCAGCTCGAAGCCTCCGGCTATGACGTTTTGCTCGACGATCGCGACGAACGCCCCGGGGTGAAGTTCAAGGACGCCGACCTGGTTGGTATCCCCTTTAGAATCAATGTGGGGAACAAGGTTACCGAAGGCACTGTAGAAGTCGTTCGGCGCTCGACTCTCCAGAGGGAGGAAGTTAAGATTTCTGTCATAACCGAGTATTTCCGGGGACTGCGTCAGTAATGGGGCCTAGCCCGGCCGCTTGCGAGCGGTTGGAACCTAGCCCTTTACGCAGGACGGAACGCTCGCAATTGGTAAGTCGCAACCAGCGATTTGGCGATCGTTTCTTATGAGTAGTGTGAAATTAATCTTCGGCTTGGGCGTTATCGCAGCGGCGTTGTTTGTATGCTTCAGGCTAATTCCGCCGTACTTTTCAAACTACGAGCTCCAGGATGCAATCAAGACCGAATCCGTACAGTCGACCTACTCCACGCGCACGGAAGAAGATATCCGCGCAGCCATCATCAAACACGCCCGCGACTACGATATTGAATTGACGCCCAAGCAGGTGCATGTTGTACGCAACGGCGGGATCGGCAACGGCAGTCTCACCATCGACGTCGAGTACAGCGTTCCGGTCGACCTGCCCGGCTACTCCACTGAAATCGCGTTCCATCCTTCATCGAAGAACACCGGCGTGTATTAGGACGAGCTGTCAGCTCTCAGCTGTCAGTCATCAGTCAGTCTGCGCTCAAGCCCTCTGCGATTCCTGTCGAACTATGTGTCAAGTGCTAAGCTTCTCAGCCAGGGATAAGAATTAGGAATAAAGAGCGTGCCAACCCCGGCCACACCACGCCCGCCCACTCGGAGAGACGAATTGCGCGACGCGCAGTTCGCCATGCGTCTTTCCCTGATTGTCGGCTTGGCCATGCTGATCGGTAAGACCACCGTCTATTTCATGACACATTCGGCGGCCATTTTTTCCGACGCCGCCGAGTCGGTCGTCCACGTAATCGCCGTGGGGTTTGCGAGTTTCAGTCTTCGGCTCAGCATCAAGTCAGCGTCCCCTCAATTCCTCTACGGATACGAGCGGATTACCTTCTTCTCCGCTGGATTTGAGGGAGCAATGATCGTCGTGGCCGCCATTGCAATTCTCTACGAATCGATCCGGATGTGGATCACTGGACTGCAACTGGAACGCCTGGGAACAGGCACGGTGCTGATCCTGATCGCGGGCGTGGTCAATGCGGGTCTCGGTTACTATCTGCTGCGAACCGGGCGGCGCACCAACTCATTGATTCTCGAAGCCGATGGCAAACACGTCTTGACCGATAGCTGGACCAGCTTTGGCGTGGTAGGAGGACTGGGCCTGGTGCTGCTGACGCACTGGAAACCGTTCGATCCGTTGGTGGCGATCGCCGTCGCCGTAAATATCCTCTGGTCAGGAGGGCACCTGGTCTGGCGTTCGGCGGTCGGGTTGCTGGATTATTCCGATCCGAAAACCGGCCGGAAAATTCGCGACCAGCTGGATGCAATTTGCGCGGAACTGAACATTCAATACCATGGCGTGCGCTTCCGCACCACCGGATACCGCCAGATCATCGAAGTACACTTGTTGTTCCCCCGCCTGACGTCAGTCAGCGAGGCTCATCGCCTGGCCACCATTTTGGAAGAACGCCTGCCCACCGAATTAGGGATGCCGGCAGAAGTCACCACTCACCTGGAGTCTCTGGAAGACCACGCCGACGTCCATCGCGAAGAACACTACACCGGGAAACCTGACTAGGCTCGAACATGAATAGCTCATTCACAATTGTGAATGTCTTTTTATCGCAAATTCATTAACGCACGGACACGGCCGGATTATGGGAAAGCCGACCATCCGCGAAGAGGCCCGGATGGTTACTGTTGAGATTATATCTAATGTATACTGTCCCCCTCCCCCCTACCCCCCACCCACCAAAATCCCCATCCGCCGTGGGCACGGCCCACCGGCTCTTTCGCCCTGCCTGTGGAATTGGACTACCTTTGAGTAGCGAAGAAATCTCGCTAACTGTCGCTAACAGCGATTTCACTCACGACCCAGATTGTCTGGGTTCGGATTCCCGTCGGTTTGTACGGTCGCCTCGGAGAGTGGCCACCCACACCCCGTCCATCCTTTGACACGCATCCAAATGGTTGTGGAGGGTGCCCGGTGGTTTAGAATCAATCACAAACGCACCCTGGCTCCGAAATCAGTTTCGGACTGAGAATTGCTCTTCTACAGGATGCACCGGTCTCTCCATGGCCATTAAGCTGAAAATCCCGCGGGCAGGAAACGGCGGGCCGAGCAACCAAAGCCGCGATCAAGGCCGCAATCAAGGCCGCGCCGGGAGTCGCCTGTCGGCTCGCGATCCGGTCATGCGCGTTGCCCTGCTCTGTTTTCTCTCGGCAGCGCTCCTGGTGATCGGCTTTTTTGCCTACTGGTATGTAAAGTACGACCGCATCATCGAGCAGCGCTTCCGCGGCCCGGCGTTCGCCACTGCGGCCAAGATTTTCGCTGCTCCGCGGGTGGTGAGGGTCGGAATGAAGGCCTCTGTCTCTGAACTTGCCGCCGAACTGCGTCACGCCGGCTATGCGGAGAAGGACGACGAATCTTCGCTCGGCAGTTATCGTCTGCATGGCGGCTCGATTGAAGTTCTGCCCGGCCCCGAGTCTTACCACAGTCCCGAACCGGCCACCATCACCGTCGTCGACGGAGCGGTTTCCGCCATCAACAGCCGCGTTACCGGCGACCTCGCCGCCTATGAACTCGAGCCCCAGATGCTGGCTTCGCTGTTCGACGCCGAGCAACGCTCCAAGCGTCAATTGGTAAAGTATGACGACATCCCCAAGATCGTGGTGCAAGCGGTAACGTCGATCGAAGACCGCCGCTTCTTTCAGCACAGCGGCGTCAATTTCATGCGGCTGGCCGAGGCGGCCTGGATCGACTTCACCCATCAGCGCCATCAACAGGGCGGTTCGACGATCACCATGCAGCTGTCACGGGCGTTCTTTCTGAGCCCGGAGAAAACCTTCAAGCGCAAGTTGATCGAAATGCTGATCGCGGTGGAGTTGGAACAGAAATTCTCCAAGCAACAGATTTTCGAGTTCTACGCCAACCGCGTCGATTTGGGACAACGCGGATCGTTCACCATCTCGGGCCTGGCCGAAGGCTCCCGCTCCTATTTCAACAAAGACCTCAAAGACATCACCCTGCCGGAAGCCGCGCTGCTCGCCGGATTGATCCAGGCGCCCAGTTATCTTTCGCCCTATCGCCATCCCGAGCGCGCCCTCGACCGCCGCAATCTGGTGATCGAGTCCATGGTGGAAACCGGGGACATCACGCGCGAGCAGGCCGACAAAGCCAAGGCGATGCCCTTGAAACTCGCTCCGCCGAACGTCGAGGCCAGCGATGCACCCTACTTCGTGGATATGGTTCGCGACACCGTCGTCAGCAAACTGAACGAGCGCGAGGTCAACGAGCAGGAGTATCGCATTTACACGACGCTCGATCCCGCGCTGCAACAGGCCGCCGCGCAGGCGGTCGAAACCGGCATCAAGCTGGTGGACGATCAGATCACGAAAATGCGTACCAAACGGACCAAGGTGGGAAAGAAGTTTGAAACCACGGTCACCCCCGGCCCGCAGGCGCAGGTGGCGCTCGTCGCCATGGACCCGCACACCGGCGAAATCAGGGCGCTCGTTGGCGGACGAAACTACGGAACCAGCCAGTTGAACCACGCCCTCGCCAAGCGTCCCACCGGCTCCATCTTCAAACCGTTTGTGTACGCGGCCGCGATGAATACGGCAATAGACGGATCGACCGCCGTGATCACGCCGGCATCTACGGTTTCCGATCAGCCTTCGACCTTCGCTTACGGCGATCAGATTTATGAGCCGCGCAACTACAAAGAGGAATATCACGGCGACATCACCCTCCGTTACGCGCTGGCACTTTCGCTCAACAACGCGACCGTGAAAGTGGCGGAAGAAGTCGGCTACGACAAAGTGGCGGATCTGGCCCGGTCCGCCGGAATCGCCTCGGTGAAAGCCACGCCGGCGATGGCGATCGGCGCCTACGACGCCACCCCGGTCGACATGACCGCGGCCTACACAACTTTTGCCAACGGCGGCGTGCGGCTCTCACCCGTTTTCGTAAATTCCGTGCGCAACGCCAAGGGCGACATCGTCGTCAACTTCGGAGCCGAGAGGAAGCAGGTTCTCGATCCGCGCATCGCCTTCGTCATGACCAACATGCTGGAAGGCGTCATGAATTTCGGCACCGCCGCCGGGGTGCGCTCCCGCGGATTCACCGCTCCCGCGGCCGGAAAAACCGGCACTTCGCACGACGGATGGTTCGCCGGCTATACCAGCAATCTGCTCTGCATCGTCTGGGTGGGATACGACGATTACAGCGACATCCACCTGGAAGGCGCGCATACAGCTGCCCCCATTTGGGCCGAGTTTATGAAAAAGGCGGTTACCCTGCCCCAGTACGAGAACGTGCAGGCCTTCACCCAGCCCGTAGGCGTGGTGGATGTCCAGCTCGACAAAATCACCAACCGCCTGGCAACCCCTGCTTGCCCCGACGACTACACGATTGCCTTCGTGGCCGGCACCGAGCCGCGCGATACCTGCGACCAGAGCGGTGGTGTACAGGGGTTCTTCTCCCGCATGTTTGGCGGAAATTCCGAGAAACCGCTGCCTCCGCCCACCGCGAACGGGAACCCGCAGGCGCCCAACGGTGTCCAATCTGAGGAGGAGGCCAAGAAGAAGAAAAGCTTCTTCGGCAAGATTGTTGACGTATTTAAGGGGGACAGCCCTCCCCAAAAGGATGACAAGAACGCGCCTGCTCCGTCTAAGAGCAGTGGCAGCACGCCGCCGCCATAGTAATAATGGAGTAGCGTCATAATGCAGTAGCGTCATAATACAGAGCGCCTTAATATCGCAACCCCAGTTCCATGGCCTCAAACTTGCAAGTGACGTAACGTCGCACGCTGAAATGCTACGAAACTGTGAAGTTTGGTAGGTCCGGCCGGGGGTGGGATATGTTTTCCTGGATCCGCATCAGCTCTGTATCGCTTCTCTTCGCTGCTCTTCTCGTTCTCCCATCGCCAGCTCAGAACACCGAACAGTTGCAAGTCATCCCTCCGCTGCAACACCGCGCCGAACCGCCCGTTCCCGGGACGCCGCCCGACCGACTCGAACAACGGGGCGACGAACTGCGCACCGAGAAAGACTTCCTAGACGCCATCGACTACTACCAGGCCGCCCTGAAAGGCGTGCCGGGGAACGCGTCCCTGTTC
The DNA here is from genome assembly GCA_035314185.1 of Terriglobales bacterium. Classification (GTDB taxonomy): domain Bacteria; phylum Acidobacteriota; class Terriglobia; order Terriglobales; family Acidobacteriaceae; genus Acidiflorens. The sequence continues at coordinate 20,499 of DATFZT010000216.1, forward strand.
AACAAAATCGGAATCTGCCAGCTCATGACGCAGCGCTACAAGGAAGCCAAGAAGAGTTTCGAACGCTCCATCAAAGCTGATCATAGCCACGCCGACGCCTACAACAATCTCGGCGTCGTTTATTATGCGTTGCGTAACTACAGCGCAGCGATCCGGAACTATCAGAAAGCGATCTCGTTGAATGATGATGCCGGCTCCTACTTCAGCAACATGGGCACGGCATATTTCAGCAACAAACAGTTCGAAAAAGCCGTGCAGTGTTATGCCAAAGCGTTGCAGCTTGATCCCGACATCTTCGATCGCAGCTCACACGCCGGAGTGCAAGCCAAACTGCCTTCTCCCGAAGACCGCGGCCACTACAACTATGTTCTCGCCAAGCTCTACGCCAAAACGGGCGATCCCGACCGTTCCTTGCACTATCTAAAGAAGGCAATGGAGGACGGTTACAAGGACATCAAGGACGTATATAAAGACAATGAGTTCAGCACCCTGCGCAAGGATCCCCGCTTCACCGAACTCATGGCAGCGAAGACCTTGGCCATCCCCGATTAGATCCGATAACTTGTTGGCCCGGAAGGGGTTCAGGGAAAATCGGAAACCACCTCGCAACTTTTGCAGCGGCACGGGGTTTTCAAAGCCATTGCTCCTGAAAACAACAGGGTGAGTAGGGAGAAAAACCCACCGGTTGCAAACCCGAGCACGCCCCAAGTACGCAACCGGTGGGTGAATTTCACTGATAACTGAAAACTGACCTCTGAAAGCTGACCGCCGTCAGCTTCTCTCCGAAATATATTCCTCGACCACCCGCTTCCATTTACCCTGCGCTTTCAAGATGTATTCGACCGCGTCGCGAGCCGCGCCATCTCCTCCAGCGTGCGGCGTAGTCCAGTGGGCTTCGGCTTTCACCTCGGGCCGCGCGTTCTTCACCGCAATGGCCAGGCCACATTTGCGCATCGCCGGAAGATCGATCACGTCGTCGCCAACGAAAGCAGCCTCGGTGGCGGTAATCCCGTCTTTTTCAAGAATCTGCGCAAATACCGACGCCTTGTCCTGAATCCCCTGGTACACGTGATCCATCTTCAGATCACGCGCGCGGAGGGCAACGGTTTCAGAGATGCGCTTGGTGATGATCCCGGTCTTGATTCCCGCCAGCCGCGCCAGGGAAATGCCGGTGCCGTCGTGCGCGTGGAAGCCCTTGGCCTCGATCAAGCTGGTGCTGTGGAGTCCGAAGCCTCCCTGTCCTTCTGGACGAGAGCCCTGGGCAGACTTTTCGAGCACACTCTGCGGATTTCCAGACTGCGAGCCTCCAGGCGCGGGGAAAATCCAGATTTTGCCGTCGGTAAGCACGCCGTCAACGTCGAAGAGGATAAGTTTAATTTTGCGGGCACGAGCGCTAGCAGACAATTTAGCCATCGCCGCGATTCTAGCATTCAGCCAGTCTCGCATTCATGGACGCGTAATCCACAACACCGGAAAATGGCGTCCAAGTTTCTCGAAATCGCGATCGGAAGTGACCAGCGTGGCCCCCCGCAGGGTGGAGAGAGCCGCAGCAATGCAATCCACGTATGGAATCTTGTGGACAGCCTTAAATTCGCCGGCTTTCATGGCCTGAGCAAGATCGACAGGGACGATTTCAATCGGGAGGCGCGACAGAGCGGCAATCGTCTCCCGCGCCTTTTCTTCGCCGCGCTTCTGCCACAGCAAGTAGAAGATTTCTCCCCAGTTCAGAACTGAGACTACGACGGCGGCGCGCTGCTGCCGGGCCTCGTGCAGAATTGCTCGCACGCGCTGCGCTCCTGGGCCAAGGTCCAGAAAATCAAGCAGTGCGTTGGCATCGAGCGCATACTTCTTCATCGTTTCTCGATTCGGTGCTCGCGCTCGCGGGCCTCGACCAGCGAATCCTTCCCTTTACAGCAGCCGACGAGACTGTCAATGTAGCCCGCCGTGATGGGCTGCAGGATCAACTGATTCTCCTCGGTGTGGATGGCGATGCGCGTCCCGGTCTTGATCCCCAGCTTCTCGCGCAGGACGGCCGGAATCACGATCTGGCCCTTCGAGCTGACCACGGTAAAGATAGCTTCCATAAGGCCTACATCATAGCATATGTAAGCCACCGATGGTACGCACCTACACTACTGCAAAATTCCGACTGTGGGAGAGATGGTCCTCGGCAGCAGCGGCTACGGTCGCTGCACGACCACACCCTGCAACTCGATGGCAGGCAGCCCAAGCCGGCGGCGCGCTTCGTCCAGCATGGAGGCCGTCCGCGTGGCCCCGCAGCGCGTCACACCCAGAGCCCGCACCCGCAGCAGCCCGTCCAGGTCCCGAATACCGCCCGCAGCCTTCACCTGCACCGAAGGCGGAGAATGCCGGCGCATGAGGATCAGATCCGCATCCGTCGCGCCGGTTGGAGCATAGCCAGTCGACGTCTTCACCCAATCCGCGCCCACCTCGCCGCAGATTTCACACAGTCGTATCTTCTGATCATCGTTGAGGTAAGCGTTTTCAAAGATGACCTTCACCTTCTGACCCGCCGCATGAGTAATGTCCACCACGGCGCGGATATCGTCTTCCACATATGGCCAATCGCCGCTCAGCACTTTGCTGACGTTCACCACCATGTCGAGCTCCTCGCCGTCGTCAGCCAGCGCCTGCCGAACCTCGGCCACCTTGATCGCGGTGGTGTGGACTCCGTGCGGAAACCCAATCGTAGTGCTGGCGCGGACTTTGCCATCGGAATGAATGCCGCGCAAACGCTCCGCACAGTGCTTCAGCGCGTAAGGCATGATGCAAACGCTCGCCACATCGTAGGCCAGCGCCAGCGAAATACCATTCTCCAGATCTTCCCACTTCAAGGTCGGATTCAGCAGCGAATGATCAATCATCTTCGCGAGGTCAGAATACGAATAAGCCAAAGTCATATCCGCCATATTAAGCCCCAAGCGGCCCGATTGTCTTTTCCGTACGAAGGCGAACATTTTACGAAACTCCGAATTCCGGCTACAATCTTTCCCATGCCGTCCGCAGTCTCTCCTTCGTTAGCCTGGGCCCATCCGCTGGTTCAGGAATGGTTCACCACGCGTTTCTCGACGCCGACCGAACCGCAGGAGCAGGGCTGGCCCCACATCCTCGCCGGCCACACCACGCTAATTTCGGCTCCCACCGGATCGGGCAAGACGCTGGCCGCTTTCCTCGCCTGCATTAACCGCCTCGTCTGCAAGGCACTTGCCGGCGACCTGCGCGATCGCACCGAAGTTCTGTACGTCTCCCCGCTCAAAGCGCTCAGCAACGACATTCAGAAAAATCTCGAAATCCCGCTCGGAGAAATTCTGCAGATGGCCGGCGATCGCGGCCTGCTGATGCCCGAGATTCGCACTGCCGTACGCACCGGCGACACGCTGATGAAAGACCGGCGCCTCATGCTGAAGCGCCCGCCGCACATTCTGGTCACCACGCCCGAGTCGTTCTACATCCTGCTCACGGCGGAGAAAAGCCGCGCTATCCTGCGCGATGTCGAGACCGTAATTATCGACGAAATCCACGCCGTGGCCGACGACAAGCGCGGCGTGCATCTGGCGCTTTCGCTCGAGCGCCTGGAAGCGCTGACCGAGCGTCCGCCCGCGCGCATCGGCCTTTCTGCAACACAGAAGCCCATCGAAGAAGTCGCGCATTTCCTCTCAGGCAGTTCCGATCCCAAGAATCCGCGCCCCGCTCCTGTGATCGTCAACGTAGGCCACAAGCGCAAGCTCGACCTCGGAGTCGAGGTTCCGTCTTCCGAACTCGGCCCGGTCGCGTCGAACCAGATGTGGGACGAGATTTACGAGCGCATCGTGCAACTTGTGAACCAGCACCGCTCCACACTCGTCTTCGTGAACACACGGCGCCTGGCCGAGCGCATTGCCCATCAACTGGGCGAGCGACTGGGCGAGGAAAACGTTGCCGCGCATCACGGAAGCCTCTCGCGCAAGCTGCGTCTTGAAGCCGAACGAAAACTGAAAGAAGGCCAGGTAAAGGTGCTGGTGGCAACCGCATCGCTCGAACTTGGCATCGACGTCGGAACCGTGGACCTGGTGTGCCATATCAGTTCGCCACGTTCGATTGCGGTTGCGTTGCAGCGCGTAGGCCGTTCGGGCCACTGGCGCGGCGCAGTTCCTAAAGGACGTTTCTTTGTCACCACGCGCGACGATTTGGCGGAATGCGCTGTCCTGGTGCGGGCGATTCGCCGCGGCGATCTCGACCGCCTGATTTTTCCCGAAGCTTCGCTCGATGTGCTGGCGCAGCAGATCGTAGCGTGCTGCGCCGCTTCGGGCAGCGCGGCCACGGCTAACAAATCCGGCGATCAATCAAATGACGGATGGGATGAAGACGAGTTATTCGCGCTCGTGAAGCGGGCCTATCCCTATCGCAATCTCTCGCGTGAAACATTCGACGCCGTGCTCGCCATGCTCTCCGAAGGAATCACCTCGCAGCGCGGTCGCTACGGTGCGTACCTGCATCACGACCGCATCAACCGCAAACTGCGAGCGCGCCGCGGAGCCCGTCTGGCTGCGATCACCAGCGGCGGGGCGATCCCTGACAACGCCCTGTTCACGGTGGTCGCCGAACCGGATGGCGGAGTTGTGGGAACGGTCGATGAAGACTTCGCGGTCGAGAGCATGGCGGGAG
>DATFZT010000217.1:0-2774 GCA_035314185.1 Terriglobales bacterium
GGCGGACCGCGAGGCTGTATCGGCGGAAACTACGCGATGCTGCAGATCCTCATGATTTTGAGCGATCTGCTCAGAAAATACGATTTTCAGCTGGTTCCGGACCAAACCATCGAAGCTCGTCCGATGGTCATTCTGCGCCCGAAGCACGGCATCCGCATGACGTTCGCCAGCACCATCGCGCCGGCCCCGTGCATAGCACAGGACTGAGGTCCTCCCTGAAAACTGTCGGGCAGATGCGTTGCCGGCAAAGAGATTTCGGCAGCAGGCCGGCTGGGAGCCTGGGTCCGACCTGTCAGTAGTCGCACCGAGCAGGAGCTCTCACCGATCGAGCGACGATATGCGAACGGAACTGAGCCGCTCTTCCGAGACAAGTCCGAATGGATTTTTGAAGCGTACAGGATCCAAGGCGAGAAGATCGCCTACAAGCCGACGATGCCAGATCAAGAATCGCGCTCTTTTGCGAGAGGCCGATGAAGCTCTTCACCATCGGCTTTACCAAAAAATCCGCCGAGCAGTTTTTTGCTCGCCTGAAGAATTCCCGCACCGAGCGGCTTGTGGATGTGCGCCTCAACAACGTTTCGCAACTTGCCGGATTCGCGAAGAAAGACGATCTCCGTTATTTTCTCCAGGTCATCTGCGGCATCGACTATCTTCACCTGCCGTTGCTCGCCTCGACTCAGCAAATGATCGACAGCTACAAGAAAAAGCGCGGCGACTGGCAGCTCTATGAAAAGCAGTTTCTGGAATTGATGCGCGAGCGGCAAATCGAGCGCGAAGTGTCTAGAGAAGTCCTTGGGAACGCTTGTTTGCTATGTAGTGAAGATAAGCCGGAACATTGTCATCGTCGCCTTGTCGCCGAATACCTTCGCGACAAGTGGAGCGACGTCGAAATCGTTCATCTTTAGGGCGGGTCGCGCGTCCTTCCACACCACCTCGACGCACGCACTGGATTTTCCGGGCGGGCGGCACACCCATCCACACCGCTCAAAGCAAATTAGGGTTTTGGGGCAAAACTCGATGGGGGACGGGAGGAACCGAGACTGGCTGAGGAACGTGAATTCGATGGGAATGGGCACTTGCGACGAAGTCTATTCCGACTTATCTTTCATTGCCTTTAGACTGGCTTTCACCAGTTTCTTCACCAATGTTATTGGTAGTGGTTTACCGTTTGGGAAGCTTACGATGGCTTTCGTTGTGGCATAACCTGCGAGTTCCTTCCTGTGAGCTTGGATTACTGACGGGGGTACATGCAGGCGTATGTGTGGTTTCTTGAAGCTGAACCAGGTAAACATCCCGTCGTAATAATCAACTCCTGGATTGGAATATCCGGGCATGCGGAAATAATCGGTGCGTTCCGTGGCGCCGGGGGCTGCCGCCCGTATGGCCGCTCTGAGCTTCGCGAGAGCTCCTTGCGCCTCTTTGGGACACCTTGCTATGTATTCATCTACCCCACTGCGTTTGCGTTTGGTCACAGTTGCGTGCTCCCCTTCCCATCCATTTGAACATCGCAATACTCCTGCGAGATCATCGCGAACCCGCCAGCGCATAACATGCATGCGATGCGTCGCGTAATCGGAAAGCGGGAATTTCGCTGCCGCGCTAAATGGGTTCATCCAGCACGAGCCGATGCAGGGGTGATCATCCGTGTTCTCGACAGTGAGCGGTTCGGCCTGAGCCAGTCCCTGCTGGGCGCGACGACCTTTGTAAAAACTTTACGAAGTCCTCATACCTTCCTAATGCGTGGCGGCCAACCATGGATGCTGCGGATCTGATCCGACTCTGGAGGAAAGAGCAATGAAATCGATTGGTGGGTTCGTCACAGCGGTGGTGGCAGTTATGTTCGCGGTCGCTACGCTGTGTGCCGCGCAGGGCGTGAAGCCGACCGACCTGGGCAAGGCGGCGGCGTTCCACGGCAAGAAGATCGAGATGAAGGATAAGGGAGAGGTCGCTTACCTGCTGGCTTTCACGGCGGGGAAAGAGTTCGAGGCCACCACGGGCGGCATGAAGAATACCGACGTGCACCTTTTCGTTTACGACGCTTCCGGTGCGGAAGTGGCTAAGGACGACTCGCCGGGACCGAAGTGTTCGGTTAAGGTGACGCCTACGGGGGACGCACAATACAAGTTCGTCATTACGAACGCCGGCGGGGCCAACACGGTGACGTTTAAAGTAAAGGTTGCCCAATGATGAATCGCGCTGTGGCGCGGACCCTTCGAACCGGCACGGCGGTTCTCAGGCTGAATCGCGCTGTAGCGCGGTTCAAAAACTATTCCGAGTGAAGTGCTTGGATGACGTCCACGCGGGCGGCGCGGGCAGCGGGGAGCATCGAAGCGACCACCGCCGCGCCTAAGAGCACAAGCGCGGAAATGATCACGGGCAATGCGCCGGGCATTTTTAAGTCGCCGAAATAACTGCCTGCCACGCGCGCGACGGCGAGCCCGAACGCCGCACCCGCGACAACGCCAACGCCGGCCATCAGCACGCCTTCGGCGACAACACCTCTGAGCAGATTTTGCGGCTGTGCCCCGAGCGCCAAACGGATGCCGAATTCGCGAGTGCGCGCGCTGACGGAAAATGCCAGCACGCCGGCGACGCCCACCACGGCGATCAGCAATGCGACCGCGGCGAACACGCCGAAGACCAGGGAGTTCAAGCGGTCTGGCGCGAGCACTTTTGCGCGGATGTCTTCCAGAGTGGCGGCGTGCTCAACGGGTTCATCGGCGGCCATCTGGCGGATAATTTTCGTTACTGGGGTTACCAGCGCATAAGGATTT
>DATFZT010000218.1:0-2916 GCA_035314185.1 Terriglobales bacterium
GTCTTGTCAGTACGAAACTCGACCTTGCCGGCTTTGACTTCCTGCACGGCACGAGCGACGTCCATAGTGACCGTCCCCGTTTTCGGATTCGGCATCAGACCCTTCGGTCCGAGCACCTTGCCCAGACGGCCGACCGATTTCATCATGTCGGGTGTGGCGATCAGCGCGTCGAAGTCGGTCCAGTTTTCTTTCGTGATCTTCTCGACCATATCTTCGCCGCCAACAAAGTCCGCGCCCGCTGCTTCCGCCTCACGCACTTTTTCGCCGCTCGCGATGACCAGAACTTTTTTCGACTTGCCCAGTCCGTGAGGAAGCACGACCGTGCCCCGCACCATCTGGTCAGCATGCTTTGGATCGACGCCCAGCCGCAACGTCACTTCGACCGTCTCGTCGAACTTCGCGTATTTCACTTTCTGCAGAAGTGGAACCGCTTCCTGCAGCGTGTAAGGCCGCGGCTCGACTGCTTTCCGCGACTTTTCGATATTCTTTCCTGACTTCTTCATTTTCACCTCAGTCTCCCACCGCCGCTTCGTTGTTCCGAAGAGCCGTAGTGTTTTCGACCACATTTCTTGTGTGGTGGCGGGACTTTGCCCCGCAAACGGGGCGGAGCCCCGTCACCACACGAAAATCTATTCCGCCACTTCAATCCCCATCGAGCGCGCCGTACCGCGCACGCTCCGGATGGCGGCATCGACCGACGCGGCGTTCAGGTCCGGCATCTTCTGTTTAGCAATTTCCTCGACCTGCTTCAGCGTCACCTTGCCGACTTTATCCTTATTAGGAGCGCCCGATCCCTTGGCGATGCCAGCCGCGCGCTTCAGCAATACCGAAGCCGGCGGCGTCTTGGTAATAAACGTGAACGAGCGGTCGCTGTAGACCGTGATCACGACCGGAACGATCAGCCCTTCCAATTCCTTCTGCCCGGTGCGGGCATTGAACTGTTTGCAGAACTCCATGATATTGACTTGCGCCTGACCGAGCGCCGGTCCCACCGGAGGCGCCGGCGTGGCCTTGCCCGCCGCAATCTGCAACTTCACCGATCCTGTAGCTTTCTTAGCCATGATGCCTTTCCCAACTCATCTTCATGTAGAGACGGGGCTTGCCCCGTCTCCCGCCGCCAAGACGCGGCAAGCCGCGTCTCCACTGAAAATCGCTATGCGACTTTCTCCACCTGCCCAAACTCCAATTCCACCGGAGTCGAACGCCCGAAGATGGTGACCATCACTTTCAAAGTCTCGCGATCTTCGTTCACATCGTCGACCACGCCCGTAAAGGTTGCGAACGGACCCTCGCCGATGCGCACCGTCTCGCCCTTTTCGAACTTGACCTTGAGCTTCGGCTTTTCCCGGCTGTCGGCGACTTTGTAAACAATGTGATTGACTTCCTCTTCCGACAGCGGCGTCGGCTGCTGCCCGGTGCCCACAAATCCCGTCACCCGCGGCGTCGACTTCACCACGTGCCACACGTGATCGTCCATGTCCATCTCCACCAGCACATAGCCGGGATAGAACATGCGCTCCGAGGTGTATTTCTTGCCGCCACGGACTTCGGTGACTGACTCGGTCGGAATCAGAACCCTGCCGATCCTGTCCTGCAACCCGAAAGCCTGCACTCGCGATTCGAGCGACTCTCGCACCTTGCGCTCGAAGCCCGAATAGGCGTGGATGATGTACCACTTCATATTCGGATTGCGCGCGGGCGCACCGCTCGGTGCCGCTTCCGCGGGAGGCGGAGTCGTCGTCTGCTGGCCTTCGCCTTCTGAGCCAATGCCAACCGCAGCGGCACTCTCGTTTTTTTCCTTATTATTCGAATCCGTATCCGGCATTCAATCGCTTCTTTCGCTCGTACCTAATGGCGCGAGAAATAATGCAAACCCCGTTCCAGGCTGTTGGTGATCGCCAAATCCACCACCCAGAAATAAAACGCAAACAGGAAAACGGTGATAATCACCACCGTCGTCGTTGCCTGCACTTCTTTACGCGTGGGAGACGTTACTTTCTTCATCTCCGTGCGCACATCGTTGTAAAACGTCCTGATCCGCTCGGGCCAGGATCTTAACGTGGTTGCAATCGCGTTCTGTTCTACTGCCGTCGCCATACCTTCCCGCTTTCCTCGACTGCTCCCTCTCGGGCCTGAACTCTGGCAGGGGCGGAGGGATTCGAACCCCCAAGTTCGGTTTTGGAGACCGACAGTTTAACCGTTGAGCTTACGCCCCTAAAACCAATTGGTAATTTGCGATTTGTAATTGGCGATTTGAAAACCGCGGTGGCTTTTCGATTACAAATCACCAATCACCAATTATTTCACTTCTTTGTGCGGCGTGTGCTTGCGGCACCGGCTGCAGAACTTTTTCAGTTCCAGGCGGTCCGGTGTCGTTTTGCGGTTCTTGGTCTTCGAATAGTTCCGCTCTTTGCAATCACCACACTGCAACGTAATAATCTCTCGGGGCATTGCTCACTCCCTAAACCAGCACTTAGCTATTTAGTTCTTGCGAGACACTTCTCGTCCCGCGATGCTTTGCTCGTGTGGGGACGGCCGCCCTCGGCCGTCCAGCGGAGCGAAGCTCCGCAGCTACCACACAGCTGACTACGTAATAATTTCCGCGATCGTGCCTGCTCCCACCGTGTGGCCGCCTTCGCGAATCGCGAACCGCAATCCCTTTTCCATCGCCACCGGCGTGATCAACTCGATCACCAGGCTCACGTTGTCTCCCGGCATCACCATCTCCGTCCCCGCCGGCAACTCCGCAATCCCGGTTACGTCCGTCGTCCGCAAATAAAACTGCGGACGATATCCCTTGAAGAACGGCGTGTGCCGCCCGCCTTCTTCCTTCGTCAGGATGTAAACCTCAGCCTTGAACTTGGTGTGCGGAGTAATCGACCCCGTCTTCGCCAAAACCATCCCGCGCTCCACATC
>DATFZT010000219.1:0-3499 GCA_035314185.1 Terriglobales bacterium
CTCGACCTTCGTACGTTTCCAGATAAAGAATGACGACTTGCTGGAAACGGTCTGGTACGCCGGCGTTCTCAACCAGCTCCGACGCCGTCATCCGCTGTTTCCTGCCGTGGCGGGCAGAGCCTCGCTTCGGCGTCCGAGAAAACACGCCGACGGAGCAGAGTGCGGCGTCGAGCGCGTCCGTCCCTTTCGACCAGCGAGCGGATAGCAGCTTCAAGTCGTCATCCTTTATATGGTGGAGGCTGTCGTAGCCGCGAGCGAGCAGTAGCCGCAGCCCGTTGCAAACAGCCAGGTGACGATTAAACGATGAAGTCCAAGTTATCGGAGCGGTTGCTCCGAGCAGCGCACGGTGTTGCTGCGCGAGCGGGTGATCTTCGGGCAAGTGCGCGACCCACTGGTTGACGCGTACGTTGGCCAGAATGTCCAGACTCGGAACGATCATCCGTGCGGATATTAGGACGCGTGCACCCCAAGTCCAATAGTTACCGCCGGAACGGTCGATTCCAGCCTTCCACTTCGGCCAAAACCTCTTCTCAAAATCGTTCCAGCGCTGTTGCAAGGTTGATCCGCTGCATCGATCGAGAGCGTCGGCCAAGTATCGACAGACTGCCCCCATCTTGGATCTCTCGAAGCTGTTCGGCATACGGAAATGCGTGGTGACCTCGTCAACCACCGCGAGCAGCTTGTCTCGATCATACCGTTGACCCGCCAGGGCCTCTGCTTTCTGGAATGCCGTCATCTTCTTTAATAGCCTCCTTGTTCTCTCCGCGTTTTAAGCCCCTCATTCCCTCGTTCGAAACCCATAGCAGAGACGGCCCTTTCCGCCGTCAAGGGTAAAGCTGTCGCCAGCCATAAACCGGCTGCCCTGTGACTGCTCGGGCCGCTCTGCACAGCACCTCTCCACTACGAGGGAATGAAGTTTTTTAAACGCTCGTAAAGGAGAAAGACAATGCAGCGAACCGAAAAGCAGGACATCTACACCCGGATTACCAATCAGATCGTCAGTCACTTGGAAAAAGGCGTCAGGCCGTGGGTTCGGTCGTGGAATGCCGAACATGCAGCTGGGCGGATTACGCGCCCACTCCGCCACAACGGGAAGCCCTACAGCGGAATCAACGTTCTCTCTCTGTGGGCAAGCGCGATGGCGCAGAACTTCGCGGCGCCCATCTGGATGACCTTCAAACAGGCATCGGAGCTTGACGCCCACATCCGCAAGGGCGAGAAAGGCTCGCTTGTCGTCTACGCGGATAGCATCAAGCGAAAGGAAACCGACGAAAAGACGGGCGACGAAATCGACCGGGAAATCCCATTCCTTAAGGGATACACCGTTTTCAACGTCGAACAGATCGAAGGTCTGCCGGAAGTTTATTACGCGAAAGCCGCGCCTACACTCGACCCAGTGGCCCGCATCGATCACGCGGAAAAGTTCTTCGCAGCCTTGGGAGCAACCATCCGACACGGCGGAAACCGTGCGTTTTACAGCATCGCCGCCGATGCGATCCAGATACCGCCATTCGAGAGTTTTCAAGACGCGGACAGCTACTACGCGACCCTTGCCCATGAATGCACTCACTGGACAGGCAGCAAGACCCGGCTCGACCGTGACTTCGGCGGGCATCGCTTCGGCAGCGAAGGTTACGCTGTCGAGGAGCTGGTTGCCGAACTCGGGGCAGCTTTCCTGTGCGCCGACCTGGAACTCGCTCTTGAGCCCCGCGAAGACCACGCGTCCTATATCGCAACTTGGCTGAAAGTGTTGGCAACTGATAATCGAGCAGTGTTCACCGCAGCCGCGCACGCACAACGTGCCGCCGAATTTATCAACCGCAGAGCCACGGAGGCCGCCGCGCAAGTCACTACGACTTGCGCGGCATGATGTGACTCCAGACATCAACGCACCCATCAAGAATCTCCACCGGTCGGCTCGACACCGCAAGCTTGCGCAATGGCACGCTCCAGTTCCGAGATCGTTTCATCGTCATAAGAGAAGACGTACTGTGCGGCTTTAGCTGATGGCCACGAGTGCTGCTTCTTGGCTCGCCCAGTGTTAGCCTTTGCCCTCTCCAACGCAGTGACCATCGCCTGCTGATCGACGCGCAGGTACAAATCGGCTGTCGTGCTCAGGTGTGAATGCCCGAGAATCTCCTGGGCGACCTTGATGTTGCCGGTGGCGTCGAGTACGCCCTGCGCGAGCGTGTGACGGAATAGGTGCGGATGAACCGATATGCCTGCCTTTCGACCGATGTAGCGCAGGGCCGACTCGAAACTCGCATAGCGAAGCGGTTTGCCTTGACCTTTCCGAGAAGCGATCCAAATGGCATGAACGTCCGGCGCCGCGCGGCGTTCGGTGCGCAGGTATTCTTCGTAAATCGGCCAGAAATCATCGGTGACGGGCACACGGTGCTGGTCCCGCGCGCCCTTCAGGCGCACGGTGATGAAGCGCCGTTTGCGGTCGACATCCTCCAGTTCCATGCCCAAGATCCCGTGTCGACCAGCAACTGGACTCCAATCGCCGATGCGCTGACCAGCGCGAGACAGCAATATCAGAATCGCTTTATCGCGATAGGAACCGGCGCTGTCGATCAGCTTCTGAATCGCCGCGGGCTCCAGAATCTTCGGGAGCGTTCTTGGAATACGACGGCGAAATCCGTCACGTTGCCTGTGGCGCACAGGCAAGTCGCGCCCGATCATCCCGTGACGCAGCTCGTCGGTGAGAGGGTTCCCAGAGGCAGGGTTGATGCGACCCTCCCACAGACCCCGCCCGTCCTGGGTATCGCGGCGAATACAGTACTCAAAATAAGACGCGAGCACGCTCAGCCGATGGTTGACCGTGCGTGGCTGGCGCGGCTTCTGCGCAGAGTGCGTGGCGACAGCACCCTGCTTCGCACCTCGCGCGAACTCGGTGATGTAGCTGCCGACGATCTGACGCGTGACTTGGTCAGGATCGCCTCCCGAGGCGTGCAGCCAACTGAAGAAATGTGCAAGGCCCAGCGCGTAAGCCCGCTGGGTGTAGACAGAACAATCGCGCAAGCTCAGCTCCGTTAGAAACTGATCACACGAGCCCACGCCGGCATCCTTCGGGTCACAAACACGGAATGAGGCGCCGAATCGTTCGGTTTTTCTTAGGACGTTGTAAATCGACATAGCAGCCATCTTCGCTTGACCGCTATCGAGAAGTACATCTACCGGCGGGATCCATCGGGCGCGCAGGGGCTCGGCCGCAAATCACGAGATAAGACATCAGTCAGACGGAAGGCAAAGAACTCCCAATACTGACCGAAGTCAATGGCGACGTGAGCGGATACCGCGAACGCTTGTTCAAGTTCGTGGAATCGCAAAGTGTCCAGCTTAGCTTCTCCGAGAGAATTGCTCCCGCAAAAGGTCTCTCGCATGGCGGGAAGATTACGCTCCTATCCGGGATGCAGCCCGCCGAGGAGTTTTCGACGCTTGTCCATGAGATCGCCCACGAAATGTTGCATCGGGGCGACCGTCGCACGCTGACCAC
>DATFZT010000220.1:0-41342 GCA_035314185.1 Terriglobales bacterium
CACATGACCGCGCTCCGCACGGCGCAACCAGGCGATGCCGAGAAAGCACAGAAGATTGTTGAAGTGGCACGCGGCGTAATGGATAAGTACAAGGACTATCATGTCGCGCTCAGCGACGGTTTCGAAATTTTCCATCCGGAAGTGAAGCAGAAGCAGTACCACTTCACCAACTACCGTTACGCCTTCGCGGCGAGGTTGAATTTCAATCCCGAACATCCCACCTCGCTCCTTTACGAAAAAGATGGCGACGGCTACCGGTTGATGGGCGTGATGTACACGGCTCCCAAGCGTTTCACCGAAGACGACTTGAACCAGCGCATTCCACTCAGCATCGCGCAATGGCACGAGCACGTGAATTTCTGCCGGGCGCCCCAGGGCCGCAGGGGGGAAATGTTAGCCCCGAATCCGAAGTTCGGCCTGAAGGGATCCATCGTCACCAAGGAAGAATGCGACGCCAACGGCGGGGAATTTCTTCCCATAGTCTTCAACTGGATGGTGCATCTCTATCCGCTGGAAAAGAACGCGGCACAGATCTGGTCGGTCGACCGCCAACACGCCGACTGAAAACATCGGGTCATCGGGCCATCGGGTGATCGGCTCATCTAAATTCAAACGCCTTTGACTTTCGATGGCCCGATCACCCGATCTTCTTCTGATATTCTGAATTCCTCTCACCGCCATTCTCATGAGCAATGTCGTACCCGCGAGTCGATGGAAGATCGTTGTTGCCTTCGGGTTGGTCTACCTCTTCTGGGGCTCGACCTATCTTGGCATCGGCATTGCTGTCGAGCAGATCTCTCCGGCCGTCATGTGTGCCGCGCGCTTCTCCATCGCGGGCACGGTCATGCTCGCTTACTGTGCCCTCACCGGACGCCGCGTTCTTTTTTCGGCGCGCCAGCTTGCCCATCTGGCGGCTGTCGGCATTCTGCTATTGATGGGCGGCAATCTCACCCTGTCTTACGCGGAGCGCATCGTTCCCACCGGCCTGTCGGCGCTGCTGATCGCGGTTACGCCACTCTGGTTTCTGGTGCTCGACAGCATGTTGCTGGGCGACCATCACATCTCGCGCCGCGGCAAAATCGGCCTCGTGATCGGAATCGCCGGAGTGGTCGTGCTGATCTGGCCCGATCTTCGTCATCCGAACGCCCTGGGACATCGCGAACTCTGGTGGTCGCTGGCGCTGCAACTCGGATCGTTCAGTTGGGCATTCGGTTCCGTCCTCTCGAAAAAATGGCAAACTGCGGCCGCCGATCCGTTCGGCGCAATCGCTTGGCAGATGACCTTCGCGGGAATCGCGAATCTGATTTTCGCGCTCCTCGTCGAGAAGCCTGCCCATGTTGACGTCACCTGGACCTTCCGCGGAGTGGCCGCGATTCTGTATCTCGTGGTGTTCGGTTCCTGGGTCGGCTATACCGCCTACATCTGGCTGCTGCAGCACGTTCCGACCTCGAAGGTTTCCACCTACGCCTACGTCAATCCCGTGGTCGCAGTCTTTTTGGGATGGCTGGTTCTGCACGAGCGCATCGACCGCTACATCGTCATGGGAAGCGCGATCATCGTGGCGTCGGTAGTGCTGGTGACCAGCGCGAAGGTGTCGAAGCGGGCTGCGGCGGAAGACCGTCCCGCAGTCGA
The DNA here is from genome assembly GCA_035314185.1 of Terriglobales bacterium. GTDB lineage: Bacteria > Acidobacteriota > Terriglobia > Terriglobales > Acidobacteriaceae > Acidiflorens. The sequence continues at coordinate 1,633 of DATFZT010000220.1, forward strand.
AGCCGCGGGAGATTGAACACCGGGGAGCGGAGCGCGGGAGAATTTGTTTCCCCCTGTGTACCTCTGTGCTCCCTGTGGTAAAGCTTTTAGGGCGGTGCATTCTGGCGCATGGCTTTCATCGACACGTTGGGAGCGGTCGCCTTGTTCTCGGCATGGCAATCGTGGGACTCGCTATTCTTCCGGCTCTTCGGCGTCGTTGACCACGTCGACCACGCGGCTTCGAATAGAGAACATCAGCTTCGCGTCGCCGCCGCGCTGAAATGTGACGCGTATCGGCGTGCGCTCCCAGACCGGAGCCGGGCACTCCGAGTCAGGATCGTCGCCCGCAGCAGGTTCGCCCGCCTCTTTCTTCAGGATTGGCTTGCGGCGTCCGACCTGGGCGACAATGGCGAAGAGTTTCTTGCCATCTTCAGAGACGCCGCAGTAAGCGATGTAGTCGCGATACCAACTGGCGGTCGAATAGAAGGCATCGAACTCAGGCAGGTTGAGCTGGGAAACGCGTCCGGTCAGGCGGTCCACCAGCAGCCACCCGCCGCGTTGCCATTGCCAGCGCGGGGAGTTCGCACTCGCGGCGCCGTTTTCTGTAGGCAGCGCGTCATTCACCCGAAAGGCGCGCCGAACCACAAACAGGCGGTCGGTTAGCTCATGCGGAGTTCCGGTGGTGTATTCCTTGAGTCGCGTATCCACAAACAGCGGACGCACTTTCAAGTCGAGCAACTTCTGTCCGGTGGCGTTCGGCCACTTTGCGGAAATCGATTTTCCGAAAGTGATGACGTGCACCTTCGCGACGGCGGCGCATTCGCTCCACGGTACGCAGAGCACAAGGAAAATCGGCAAGAATTTCCGGAGCATGATGGAAGACTGGCACGAGCGCGGAAACCGTGGCAAGGACGGTTGAACAGGCAAAATGTTCGGTTTTCCCGGAGCGTTGGGCAGCAGTTGGACGGCCGGGTCCTGCCCGGAACCTATCGAAGGTGCGGCCGAGTCTGCGTCGCAACCCCAAGCAGAGCGAGGAGGTGGAACGCGCTAAGGCTCCAGCCGCGAATGCGGCGGCACAGGAAAGCCCGGCACGTGAGTGCCGGGAAGGCAAAGTGGAACAAGCCGGAGTCCCGATAGGGACGGCACGAAGTTGTGACCTAGGCCGTTTCTACGTGACCCTGTGGTGGCGCAGTTTCCAGCGGTGTGGGAAACTGGATCATGGCCAGGCGCAGTCTGCGAATATTGAAGCGAGTCAGCAGCATCCCGTCGCGGGGTATTTGCGAATTGTGCCATGCGCAGTTCTCGGCAGATCCCCGTCAACTGGGGCAGGCGGGGGTTCAGCAGCAGTTCAACGCGCACAAGTGTGACGCCAGGCAGAACGCAGGGCCGATCGCGCGCGAAACTACTAAAGCTGCGGGCAACTAGCTGATTGGCACATGTTTTCTCGCTAGCGACCTTGCAATATCGCAGCAAATTGAGCAGAGTGAAGCGATGAGTCTACCGCCGCGACAGCTCCGGACAACCCTTTCTCGGCAATCGAGTTCTTATTCGGATATGGGCGATCTTCTGGCCAGCCGCCGTAAGCAGTCGATTCTGGTCGTTGACGACAATGTGGTGAACGCCGCGCTGCTCAAGGAGTTGCTCGGCAGCCGCGGCTATCCAACCGTCGCCGTACACAACGCGGCCGAGGCAGAGGTGGAGATTCAGCGCGAGGCTCCCGACCTTATTTTGCTCGACGTGGTCATGCCGGGCAAGACCGGCTACGAACTGTGCCGCGAACTTAAAGACGATTCCAAGACGCGGCTGATTCCGATCGTCATGATTACCGGCCTGAGCGCTCAGGAAGACCGCCTGAAGGGAATTGAAGCGGGCGCCGACGATTTTCTGACCAAGCCAATCAGCCCCGAGGAACTGTTCGCGCGTGTGCATTCATTGCTGAAGTTGAAGGAATTCACCGACGAACTGGAGACAGCCGATTCGGTGCTGTGCACGCTGGGGCTGAGCGTGGAGGCGCGCGATCCATACACCGAAGGCCACTGCGAGCGACTCTCGCGCAATGCCGTGGATCTGGGGCGCTTTCTCGGGCTGGACGAGGAAAGCATCGTGGCCCTGCAGCGCGGCGGCTACCTGCACGACCTGGGAAAGATTGCCGTGCCTGATGAAATCCTGAAGAAAGGCAGCGATCTGACGCCCGCGGAGTGGACGATCATGAAACGGCATCCGATAACCGGCGAGACCATTTGCCGTCCGTTGAAGTCGTTGCGGCTGGTGCTTCCAATCATCCGCCATCATCATGAGCACTCGGACGGCAGCGGCTATCCGGATGGCCTGCGGGCGGGCGAGATACCGCTTCTGCCGCGCATTCTGCAGGTAGTGGACATCTATGATGCGTTGCGCACGGCACGTCCGTATAAGCTGGCCCTCGGCCACGACCAGGCCGCCGTTACCATGCGCGCCGAGGCGCAAAGCGGACTCTGGGACGAAGAGTTGGTCGCCGAGTTCTTCAGCATGCTCGACAAACGCCGCCAGGTGGCATGAAAATCGGGTGATCGGATCATCGGGCCATCGGGCCATCTAAAATTCAAATGCCAGAGCCTTTGACTTTCAATCACCCGATGACCCGATCACCCGATGATCCGATTTCTCCAACATCCACGGATGAAAAGTTGACTTTTTCCATTGTCATTCCCGCCTATAACGAAAGCGGCCGCATCCGGCCGACCCTCGATGCGCTTCTCCGCCATATGCAGGAACAGAAGTGGGACGCGGAAATTCTGGTTGTGAACGACGGCTCGCGTGACGATACCGCGCAAATCGTGCGCGAATACGGCAAAGTGCATCCGCAGATTCTGCTAGTGGAGAACCCCGGGAACCGCGGCAAAGGTTACAGTGTGCGCAACGGGATGCTGCATGCGCGCGGCGATATTTCCCTGTTCACCGATGCCGATCTCTCTTCACCGTTGACCGAGGCGCAGAAACTTTTCGATGCGATTCGCCAAGGCGCCGACATCGCGATTGGGTCCCGCTGGCTGCGGGTGGAACTGCAAACTGAGCGCCAGCCCCTGTACCGGCAGGTGTTTGGACGAATCTTCAATCTGGTGCTGCGCGTGGTTCTCGGTTTGCGCTTCGCGGACACACAATGCGGATTCAAAGCTTTTCGCCGAGACGCCGCGCAACGCATCTTTCCATTGCAGAAAATTGAGCGCTGGGGATTCGATCCCGAAATTCTGTTCTTGGCCCGCCGCGCGGGCTTGCGCGTGGAAGAGGTTCCAGTGCTGTGGGCTCACAGCGAGGGGACAAGACTGCACCCTTTTCGCGACGGACTGCGCATGTTCGTGGAAGTTTTGCGGATCCGGTGGAATGCGATAACCGGGGAGTATGCGGCCGATGCGGTGCCTTCCCCAGGAAAATTATAAGTAGGTTTCCCCTGTGTTTCCTCCGTGTTCCCCCGTGGTAAAGCCCTAGCCTAAGACGCGGCCCGATCGTTGGCGCTAGCGGCCAGCCGTACGAATTCAGCGATCTGGGCCCCCATTTCTTCCGTGGAGACAGTGCGCTCGCCATGGCGGGCAAGATCGCGGGTGCGAAAGCCTCCCATCAAAGTTGAAGTGACGCCAGCCTCCACGCACTCCGCTTCTTTTTGTAAATGAAAAGTATGGCGCAGCATCAGGGCTACCGAGAGGATCGCGCCGAGCGGATTGGCGACGTTCTGCCCCGCGATGTCAGGAGCTGAGCCGTGCACCGGTTCGTAAAGACCAACCGCGCCTCCGATGCTGGCCGAAGCGAGTAGGCCAAGCGACCCCACCACTCCACCCGCCTGGTCGGACAGGATGTCCCCGAACATATTTTCGGTGAGGATGACGTCGAACTCCGTGGGCTTGAGGACCAGCGACATGGCGGCCGAGTCCACGTACATGTGGGAGAGCTGGACATCGGCAAACTCGCGTCCGACGCGAGTAACCACCTCGCGCCAAAGACGCGAGCACTCCAGAACATTCGACTTGTCAACCGAGAGCAGGCGCCGGCGCCGGGTGCGAGCGAGTACAAATGCGACGCGGGCGATGCGCTCGATCTCCGGCTCGCTGTAGCGCATGGTGTTGACCGCCTGCCGCGCGCCGGGAGGGCCTTCGCCCTCATCTTCAATCGAGCGAGGCTGGCCGAAATAAAGTCCGCCCAGCAATTCGCGCACGATCAGAATGTCGGTCCCTTTGACAATCTCCTCACGCAGCGGCGAGCAGGCCGCCAGCGACGGATGAAAGACTGCGGGACGCAAATTCGCGAACGCTCCAAGCTCCTGGCGCAGGCGCAACAGTCCAGCTTCCGGACGAAGTTCGCGAGGATTGTGATCGTAGGCTGGGCTGCCGACCGCGCCGAGCAGCACCGCCTGTGACGAGAGGCAAGCCTGAATGGTCGCGTTTGGCAAAGGATTGCCGAACTTCGCCAGAGCCACGCCGCCGATCTCTTTTTCGTCGAGTTCAAGATCGTGGCCAAAGCCGTCGGCTACTTCTTCCAGCACACAAATGGCTTGCGATGTAACTTCAGGACCGATTCCGTCTCCGGGGAGGGAAGTGACGCGGAGTTGCATGGAGTCCTCGATTTGGTCTTGATTCGTGTCCGAAAGGATAAAGATAAATGAGGACTAGCAGCACGAGTAGCCGGTTTCGGGGCATTTACATTTCTTTACCATAGGGCCGCGGCTACCCACCCCAGTGTTCACACGCCCCCAGTGTTCACACGCCCCAAAGATAGTCTTCTTGATCGCCGTGATGATCAGCGATGGGGGTTGGCACCCCGCCGCCGAACCAGTTGGTAGGCGCAGGACCCGGCTGGGCCTGAGCCTGCCCGGCGCCAACGGATACTTGAGCCGGATGGGAGTCGTTGGCATTGGCTCCAGCCGCCGCGACCGCGCTGCGCGGAAAAGGTAAAGCGACCGCTGCGGGCGGAAACTTCTTGCTCTCGCTGCTCAGAGCATCGCTGTTGCTGGCGTTGCCTTTCACGACGTCCTGGATCAGTTCCAGCAAGTGGCTGTCCTGTACCTTTTTGATGCGGTCGGCAAGAACCACAAACCTGCGATACACTTCATCGAGTTCACGGCGTTCAAACTGGTGTCCCAGTTGTTCGCAGCGCAGAGCCAGCGCGTGCCGCCCGGAGTGCTTGCCCAGCACCAACCGCGAATCGGGCACGCCCACCGATTGTGGCGTCATGATTTCGTAAGTCAGCGGATTCTTGAGCATGCCATCCTGATGAATTCCCGCCTCGTGCGCAAACGCATTGCGCCCGGTGATGGCCTTGTTCGGCTGCACCGGAACGCGGGTAATCTCCGCCAACATCTGGCTGGAAGCAAACAGGTGCTCGCTCGCGACCCCGGCTTGGTAAGCATAGCGATCGGGACGCAGCCGCATGGCCATGACGATTTCTTCCAGAGCGGCGTTACCGGCGCGCTCGCCGATGCCGTTGATGGTGCACTCCACCTGCCGCGCACCCTGCTGTACTCCAGCAAGAGAGTTCGCGACCGCCAGGCCAAGGTCGTTGTGGCAGTGCGTCGAGATGGTTACTTTGTCGATACCGGCGACTTTCTCCCGCAGTGTGCGGATAAGCTGGCCGTATTCCTCCGGCATGCTGTACCCGACGGTATCGGGAATGTTGACCGTGGTCGCGCCGGCCGCGATGACCGCTTCCACCACCTGGCAAAGAAACTCGACGTCGGTGCGGGTGGCGTCTTCGGGCGAAAATTCAACGTCAGCGCATAACGACTTGGCGTGCCGAACCGCTTCCCGCGCCTGCTCCAGGCACTGCTCCCGCGTGATGCGCAGCTTATATATCAAATGAATGTCAGAGGTTGCCAGAAAAACATGGATGCGCGGGTGCGCCGCTCCCTGCAACGCCTGCCAGGCGCGGTCCACGTCGCCAGTGCAAGCACGAGCCAGACCGGCGATAATCGGACGCCGCACCGATGCCGAGATGCTTTGCACGGCTGCGAAGTCGCCATCCGAGGCGATCGGGAATCCGGCTTCGATCACGTCCACGCCGAGGCGGTCCAGTTGCTGGGCCAGTCGCAACTTCTCCTGCACATTCATGCTGCAGCCCGGCGACTGCTCGCCGTCACGAAGCGTGGTGTCGAAGATAGTAATGCGCGGCCGATCCATGGATTCCATCCCTCCGGGAAATCTGATTACCTTACAACTCTATCGATGAATTAGGACAAAAGAAAAGTTTATTATGTTTACACAAGCATAAGCATGGGTGATAGTATAAGCAGAGCTTATTGATTGCTTGTAGTCGACAACTACCCAAGGTTTCCTCTGTGCCCCCTGTGGTAAAGCTCTTTTTCTCCACCCGTGCACACAGACGTCCCCAGTGGAGCCCTGAACCTGAGAACCCATGGACCTATCCCAACTCGAAGTCTTTTTAACGGTAGCGCGCGAACGCCGCTTTTCGCGCGCCGCGGAAAAGCTTTTTCGCACCCAATCGGCGGTCAGCCAGACCATCCGCAAACTTGAGCTGGAGATCGGCGAGCCGCTCTTCGACCGTTCGTCCCGTGAGGGTGTCCTCACCGACGCCGGCCGTGTACTGCAGGAGTACGCGGAGAAGCTGCTCAACCTGCGCCAGGATGCAGAGGCGGCGCTGGTCGAGATGCGCGAATTACAGAAAGGCAAGCTGGCCATCGCGGCCAACGAATTCACCGCGCTCTACCTGCTGCCAGTGCTGGGCGAGTTTCGCCGCCGCCATCCCATGATCAAGATCACGGTGCGGCGTTCGCTGGGCAGTCACATTCCCGACGATGTTCTCAAGCACAATGTGGAACTTGGCGTACTTTCTTACGATCCGCAGGAGCCCCAGTTGCAATCGGCGGTGGTTTACATGGACGAGTTGGTACTGGTTGTTCCGCCGGGTCATCCGCTGGCGTCGGCGGGAGAAGTCAGCGTCCGGCAACTGGGCGGGGAATCGTTCGTGGCCCACATCGTCACGTCTCCGTATCGCGACAAGGTGATTGAAAGTTTCCGCCAGCACAAGACTCCCTTACACATGGACGTGGAACTGCCCACGCTGCAAGCCATCAAGCGCTTTGTTTGCATGGGGAACGGGGTGGCGCTGGTGCCCGAGATCAGCGTGGAAAATGAGATCAGCCGCGGTGACCTGGTGCGCGTACCGGTGCGCGATCTGCATTTTCAGCGCAAGCTGCGGCTGGTTTACCGGCAGGAATCCACGCTGTCGCACGCGGGAAGAGCCTTCTTGAAAGTGGCGGAGCAGGTGGCAAAAGATCGAGGCGGGCGCTATCGCTTCCAGCGAGAAAAGTAGCGTTGTACGTACAAAGTGTTTCGCGCGAAACATTGTACTGGCGTAAATGTACATATATTAGTGTAAATGTCAGGAGAGAGACGAAAGTACGTGGTGCGCCCTGGCGCAAACGGCGGGTTGCAAGTCCTTGACAACGCTCAGGGGCGAGTGTGGTTAAAGAGACGCATGCGTGTATCTACTACACGGTACTTATTACAACATCGTGATTGAGCTCCGAAGAGTCGACAAACCGATACCGGGTTGGCGAGAAACCCCGCCCCTTCACCAAGGAGGTCACAGAGGACACAGGGAAAAATCCACGGGGGAGACCTGACTACTTTGAGTCTTTGCGACGGGAAGAATCCACGGTTGGCAGGGTTCGCCGGAGCGGCACGATTGCGCCTTTGGAGGGATCGGCTGCAGCTGAGGCCCTCGCCAGGACCTCGTGCTGGATGTACTGCACGAACTCCTGGATCTGGCGCTGCATTTCTTCCATGCGCTCGCGCATCTGAAGAATGATGGCGATGCCGCTGATGTTGACGCCCAAGTCGCGCGCCAGCGACAGGATGAACTCGAGCCGCTGCAAATCTTCATCCGTATATAGCCGGGTGTTGCCCTCGGTGCGACTCGGCTTGAGCAAGCCTTCGCGCTCGTAGAGGCGCAAGGTCTGCGGATGGATTTCATACATCTCAGCCACCGCCGAGATCATGTACGCGCCTTTGGATTTACGCTTGGTCATGTCCCCATCATTCTACTGCGCGGCCTGCCGTTTCACCGCCGAGACGCCGAGGGCCCGGAGAAAGGGAAGGACGGCGGGTCGATGGCGAGATGCACTCTGGCCGCGTGGGATTGCTCCGAGTGTGTGCTGGCTCAAATCCGGTTTTGCGCATCAACTCGCGCAAAGGGTCTGCCCGGCGGTGTAAATCTCTTGGGTGTCGGCAATCGGAAGGCCCACTTCTCGAAAAGCGCGAGAAGTGGGGCACCCCCAGTTATTTCTCCGGCAACATTGAAAGAAGACCCGCATTGTTTTCGCAGAGATATGGGCCACTTGCTCACCGGGATACAATGGCGGGCTATGGGTATGGTGTCCCAGGGCCGGAGAATGACGGCTTCATGACCATCCTCACCCGATTAGAGCAATGGAGGGAGCAGGGCAAAATATCGCCGGAGCAGCACGCCCATTTGGCAGGCCTCTCCCGTGGAGAGCCCTTCTCCCTTTTTCTCGAGCTGAACGTTCTCCTCTATGCCGGGGTGGTGGCGTTCGTTGCCGGACTCGGCTGGACCGTCAGCACCTGGTCGCAGCAAATCGGTGATGTCCTCGTACTGACCGCCCTCTCCACCATCCTCACCGCCAGTTTTTGGTACTGCTTTTCCCGCGCGCCCACCTGGTCCACCGCCGAAACGCCTGCACCGAGTCCGATGTTCGACTACGTGCTTTACCTTGGCAGCCTCGTCTGGTCATTAGAACTCGGTTACATAGAGAACCGCTTCCATGTGCTCTCTGGACAATGGGATCTCTATCTTTTGGCGACCGCCGGCCTCTTTTTCTTCCTCGCTTATCGTTTCGACAATCGCTTCGTGCTGTCGCTCGGTTTGTCGTCACTCGCCGGATGGTTCGGGCTCACCATCTCGCACTGGTCGGGCGATCTGGACGCTGCGTATCGCCGATATGCCCTTCTCTACTGCCTGCTCGTCGGTGTTGGCGGAGCACTTCTTCAGCGCCGCAGCTTGAAAGCACATTTCTTCGGTACTTATCTGAACATCGTGGCCAACGTCCTATTTTGGGCAGTGCTCTCGGGCGTGTTTAATCGGGAGGGCTACGGCGTGTGGTTTCTCGCTCTGATTATCGCGTGTGGCGCGTCTCTTGCCTGGGGCTTGACGCGCCGGCAGTTTGCCTTTGTTGCTTATGCCGCCGTCTACGGCTACGTGGGCGTCAGCTCGCTGTTCCTCCGTGACGTCAATGATGGAACCGATGTCTTTGGTTATTTCGTGGTTAGCGGAGTGGCTATGCTGGTGGTGCTGGTGCAGATCGGGCGCCGCTTCGGGAGGAAGGCGTGAGACTCTACAGTGCATCCAGCGAAGAGACTCTGCGTGCCCGCAAACTCCTGAGGGACTGGGTCGGCGAGGGCTTCGTCACCAAAGAGCAGTACCAGCTTCTGGACAAGGAAACCGTCTCTGAGCTGCGCACCACCAACATTTTTCTGCGGCTGGTCTTGTTCCTCTTCACCCTGATCAGCGTGGGTGCCGCCTTCGGCCTGTTCTTCGTGGTTTTTCTTTCACGGGCATCGGACCAAACCGTCGGCGTTTTCCTTGTGATTTTCGCTGGCGCCTGTTACGCGGCTGCCGAAATCGCCGTTTCCCAAGCGCGGCTTTATCGGTACGGTATCGAGGAGGCGCTCGCCGTCTGCTCGGTTGTTTTTCTCTGCGTGGGAATGCAGTCCGCTTTTTTCACCCGGGTTTATTCGCCGAGGCCGGACGCCGCCCAGTTCCTGGTTCCCGCCGCCGGCGCCGTCTTTTCGCTCTGGATATGGCGCCGCTTCGGGCGCTCCTATGCATTTCTCGCCGCCATGATCTTCGTCGTCTTTCTGCCGGGCTACTGGACCTCGTCTCACTCGGCGCAGCATCTGATCATCGCCGCGTTCTATGCAACCGGGCTAGTGGCTATAGCTTCGGTACGCTCCCGCCACCGCTTCGACTACCTCGACGAGGCGTATTCGCTGGTCGAAGCGTTGCTCTGGCTCGGGATCTATCTGGCCATCAATCTCAAGCTTTTGTCTTTGGATCTCCCCGCGCGATGGTGGATCGGCACTCCGGACACCTCTGCATTGTTCCCGAGGCCGTTCTACTGGGGAACGTGGGTGATGATCTGGTGCCTGCCGCCAATCGTACTCGCGCGCGGCATTCGCGAGAAGGACCGCTTCGTCATCGCGGTGGGCGCGATCATCGCCGTCCTGACTCTCATCTCCAATAAGCCTTATCTCAGATGGCTGCGGCACACCTGGGACCCGATGCTTCTGGGCATATTGTTAACTGGTGTCGCAGTCTTCCTCCGACGCTGGCTTGCCCGTGGACCGGGCGGAATTCGCCACGGCTTTACGGCTGCGCGCCTATCGGGAAAAGATAAGAGCTGGATTAACGTCGGGGCGACCGTACTCGGCCCGCTATCGCCCCAACCGCCAGCTCCGGAGCCGAGCAGTCCGGACTTCCATTTCGGTGGGGGACAAACGGGAGGCGGAGGCGCCGGCGGCGATTTTTGACGGGGCCTACGGGTGGATGGGGCGTCGGCTGACGTCTCAACCACAGGGGACACAGAGGAACACGGGGAACGGCCACTGGGGAAGCCGTGAGATAGAGGCACTCGCGTCATCCCGCCATTTCGAGTCAGATGTAGTTAGGAGGCTAGCTCCGGTTTCGGCGAAGCAGCCGCCCAGCCCGCCGGCTTCAGCGTGTGGTTGATCAGGTAGGCGACTACGCCGCCGCCAACAACGAGCAGGCCAAACAAGAACGAACTCATACCGAGCACAACTTCATGCTCGCTGCGGATGATGGCAAATCCCAGCAGCAACACCGGGGGAATGCCAACCGCAATCGCTCCAAACATGCCCCCCGGCACGCGGAACGGGCGCTTCAATTCCGGCTCGCGAATACGCAGGCAGATCAAGGCCACAAATTCGAGCGCCAGGCTTGCCCCGTAAATCATGATGTCGAGCGTGACCAGGCGTTCAAAGCCGAGATTCAACGCGAAGCCCCAGCCGACCGCCAGCGCCAGAATCGCAACCCAGGGCGCGCGCGATTTCGGATGCAGCTTGCCAAAAACCTTGGGCAGCATTCCATCCTGCGCCATGGCCAACGGCAGCCGCGAGTAGCTCATGACCAGCGCGTTGAACATGCCGAAGCCGCTCATCATGCCGCCCGCCACCAGCGCGATCCGGAGCACCGGACCGCCCATCAACTGGGCGATGTCGGCCCAAGCGCCAGTTTCCCACGCGCTGGCTGGAAGGCCGGTGATCCACATGGCGGCAAAGGGAAGAACATAACTGACGCAGACAATGACCACCGCGGCCAACATGGCGCGAGGATAGGTTCGCTGCGGACGCTCCACTTCGGTGGCGATGGTCGAGGCGTTGTCCCATCCCATGTAATTCCACATGCAGATGAGCAGACCGCCGAGGATGTCGACGTTCGAAGTAGTCGGTTTGGTAACCGCATTTGCCAGCGCATGAATTTTGAACGGAGCCAGCACAAAGATGGCGGCGAAGGGCGCTGACAGGGCGAAGAACAGCCATAGGGAAGTCGTCGAGACGACCTTCACTCCCATGATATTTAGGATTGCGCAGATAATCACCACGCCCAGCGCCACGGCCACGCCGCGATGATTTTCCTGAAACCAGGGAAACATGCGTGTGAGGTAGGCGACAAAGAGCGTGGGATAAATCGCCATATCGAAAATGGACGCTACCAGCGACAGCCAGGCTTCCTGAAATCCCCAGAAATTTCCCATGGCGCGTCGAACCCAGGCGTAGTAACCGCCTTCAAAGGGCAGCGCGCTCGAAAGCTCGCCGATCATGAAGGCGGTGGGCAGGCTCCAGAGAAGCGGGGTCAGCAGCAGGATGAGAATCGCTTTGCCATAGCCGGCGCCATGCACGATGTCTTCGGTGCCATAGGTTCCGCCCGAGACCATAAAGAAGGTCGCGGCGACCAGGGGCCACAGGGTGAGGCGGATAGATTTCTTCGTCGTCTTCTTCTTGAGATCTGGAGCGGCGGCGGGAACGACGCTAGGCTGCGAAAGGTGAGTGGTTGCGGTAGCTGTTGCCAATTTCTATGGCTTCCTCCTCAGGCGACTCACTCTCACCACCGCGTCTCCCTTGACTGTCTGTTCGCGGCTCCCAGGGTGGGAAGCGATTCCCGGGCATTGTCGGCGAAGTTAGTTCGCAAGTGTGAGATTACGGGAAATTTCCACAGATGCAAGATTTTTTTGCGGAAAATTGAAAATTTTTGTCAACGCGGGCGGGTACGGAGGTAATGGGGGCGAGATCAATCCCATCGCGAAACGAGAAATGCGCAACTGGCGAAGCGCTGTATGGATGAAGCGGTAGGAAAGAGCTCACAGTGCAGCTCAGTCGAACCGATCCCAGTGTCTTAGTGAAACTTCAAGGCTTCGATTGCAGATTGCAACGGACGCGGGGCCGACGGGGCGGCTCCGACCAGCAGAAACACATACCCACGAGCCTCCGAGACGTAGCCGAGAACTCTAGGTGTATTCTCTCCGCGCCCCGCCGCCAACAGACGGAAGGCTGGCTTTCCATCTAATTGAAGGGCGATTTGTTTCTCAAGTGTTATAAGATCACTGCCCATACTGCCTTCGAGCATGATGCCCGCGAACCACTTTAGCGGATAGCGATTGCGATTGAGGTATTGCGCCGATAGCTTCCAGCCGGATAGATACAGCCTATAATTGGGGTCGACCCCGGTTTTGATTCGAGCACTGCATTTATGTCTGGACTTCCGCATAGCGGTCCCGTACAGCTCGGATCGTTAGGGGTCTCGGTAGTCATCTCCAGTACCCGCCAGTCTCCCGGCAGGTTGATCGTCATCCCTAAAGCGGGGTTTGTGTAGTTATTTTCCTCGGAAATAGTTCCCCGCGAGTCCGGACTCGTCTGCTTCTCCTGTGACCAGGAAAGAGACGCAAGCGAAAAACAAAACACCATTACGAATATGCATCGGCAACGGCGCATAGCGAGAGATTTTACGCATGTGGTGCGCCCTCCGCAAATTCAATAATGCAAAGGCGCCCTAGGCGGCTACACCTTCCCCCACAACTCCGCCCGCGGATCCTCGGGATTCAGCTTGGCCAACTCCCGTAGCAGTTCTTTAGTCTTCTCGTCGCGAGGCATAGGCACAGTGATCTTCACCTCGACGATTTCATCTCCGCGCACGCCGTCTTTAGTCGCCGACGGCACGCCTTTTTCGCGCAGTCGAAGCTTCTGCCCAGACTGCGTCCCCGGAGGAATCTTCAGCATGCTGCGCCCATCGATGGTGGGCACTTCGATCTTCGATCCCAAAGCGGCTTCCACGGCCGTCACCGGCACCGTGATGGAGATGTCGTCGCCGTCTCGCTGGAACAATGGATGCGCGTCGATGCGGATGATCACGTAGAGATCGCCAACTCCGCCGCCGCGCAGCCCGGCATTGCCCTTGCTCGCGATCCGAATCCGCTGCCCATCGCGGGTTCCGGCCTTGATGCGGATCTCAAGTGGATCTGTGCGCTCGATGCTGCCTTCGCCATGGCAGACGGGGCAGGTCGAAATATTCTTGCCCGTTCCATGGCAGCGCGGGCAGGTGACGTTGAACTTCATCCGGCCGCCGGTTCCGCCCGTTTGTTCGATCGTTCCCTTGCCGTGACACTGCGGACATACTCCCGGAGCTTCGATGTATCCATTGCCGTGGCAGTTTCCGCAAACATCGCGCCGGGCGATATTGAGTTTCATCACGCCGCCGCGAATCGCAGTCCAGAACGGCACGTTGACCTGGTACTCGAGATCGCTGCCCGGTTCCGGGCCCTCGCCGCCTGCCTCACCGTGCCCTCCACCACTGAAGATGCTGGAGAAGATATCGCGGAAGCCGCCGCTCCCGCCGCTCGATCCCTTCCTGCCGCCCGCGCGTGCGCCTTCGAACAGATCCGAGAAGTCAAAGCCGCCGAAATCGACGTTGCTCGGTCCTCCGGGATGGCGGCCTCCCGGGAAGCCTCCGCCAAAGTCGCCGGGGCCAGCCCCAGGCTGTCCGCCGCCGCGTGCGTAGGCCTCCGCCGTCGCCGGATCGATGTTGTCGGAGTAGAAGCCCAGTTGGTCGTAAATCTTGCGCTTTTTGGGATCGCTGAGGACGTCGTTGGCCTCGGAAAGAGTCTTGAACTTTTCTTCCGCCGCTTTGTCGCCAGGATTGACGTCGGGATGATACTTGCGGGCAAGCTTGCGAAACGCCTTGCGGATGTCGTCGGTAGAGGCCGACTTCTTTACGCCAAGAACGCCGTAATAGTCTTTGGTTGGGGTGGCCATGGTGTAGCTGTCAGCTATCAGTTTTCAGCTATCAGTCTTTGAAGCCAAGCAATTCTTTGATTTTCCAGCTACGTAAGTGTCGCACATCAGAGAAGCCGAACTGATAACTGAGAACTGAAAGCTGATAGCTGCCTTCTCAGTTCACCACTTCCTTCGCTTGCTCATCCACGGCCACGGTAAACGACGCCTCGAATGGCGAACCATCCATCGAAACCGGAATCTTCTGCAAGCCCGTGGCGGTTGGCGCGTAGCAATACCAGCGCCCCTCTTCGGGGACGAAATTCACGAAAAACATCTGTCCATTGACTTCGAATCTCAATTCGCTTTCCTCTTTCCTGCACCCGGAATGACCGCTTTCTAAGTTTGATGCAAATGGGGGCGCATTTCGCGCCCCCACTGAAGTGCCACTAGACCAAAAGCCCGAGCTGCGCTCGGCGGACAGCCGAGGGCGGCTGTCCCTACGCGTTACTTCTTGTCTTCGACGTCCACGTACTCGGCGTCGATCACGCCTTCATCTTTCTTCTGGCCAGCGCCGTTCGTGCCGGACGCCGCGCCCTGACCATCGGTCGGCCCCGCACCCGGTGCTCCACCTGGAGTCGCCTGTGTAGCCTTATACATCTGCTCCGCCAGCTTGTGCGAAGCCGCAGTCAGCTTCTCGCGCGCTGAATCCATCTGTGCCTTGTCGCCGCTTTCGATGGCCTTCTTCGCGTCCGCCAGCGCATTCTCCACGTCTCCGCGCTCCGTGCCCGAGATCTTGTCGCCATGCTCCTTCAGCATCTTCTCGATGTTGTAGACCATGGAGTCGAGCTGATTCTTGGCCTCGATCTCTTCGCGCCGCGCCTTGTCTTCGGACGAGTGCGCATCGGCTTCCTTAGCCATCCGCTCGACCTCTTCCTTGGACAATCCCGAAGACGAAGTGATCGTGATCTTCTGATCCTTGCTGGTGGCCATATCTTTCGCGGTCACGTTCAGGATGCCGTTCGCGTCGATATCAAACGTTACTTCGATCTGCGGAACGCCCCGAGGCGCCGGTGGCAATCCCGTCAAATGGAACTTGCCCAGCGTCCGGTTCTGCGCCGCCAAAGGCCGCTCCCCCTGCAGCACATGCACTTCAACCGAAGTCTGGCTATCGGCTGCTGTAGAGAACGTCTCCGTCTTCTTGGTCGGAATCGTAGTGTTCCGCGGAATCATCGCCGTAGCCACGCCGCCCAAAGTCTCGATCGACAAGGTCAAAGGAGTGACGTCCAGAAGCAGCAGGTCTTTCACCTCGCCCCCAAGCACGCCGCCCTGAATCCCAGCGCCAATCGCGACCACTTCATCCGGATTGACACCCTTGTGGCCTTCGCGTCCAAACAGTTCTTTTACGATCTGCTGGATGCGAGGCATGCGCGTCTGTCCGCCGACCAGCACTACTTCGTTAATCTTGCTGGCGTCGACTCCCGCATCTTTCAAGCACTGCTTAGACGGTCCCACCGACCGCTGCAAAATGTCTTCGATCATGGTTTCGAGCTTCGCCCGCGTTAGTTTCTTCACCAGGTGCTTCGGACCGGAAGCATCCGCCGTAATAAACGGCAGATTGATCTCATGCTCCATGGTGGTCGATAGCTCGATCTTCGCCCGCTCCGCCGCGTCGCGCAGACGCTGCAATGCCATCTCGTTCCCCTTGCCGCGCAGGTCGAGGCCTTCATCCTTCTTGAACTCATCAATCAGCCAATCCACCAGCCGCTGATCGATGTTGTCGCCGCCCAGGTGCGTATCTCCATTGGTGGCCTTCACCTCGATGACGCCCTCGCCAACCTCAAGCACCGAAATGTCGAACGTGCCGCCGCCGAAGTCGTACACGGCGATGGTCTCGTCCTTGCCCTTGTCGAGCCCGTAAGCGAGCGCCGCCGCGGTTGGCTCGTTGATGATGCGCTTCACGTCAAGGCCCGCAATCTTGCCCGCATCCTTGGTAGCCTGGCGCTGGGCATCATTAAAATAGGCAGGCACGGTGATGACCGCCTCGGTCACTTTCTCGCCCAGGTAGTCTTCCGCCGCCTTCTTCAACTTTTGCAGAATCATCGCGGAGATCTCAGGCGGGGTATATTTCTTCCCCTGCGCCACGATCACCACGTTGTCGCCGTCGCGCTCAACTTTGTATGGGACCATCTTCAATTCTTCGCTGACCTCGTCGTAGCGGCGTCCCATGAAGCGCTTGATCGAGTAGACCGTGTTCTCAGGATTGGTAATAGCCTGCCGCTTGGCGACCTGCCCCACCAATCGTTCGCCGGTTTTGGTGAATCCAACTACCGAAGGCGTCGTCCGGCCACCTTCTTCGTTCGCGATAACCTTGGGCTCTCCACCCTCCATAACCGCTACGCAGGAGTTCGTGGTACCCAAGTCAATTCCAATAATCTTTCCCATAACGTATCCTCCAATACAAATAAGTGCTTTTAAATCAATAGAATGATGATTACGCTCTGGGTCATGCTATAACCTGAGCGAATCATTGTCAAGGTTTAGATGCGGTGGGAGGGCTTGAGGATGCGGCCTGAATCTGGCCGGGTCATGAGCCACGGCTTGGCCTTTCGAGCGCCAATTCGCTAAAGTCTCCCAAAGAGGGCACCGAAGTTAAGGTTAACGGCCGGTCCATGTCCAAGGCTCTGCAGGTAGGATTTCCCGGAACAGACGGCGAGGATGCGAATGAAGCTTACAGTGGGGAAAAAGCTGGGACTGGGGTTTGGAATCGTGCTGGCCCTGATGCTTTTCAGCGCAGTGCTTACCTACGTGAAATTGACTGCGATGCGGGACAAGCAAGACCGCGCTTTCACTGGGACCCTTAACAAGCCGCTGGGTGAGATGGCGGATTCTTTCGAAACCGTGCTGCAAAGCAGCCGTGACGACTTGGACAAAGGGACCCGCTCACTGAACCTGACGCTGGCGGTGGCCGCGCTGGCGAATTTGACTGTCGGAACTTTCGTGGCTATCTTCCTGAGCCGCCGCATTGCCACCCGACTCAGCCGGTTGACGCAGATGATTCACAATATCGCCGAGGGCGAGGGCGACGTCACCAAGCGTCTGGAGGCGGCGGACGGCTTCGGCAACGACGAACTGGGCGAAGTCAGCCGCCTCTTTAATCTGTTCATGGACAAACTGCAGGAAATCCTTCGTGGGGTCGCGGCCCAAACCAATAAACTCGCATCTGCCAGTCAGCAACTGCTCGAAGCCAGCGATCAGATTACTATCGATTCGGGAGAGACCGCCGTCCAGTCGAACTCCGTTTCCCGCGATACCCAGCAGGTCACCCAGAACCTGCAAAGCCTCTCGACGGGGGCCGCCGAGATGATGTCGACCATTCAGAGCATCGCCACCAATGCCCGCGAAGCTGCCAAAGTGGCAGCCTCGGCGGTCAGCGCAGCCCAGACCGCCAACGCCACGGTCGCCCAGTTGGGCCAGTCCAGCGGGGAAATCGGAGTCGTCCTCAAGGTCATAACCTCCATCGCGCAGCAGACCAACTTGCTGGCCCTGAATGCCACCATTGAAGCCGCCCGCGCCGGGGAAGCCGGAAAGGGCTTTGCGGTAGTCGCGAACGAAGTCAAAGAACTCGCTAAGCAGACGGCCAAAGCCACCGAAGACATCAGCCGCAAGATCATCGCCATTCAGGTGGACACCAAAAGTGCCGTGGCGGCGATCGGCACGGTAACCGGCGTCATTAATCAGATCGACAACATTTCCGCGACCATCGCCGCCGCGGTCGAAGAGCAGCACGCGACCACCAACGAGATGACCCGCAACAGCAGCGAAGCGGCCCGCGTGGCCGGCGATATCGCGGTCAACATCGGGGGAGTGGCACAGGCGGCCGAAGGCACCTTGTCGCGCGCGCAGGAGTCACAAAAAGCGGCGCAGGAGTCACAAAAAGCGGCGCAGGAATTGGCCTCGATAGCGACCCAGCTAAGCAGCCTGATGCACCAGTTCAAGATCGAGCGCGGCGACCGGCGGTTCGAGATAGCCTTGCCCGTCAGCCTCATCGCGAACGACTTTTACGGCAATCCCTTGGACCAGGAAGTCCTGACCGTTAACGTGAGCCAGAAGGGAGCCCTTTTGACAGGCATCCCACGGCAAACTTCGGCTCGGCAGCCACGTTTCTCTTGCCCGCTTGCACATGCAGGAACAGTTTCTAGTTGCGTGGGTAGGAAAAGAAAGTACTCCCTCAGCTGGCCAGATCCGCGTCTCCGCCGATGATCCGGCTACATCCTTTTGGAGTGATGTGCTCGAAGCGCCGTCCCCGGCCAAACTCGCCAGCGCAGAGGGAAGATATCCGGACAAGCTTCCAGCAAAGCCAAAAGCAAGGGCGCAAGGAGCCTAGAGAGACGGCGATTCGGGCCGATTGGTCTAGCCCTCAGCGGCGGTGGCCGCAGCGAAGCCATAGGGGCGATGCCCACCTACGGCAACCTCAAATTCTCCGGCAATTCCATTGCAAATTTGCTCCGCACTTCCTCGCGCAGCCAGGCCTCCGCTTCGGGCCTGGACCGGAAGGCGCGGGTGGACCATCCCGGACGCGCCGTCAGTATCTCCCACATGCGCGCCATGCCAAAGCCAACGTCGGAAGGAACTAGGACGGCCGTGACTAGATCGGGCAAAACAGCCGCCAGGCGATCGTTCTGCTGCCTGATCGTCTGGATTTCCGTCGCCGAGATCTCCAGGGTGGCCTCGGTCTCGTCGATGAGCAGCCAGCGCACGTAACTTTTGGAAATGAGGATGCGCTCATTATTGGCGATGAGTTCTTTCCCGCTGATCACGCCACGGCACACCCACACCCGCCCCATGCCGTCCTGCAGAATGTGACCCTCGATCGGCATAAGTATTCAAAGCGGATTATAAGCCGATGTTCAACTTCCGATTACTCAGCCGCGAGATTCGACGACCGACAGAATCTCCAGCGGTTCGGGACGATCGGTGTAGTCCTCGTTAGCGGAGGCGAACAGGATGGTGCCGTCGCGATCGACAACAAAGGTCGCAGGAATCGGCAACTCCCAGCTGTCGTCGCCGTTGGCAAAGGGCAGATTGACGAAGGTGCTGCGGTAAAGCCCCTGCTGTTCTTCGGGGACGCGGTATACCAGTCCAAACTGCCGGGCAAGCTGGTTGTGAGCGTCCACCAGCAAGGGGAAAGCAAGCTTGTGCTGATCGCGCATGAAGAAGGCCTGCTTCTCCGTTTGTGGAGAAACAGCAACCAGCGAAGCTCCAGCCGCCGCGAGCGCGGCCGCGATGTAAGACATGGCCTCCATCTGGCCAACGCAAAATGGACACCAGCGTCCGCGAATGAACAAAAGAACGAGGCGCCCCTGAGCGAGAAGATTGGCGGAGGAAGCGGCTTTGCCGTTGTGGTCCGGAAGTTCGAACGAAGGCGACGTGTCGCCGACCTTGAGTGCAAGGGCAGCGATTCCCTGAGCTTTGAGTCCAGCGACGGCGCGGGTATGGACAGCCTGAACGTCAGCTGGAACGTACCTGGCGATGGCACCCTTGCGCTCGGCAAAAATTTCGCGCAGCGGCCGAAGGTCGCCGTAGGAGCCGGATTCCGGAAGAGAGCGCCACTTCATGGGAGTCAGTCGTTGGTCGCTAGTCGTTGGTCGCTCGGTACGTCAGTCGCGATGCACGCCGGCGTTGCCCATGGTCAAAGCCCGTTCCGCCGTGGCTCGTGGTGCCGCCTACTTCAAAGGCCGGCGAACGACCAACGACCGTCGACCATCGACGAACTACATTCCCGGAAACTTCATCCCCGCCATTCGCCGCGCGAAGCTGGGCTTGCCCATTTGCTTGAACATTTTTTTCATCTGCGCGTATTGGCGGAGCAAATTGTTGACTTCCTGCACCGTCGTTCCGGAGCCCCTCGCGATCCGTTTGCGGCGGCTGCCGTTGATGGCCTCGTGATGGTTGCGCTCGTATCCAGTCATCGAATTGATGATGGCCTCGACCCGGTTAATCTGCTTTTCGTCCACTTTGTCGGCGGCTTTCTGCATGCCGGAAAACGCTCCGATGTTGGGCAGCATGCCCATCAGACTTTGCAGCGATCCCATCTTGCGAACCTGCCGCAACTGGTCGCGAAAATCCTCCAGCGAAAAGCCGTTACCCGCCAGCATCTTGGAGGCAAGTTCATTGGCTTTCTTCTTGTCGATCTGCGACTCGGCCTTCTCGATGAGCGAGAGAATGTCGCCCATGCCAAGAATGCGCGACACAATACGGTCGGGATGAAAAGGCTCAAGCGCATCATATTTTTCGCCGATGCCAATGAACTTGATGGGTTGTCCGGTGACTTGACGAATGGAAAGCGCCGCGCCGCCGCGTGCGTCGCCATCCATCTTGGTGAGAACAACGCCGGTGAGCGTTAGCTTCTTATGGAATTCATCAGCCGAGTTGACCGCGTCCTGGCCAGTCATTGAGTCGGCCACAAACAAGATCTCCTGCGGATTGAGCAGCCGCTTGAGCGACTGCATCTCCTCCATGAGCTGGTCATCGATGTGGAGACGGCCAGCAGTATCAACGATAAGCACGTCGCAACCCGAGTTAATCGCTTCGCGCCGCGCTTCTTTGGCAAGCCGCTCGACGGTTGCGGTATTCGCTTCACCAACCTCGCCTTCGTAGAGGTTGGCCTTGATCGAAGCCGCAACCACTTTGAGTTGCTCGCGAGCAGCTGGACGGTAAACGTCGACCGAGACCAGCAGCGGCCGATGTCCGCCATTCTTAAGCCAGTTGGCAAGCTTGCCGGAGGTGGTGGTTTTGCCGGAACCCTGCAATCCGGCCATGAGCACGACAGTTGGTGGTTGCGAGGCAAACTTTAATTTGGCCGTATCCTTGCCTAGAGTCGTGACCAGCTCGTCGCGGACGATCTTGATGACCTGCTCACCCGGGGAAAGCGCGGTCAGCACTTCCTGGCCGACTGCCTTGGCCTGGATGCGGTCGATGAGGTCTTTGACAACTTTGAAATTGACGTCGGCTTCAAGCAGCGCCAGACGAATCTGCTTCAGCGCCTCGGAAATGTTCTCTTCCGTGAGGACGGCTTGTCCGCGGAGAGACTTGAAGGCGCGCTGGAGTTTTTCCTGGAGATTCTCGAACATGCGGGGCCAGCACTATTTTAGCAGGCGGGAAGACGGACTAAGAATCAGCGGCCTCGTCTTTATGCTCGGGAGCTGCGCTTTTCTCACTTTGTTTCATCAACGGGACGGAGCCGTTCGGTAATCCCATGACAAGCGTGTTTCCAGAGGAGTCTGATAAAGCCTGCAAGGCTCGCAGTTGAAGTAAGTTGGGATTGCCGTCAATTGTTCTGGCTGCGTTGGCCAGGCTGCGAAGTGCTGCGGTCTCACCACGCGCCCTCTCCAGCGCTGCCAGTCCGTCTTTCTGGGCTTTGACAACTTGGGCAAACGCCTTCTTCATCTCACCTGGAAACATGATGTCCTTCACGTCCGCCAAGATAAGTTTCAACCCCAATTCGGAAGCTTTCTGCGATGTAAGCTCCATCAGCTTACCGCTGATCCCGGCACGATTTTCGAGAAGCGTATCTATCTTCTCCTTGCCTACGATTTCCCGAAGGGCCATCTGCAGAGACAGGTACAGGCTGGTTCGAAAATTGACATTTTTGTTGATGGCCACATTTGGATCGGCAACCTGAAATTCCGCCGCTAGGCTAACTTTTAGCGTCACGCCGTCAGCACTGAGAACGTCTTGCCCCTGAATGGTGATGAACTCGGGCCGAATATCAACAGGAACGATTGTTGAAGAGAAGGAAAGTATCCAATACTGGCCGGAGTCAAGCGTGGTTATGTAACGCCCTTTTGTGTACTTCAAAGCCTTCTGATACTCGTACACGATTACGTGTTTAACTCGGAGAGTCCTGAGGGCGACCACAAGAAGCACGACCGCCAGTGTAAACTCCCAGAGCAATTCGAGCGTCACGGTAATCTCCTGAGTCCCGCATCGGCGGAACCATCAACGTTTGGCGGGGGTCTGAACCCACAGAGCCGAACACCGATTCGCCCTAAGGCTGGTCCCGCCGCGCAGGATGTGGGTGACCATCCCTGAGATTGGATTCGAACCAATAGGTCGGCGGGCAATAGCAGAACCGGATTGAGATTCAAACTGGTTGCGTACCTTGCCGACGGTGCCCTTTATATCATCTTCTGATGCGGCAGTCTAACTACGATGTGCGCAACGTCATAGCTCCGAGCAATTACTTCCTCTTACTCCACCTTCGGAAGCGCCATTTCAAAGCGCTCGGTAGTGCGCGTGCCCTGCATGTGACCCATCCGCCGTCGAATCTCAGTATCAGGCTCCGGATCTCGATTCGCCGCTCTCAGTCTGGGTCTGCGATTCCAAGATAGCGTAAGAACATCCTGGGAAGTTCGCGCTCAAGTCGAGCTTCCACGTCAGGCACAAAGCGAGAAAAATCGGTTGGATTGCGGGGCAGGATTAGGATGCCCGTAGCCATAACGCCGACCATGAGCAGGGCGAATCTCACTGCGGAGTCAGGGTCCGGGTGCCGGATTTCGCCGCGCCGCGTAAGCAGCAGCTCAGCGACATCGTGAAACGTTCTCCATTCGAGTTCTTCACTCTTGCGAACGAACGCGGCGTCAGGATGCTGAAGCGTGAACAAGAGAAGCGCGCGTAGCAGGCCGCGATGGAAGTGATGCCCTTTCAAAGTGAGCGCAATCACAAAGCGCGACAATTCCTTCAGAGACATATTTTCGCATCGCTTCGCGGTTAGCAGTTCCTTGCTTTGCCGGTAATTTACTTCGAGCAGGCGAAGGCACACTTCGCGGAGCAGGGCGTCCTTGTCGGGAAAGCGCCGGTACACGGTGCCCGGAGACAGACCGGCGCGGGCGGCGATGCGAGGGATGGTTGCCCCTTCCAGACCGTCTTTATTCAATACTTCCGCAGCGGCCTTGAGCAGGCGCGCCAAGGACTCGCGGCTGCGAGCCTGGTGGGCGGGGAGCACGGTTTTGGGCATGAAAAGATTTTACAAGAAAGTCTTGACAAAATGTAAATGTAAATATACATTCACATATTGGAAATACGGAGGTGGTGAATGACTCTCGCTCTGGTTCATCTTTTGGCGGCCTATACCGTCCTGGCTGCGCCGTGGCTGGGCTACCTGTGGTACCAAAGAGCTCGAAAACGGATTGCGAGCGGCACCCCGGACGCCAAGAGCCGGCTCTATCGGTCCCTAGTCTGGGAGCAGATCATAACGGCCGGTGTGGTCCTAGCCCTCTGGAGCAGTGGACGAATTCCCGCGGCAAGCCTCGGGCTGGTCGCGCCTCGAATGTGGAGATGGAGCCTGCCTGCGCTATTGCTCATCGTCGGAGCGATTGCATGGTCGGGCCTTCAACTGCGGCCGAAAGCCGTAAAGATCAGAAGAAGCTTGCAGGACAGCATTGGCGCGTTGCTTCCCGACTCGCAACAAGACCGGCTCTGGTGGGGCGTGGTCAGTGTCGGAGCGGGGGTTTCCGAGGAGCTGGTGTTTCGCGGATTCCTTCTGTACTACCTCAGCGTGTACTTACCGTCAATGAATACTTTGGAAAGAGCTTTGTTGACTTCGCTGGTCTTCGGACTAGGCCATCTTTATCAGGGATGGCGAGCAATCATCGGAACAGGAATTCTAGGGCTGGCTTTTGCCGGCCTTTATCTGATGACCGGAAGTTTGCTGTTGCCGATCGCGATTCACGCTGCCGTGGACTATCGGATGTTGCTGATTTTCCCGCCGGCCACTTCGCCAACCGTGGCCGCGCAAGGCAACGCCTAGGCCGCAGACTTTGGCGGTCTTCACTCCACCTTTGGCCGCGCCATTTCAAAGCGCTCGGTGGTTCGTGTGTACTGCATGCCGCCCATGCGTCCGATCAGATCGAGCGAGTTCCGGTCGAGGCGGCCTTCTTTCAGATGCCGCTCGCTGATGTGAATCGAGACGATTTCACCAATCACCAGGCTCCCGCCCTCGGGAGCTGGATTGAAGTCGAGAATCTGATGCAGCTTGCATTCAAAGCTGACGGGAGACTCCGCCACGCGCAGTGGCCGCACGACTTTCGAAGGCGTCGAGGCGAGCTTCGCCACTTCGAACTCATTGACGGCTGCGTCATAGTCGCCGCTGGTCAGGTTCATGGCCTCGGCTAGTTCGAAGGTGACCACGTTGATCACGAATTCTTTGGTCTCGCGAATATTCCGCAGCGTGTCTTTCGGTTCTCCGGCGACCTCGCCTGTCGCGCCGGACTTCTTCGGCGAGCGCATCCCCGGCGCAAACGCCAGTAGCGGAGGTTTGGCGCACACAGCGTTGAAAAACGAAAAGGGGGCCAAGTTGGGCTGTCCGGAAGCGCTGAGGCTTGAAACCCACGCAATCGGCCGTGGCACCACGGCGCTGATCAGAAGGTTATAGAGCTCACGGTGCGCAAGTTGGGAAGGAGTGACGTCCATGGCGTCGAGTATATCTTCTGCACTTTGTCAGGCGCTCGGTCACTCACTTCGTCAGCTCTTTCCGGCAAACACTTCCTTTGCGGCGACCACGGTGTTGCTGTGAATCGTGATTGTGTCGTCGAGCTTGAGGGCGTAGCCGCCGGCGAGTGTGACCATCACCGGGATACCCTCGGCCTTGGCGAGTCGGAACACGATAGCATCACGCTCCTTCAATCCCTCAATCGTCAGCGATAATCCGCCGAGCTGATCTTCGCAATAAGGATCGGCACCGGCGAGATAACAGAGGAGGTCGGGCTTGAGCTTGCCCAATCCCAAACTGAGCGCGTCGCCGACGCACGCCAGATATTCGTCGTCACCGATCCCGTCAGGCAAATTCATATCCAGCGACGAAGGAGGCTTAAACGACGGGTAGTTGTTTTGCTGATGGAGCGAGATGGTGAAGACGTCTTCGGCGTGGGCGCTGCGTCGTCTGCCCGGGTGATTCGGATTCAGGGCCGATCCCCACGCCGAGGGCATCGGACTGCCGGGGGCCTGCGTGCCGGAAAAAATCACGGCTGTTCCATTGCCTTGATGGACGTCGCAATCGAAAGTCATCGCGGTGCGAATCTTATCGTCACGCTGCAAGCAGCGGATGGCGACAGCCACGTCGTGGATCATGCAGAAGCCTTCGCCGTGACCAGGGAACGCGTGATGGAATCCTCCGCCAATGCTGATGGCCATGCCGTCGTTAAGGGCATAATCGGCGGCCAGCACGGAACCACCCGCCGCGAGCCAGAACGCGCTTACCAGCTCCGGTGAGTACGGGATTTCGAGCTCTAACTGCTCGAGCGCGGTGAGCGTGCCCGTCTTCAATTTGTGGACGTACTGCGGAGTGTGCACGAGCAGCACGTCCTCGTCGGTGGCCGGACGAGGTGTGACAAAATCGTCAGGCGCGGCAATTCCGGACGCCAGCAGCCGGTCATGAATGCACCTGTATTTTTCGGCGGGAAATACATGCGAGCCGATGGGCAGGTAATAGTCGTCGCTGTAGACGAGTTTGAAGGGCAGCATTCGGGACTCAGTGATTCGATTGCGGAAAACTCCATATGATACGCGCTTGCCCAGAATCTTCACCACAGAGGTCACTGAGGAACACAGGGGAATTCTTTGACAATCGAATATTCAAATTGATTTCGACAGTGCAATTGCCCCTGAGTTCCTCAGTGATCTCCGTGGTGAAGATCTCCGTAGCTGCTAAACTTGCCCAGTTGCCGCCCAAGAAGAAATCGCCGCCCCAGGTGAGCACCACGTCCACGCCCGCTCGTGGCCATGGCCGGATTTTCCTGATCGATACCATGTCGTTCATTTTTCGGGCTTATCACGCGATGACTCGGCAGCGTCCGATGTCCACCAAGACGGGGGTTCCGACCGCAGCGACCTATGTGTTCGTCAACATGCTGCGGAAGCTGCGGGACGATTTTTCCCCCGAGTATCTGGCGGCGGTGTTCGACGTGGGTGCGCCGACCGTCCGCAATCAGCAGGCGGAAGCGATTACGACGATCCGCAAGTTCGACATCAAGACGCAGACGTTCAAAGAAGCGGAGTATGGCGGCTATAAGGCGAACCGCGCCGAGATGCCTCCAGACCTGGCGCAGCAGATTCCTTATATTCGGCGGGCGCTGGAGGGGTATCGCATCCCAATCTTGCAGCTCGAAGGTTACGAGGCCGATGATGTGATCGGAACACTGGCGCGGAAAGCGGCGGCGGAATCGTATCCGGTGTTCGTCGTGTCGAGCGATAAGGACATGCTGCAATTGGTGAACGACAAGGTGCAAGTTCTGAATCCGCCGAAGGACAACCTGATTTGCGATGCTGCGAAGGTTGAGGAGATCCTCGGAGTGCCTCCGTCGAAGGTGGTGGATGTGATGGCTCTGCGCGGCGATTCTGTGGACAACATTCCCGGAGCGCCGGGGATCGGCGACAAGGGGTCGGTGGAACTTATTCAGCGCTTTGGCAGCGTGGAACAGGCGCTGGAACACGCTGCTGAGGTGGAGAAGAAAACGTATCGGGAATCGCTGCAGAACAATCGCGACAACATTCTGTATAGCAAGCAACTGGTGACAATCGATTGCGACGTGGCGGTCGAACTCGATGTTGCCGCGATGAAAACGGGCGAACCGGATGCTGAATCTCTGCGCGCGCTGTTTGCCGAGCTCGAATTTACTTCTCTGCTGAAAGAACTGCTTCCGGTAGTTGAAGTGAAAGAAAGTGATTACCGGGAGATCAAGTCGAAGGCTGAATTCGAGGAGTATTTGAAAGGGTTAGTCGAGAGTGCGCCGCTCGCTTTCGCGATTCCGACTGAGCACAGCGAGGTTGCTGCGGAAGAAGACGAAGAGCCACAGCCGGCACAGTCGGGATTTCTGGCGTTGCAAGCGGCGGATGCGGTGGACCAGCCCGCTGTGACAGTGCCGCGAATTGCCTTTTCGAATGCGCCAGGGGTTGGGGCGATGGTGGTGCCGGAAGACAGAGCGCTCGCGCAACGAGTGACCAGCCTGCTTGAAGACGCAGCAGTGCCGAAGACGGTCCACGATCTCAAATTCGCACTGCATTATTTCGCGGAGCCTTCCTCGGGCGAGGCAATTGCGCTGGCCGGAGTGCAGCATGATCCGATGCTGTATTCCTACCTGCTCGACCCCACCTATTCGTCGCATTCTTTGCCGGAGGTTGCGCTGCGCCGATTCAATTTGAAGCTGAGCGGTAGCTTGGCCGAAGCGGCGGATGTGACGGGCAGGCTGGCGAGCGCGCTTCGAAAAGAAGTCGACGAGCAGGGATTGACCTCTGTGTACGAGGAGATCGACGCGCCGCTGGTGCCGGTGCTCGCGCGCATGGAAGACGCGGGAGTGAAGATTGATCCGGCAGTGCTGGGGCGGATGTCGGTGAAGTTGCAGCGCGAGGCCGAAGCCAAGGCGCGGGACATTTATGAGCGTTGCGGTTTGGAGTTCAACATCAACTCGCCGAAGCAGTTGGGCGATGTTCTATTCAACAAACTCGCCTTGCCCATGCCTGCGAAATACGGGAAAGGGAAAAAGATTTCGACAGCAGTCGATGTGTTGGAGGGACTGGCGGCGGATCACGAAGTTCCGCGTCTGGTGCTGGAATACCGGCAACTGACGAAGTTGAAATCGACGTATGTGGATGCATTGCCGGCGCTGATTCGCAGCCAAAGCGGCCGCGTGCATACGACGTTTGGGCAGACGGGGACAGCGACGGGGAGGCTGTCGTCGGCGAATCCGAATCTGCAGAATATTCCGATTCGCACAGAACTTGGACGGGAGATTCGGGCGGCGTTCATTGCCGAGCCGGGGCACGTACTACTGGCTGCGGATTATTCGCAGATTGAGCTGCGGCTGCTGGCGCATTATTCGAAGGACAAGCTGCTGGTGGAGGCGTTTCGGCGCGGAGATGACATTCACACGCTGACCGCGTCGCAGGTGTTTGGCGTGCCGCCGCTGATGGTTACTCCGGATCACCGGCGGCATGCGAAGGTGGTGAACTTTGGGATCGTCTACGGTTTGTCGGCCTTTGGGCTGTCGCAGCAACTGGGCATTGAGCCGGGTGAGGCCCGGAAATTCATCGATGCTTATTTTGAAAAATATTCGGGAGTGCGAGCGTTCATTGATGCAACGCTGGAGCAGACGCGCCGCGACCAGAAAGTGAAGACGCTGTTCGGGCGCATTCGGCCCATTCCCGACATCAACAGCAAGAATGCCACCCAGCGCGGGTTTGCGGAGCGGACAGCGGTGAACACTCCGCTGCAGGGAACGGCCGCCGACTTGATCAAGCTGGCGATGATCCGGATTGATGACGAAATTCGGAAGCGCGGGTTGAAGTCGCGGATGACTTTGCAAGTGCACGATGAACTGGTGTTCGAAGTGCCGGAGAGCGAAGTTGACGCGGTGAAACCGCTGGTGCGCGAGCACATGGAGAAGGCATATTCGCTCGCCGTTCCGCTGCTGGTGGAAATCGGAGTGGGACCGAACTGGCGGGACATGGAGTAGGGGACACCTCGAGGGCTGGCGCCCGACGCTGAGGAGACTGTTTCAGCGTACCTGTTTCGGCGTTTCCGATATACTCGGTGGAACGATCCTCGTAAGCGCCGCATTCGTCTTCTTTTCGGTCGCTGATTCCGGCCGCATGGCCAGGGTTTGGCGATCCAGGAATTGCGATCTAAGATTTGCGATTTATAGATTTGCCATCCTGCGGAGGCAGTCTGATGAGTGCAGTTCCATTGCCGGTATTCGACGAAACGCCACAACGCGTTTCTCCCCGGCACCCGATCAGCGTGCCCGTCGACTTGATCGCGCTGCGATCCGGGGTCCCGGAAAATTTACCTGGGCGCTGCACTGACCTCAGCGAAGCCGGAGTGGGCGCGGTGGTGGCCGGAGAACTGGCCACGGGCCAACAAGTGGCGGTCGAACTGCGGCTTCCGAATCTGGGCGTGCCGGTTCGGGCGCGCGCCCTGGTTCGTTATCAGTCGCGTCTCCGTTGCGGGCTTGAGTTTATCGGGCTGTCGGTGGAGCAGCGCGAGATGATCCGTTATTGGGTTCAGCGCTCCGCTGCACAACCGGTGGATATCGATATCAAAGATTTCAAAATCAAAGATTTCACAAAAGAAGAGAGCCAGGGAACTGCAGGGACAGAAGCGGCCGTGGTCGCTGCGCAACCGGCTGCTGCTCCAAGGCGGAGGATTCGCATTGGGCGGCGCGGGTTGTATGCGCTGATCGCCTGCATGCTGGCACTGGCGAGTCTGGGATGGTGGCAGTGGCAGAGGTCCTGGAACGATCTGGAAGCGCACGCGTCGGTTGCGGAGCTGGGGTTGCGAGTCTCTCCCGAAACCATGGAGAAGCGGATTGTGACGAAGGTGCAGCCGGTTTATCCGGAGGCGGCGCGGAAGGCGGGGATGCAAGGATTGGTGGTGCTGGATGCGGTGATTGCGCCAGATGGCAGTGTGAAACGCTTGCGGCCCGTGTCCGGATCCAAGCTGCTGGTGCAGGCCGCGACGGAAGCGGTACAGTCCTGGAAATTTGAGCCTTATCTATCCAGCGGCCAGGCAGTTGAGGTTGAAACCACGATTGCGGTCGAGTTCCGGCTGGATTGACGCGCTACTCGAATTTTTCAGCCTGCTCGAAGGGCACGCCACGCTGGTCCTTGGCGGAGACGATCGCAGAGACGCCCGTGGGGACGATCGGTTCCCCGTCGAGTTGCCAATCAATGTTCAGCGCCGGATCATTCCATGCCACCGTGCGTTCGTGCTCGGGCGCGTAGAAGTCCGTGGCTTTGTACATGACATGAGTGGTCTGGGAAACGACTCTGAAGCCATGAGCAAATCCGCGCGGAATCCACAGAATGTGTTTGTTCTCGCCGGAAAGCTTGAACGATTCCCATTTTCCGAAACTGGGAGAAGTGCGGCGGAGATCGAGCGCGACATCAAGAATCTCGCCGGTGATGACGCGCACAAGCTTTCCCTGGGGCTGCCGAACCTGGTAGTGCAATCCGCGGATGACATTTTTCTCGGAACAGGAATGATTGTCTTGTACGAAGAGCTCGGCGATGCCGAGCTCCGCAAACGTGCGCTGGTTGTAGCTTTCGAGAAAGAAGCCGCGGTCGTCGCCGAACACACGCGGTTCGAGGAGCAGAAGCCCGGGGAGGCTGGTGGCGATTTTTTTCATCGAACGATCGTCATCACAATCAAAGAGTTCTCATCTTTTCATCAATCAGAAGACACGTTCCCGCAGCAATTGCAGGAGGTAGGCTCCATATCCGTTGTTGCGCATCGGCTGCGCCAGCGCTTCCAGTTGCGCCGCGGTGATGTAGCCGGAGCGGAAGGCGATCTCCTCGGGGCAGGCGACCATGAGGCCTTGGCGCTTTTGCAGCGTCTGAATGAATAAAGAAGCTTCCATCAAGGCTTCGTGCGTGCCCGTGTCGAGCCAGGCTGTGCCCCGGCCCATCACACAGACGTTGAGTTGATTCCTTTCGAGATACACACGATTGACGTCGGTGATCTCCAGTTCGCCGCGCTTAGAAGGCTTAAGGCTCGCGGCAATTTCAACGACCTGCCGATCGTAAAAATAAAGTCCGGTGACAGCGTAACGGGATTTTGGCTGCTTCGGTTTCTCTTCGATGCTAAGCGCCTTTGGCGTTTTTCCCTGCGGATCGAACTCGACGACGCCATAGCGCTCGGGGTCGTTGACGGGATAGGCGAAAACGCGTGCGCCTTTGGGCTGGAGCGTAGCGGCGCGCAATTCTTTGACGAGGTCGTGTCCATAGAAAATGTTGTCGCCGAGCACCAGCGCGCAACCGCTGGAGCCGATAAATTCCTTGCCGATCAGAAATGCCTGGGCGATGCCTTCGGGCTTCGGTTGCAGCGCGTACTGAAAATGGACGCCATAACGGGAGCCATCACCGAGCAAGTGTTGAAAGCGGGGCAGATCCTCGGGTGTCGAAATGAGCAGAATTTCGCGGATGCCAGCCAGCATCAGAGTTGAGAGCGGGTAGTACACCATCGGTTTGTCGTACACCGGCAGCAGGCTCTTGGGAAGAACGTGGGTGACAGGATAGAGGCGCGTGCCCGATCCTCCCGCCAGAATGATGCCTTTGTAATGCGGTTGCGCGGTTTTGGTCATGTCGAGTTTCAGTCTTCGGGCTTCCTGCTCAACGTTCGGTGGCGTAGTTTTTCGCCATCCATTGACGATAGCTGCCACTGGTGACGTCGCGGACCCAGTCCTCGTGTTCAAGATACCAGCGGACGGTCTTGCCGATTCCACTTTCAAACGTCTCCAGCGGGTGCCAGTTCAATTCGCGCTCGATTTTGCGCGTGTCCATTGCGTAGCGGCGGTCGTGGCCGGGGCGGTCTTTGACGAACGTGACGAGTTTCTTGTGGGGAACGGCGGGATCGTTCGGGCGCAGTTCGTCTAATAGTCGGCAAATGGCGTCGATGATCTTCAGGTTCCTCTTTTCGCTGCGCCCACCGATGTTGTAAGTTTCTCCGACGCGGCCGTGGGAGAGCACGGTGCGAATGGCGCGACAGTGATCCTCGACGTAGAGCCAGTCGCGAACATTTTGGCCGTCACCATACACCGGAAGCGGTTTGCCGGCGCACGCATTCAGGATCATAAGCGGGATCAGTTTTTCGGGAAACTGGTGCGGTCCGTAATTGTTGGAGCAGTTAGTGGTCAGAACGGGAAGGCCGTAGGTATGGTGATAGGCGCGGACCAGATGATCGGAAGCTGCCTTGGACGCGGAGTACGGGCTGTTGGGAGCATAGGGAGTGGTCTCGCTGAAGGCCGGGTCGTTGGGGCCAAGCGATCCGTAGACTTCGTCGGTGGAAACGTGCAGGAAGCGAAACGATGCGCGATCGAGTTCCGGCAGCGCCGACCAGTAAGCTCGCGTTTCTTCGAGCAGGTTGAAAGTGCCGTTGATGTTGGTGCGGACGAAATCATCGGGGCCGTGGATGGACCGATCGACGTGGCTCTCGGCGGCGAAGTGAACGATGGCGCGCGGCTGTTCGCGCCGCAACAAGTTGCGCACAAAATCACGGTCGACGATATCGCCCTGCTCGAAGCGATAGCGCGGGTCGGCTTCGACAGCGCGCAGGTTGTTGAGATTGCCCGCGTAGGTCAGTTTGTCGAAATTCAGGACGCGCGCGCTCCCGTCTTTAGTGGCAATCCATTGGAGAATGAAGTTCGAGCCAATGAAGCCGGCGCCACCGGTGACGAGGATGAGATCTTCCATGCTGGAAATGCCGCATCGTGCAAAGACGCCGCGTTCCGATTCTAATCATAATCACAGCGGGACGCGAGGGTGTGTCCGGCTTTCGCGGGTATTAACAGCAAGCGGCTACGGCGTGGCTGGGGTCGGGATGGCGTTCAACCGAGCGCCGCTACCGAGCGGCAGGGGTGCGGATCTGGACTTGTTCGCTCGGGCTCCAGCCCAGTGCGTTGTAATAGACCTTTTCGATAGAACGCGCGATTTCGGGCCAAAGATATTGGCCCTGGATCCGTTCACGTTCCCGGGCGGCGGACTGATGGCGTAGTTCGGGATTGTGGATGAGCAAGTCCAGCATGCGGTGCAGATCAGCTTGGTCGCCGCGGTGGAACGTGAAACCAGCACCATCGACCACTTCATTGTTTTCCGGAATGTCGCTGGTCAACGCGCAGACACCGGCTGCCATGGCATCGAGAAGAGCCAATGACAAGCCCTCAATTTCGGAGGGAAGCACGAACAGAGCGGCATGGGAGAGAAGCTCTTCGAGATCGCTTCCCGAGACCCAGGGAAGAAAACGGATCCGGTCTGATGCGTGGCGGCGCAAGCCATCGGCGTAGGCATCGGAATGACTCGACCCTCCGGCGAGCACCAGTTTCATGCTGGTATCGAGATTTTCGAAAGCATTGATGAGGAGATGGCAGTTTTTTTCCGGCGAAAACCTACCCAAGAAAAGGACATAGTTATCGGCGAGGAGATCCCACTCGATCAGTTTCCGAGGGAGGCGCCGTGGCGCCAGCGTCGCTCCGTTGGGGACGTAGATGGGATTGCGCTTGTACTGCTGGCGGTAATGCCGCTGCAGGGTGCGCGATACCACCATGGTGGCATCGGGAGAGGAAACAGCTGCTGCTTCTCCCCAACGCAATACCCGCGACGCGACGCGGCCCCACTTGCCGCGCTGCCAATCGAGGCCCTGCACGGTGACTACTGTCTTTTTGCCCACCAGCCGCGGAAGAAACGAAAACAACGCCGGTCCGAGGCAGTGGTAATGGATGACATCGTAGTCCGACGTCATGGCATGCACGGTGCTCAGCAAAGTGTGGACAACCGTTTCCAGATGCTTGGAGCGAATGGTCGGCAACCGTCGCACACGCATTCCATTGTGCGTTCCCGTCGGAATAGGAGGAGTGAAATAGCTGCGGCAATATACGGTGACTTCGCGCCCCAGGCGGGCCAGTTCGTGGCCAGCCTGCTCGTAGTAGGATTCGATGCCGCTGTACTTGGAGACCACGCCGCGGCCGCCGATGAATGCGACGCGGACGCTGCGGCGCGGGCAAGGGAGCCCCGGTGCGGCGGGGAAAGACAGAAGCTTCTTGCTGGATGTCATCCGGTGATAGAGTTCGAGCAATTTCTCCATGTGCTGATTGGGGTTGTGGTTTGCTCTCACGCGATCGCGAGCTGCGGCGCCCATTTTCTCGATCAGATCGGGACGGTCAAACAGAAATCCGATGGAATGAGCGAGCTGTTCGCGGTCTCCGTCGGGATAAAGCAAGCCGGTGACGCCGTGTTGGACGAGTTCCCGGCGCGAACCCAGATCGGAGGCGATAACGGGCCGCCTCCAGGCATAAGACTCCAGGATGGATTTTCCCAAGGTCTCGTAAGCGTGGGACGGGAACAAGGAGAAGCTGCATCCGGCGATGAGTTTCTCGAGCTTCTCGCCATGAACCATACCCGCGAACCGGACCTGGTGCAGGCTCAATTCTTTGGCGAGCGCCTCGAGTCGGTTACGCTCCGGACCGTCTCCCGCAATGACGAGAGGAGTCTGGGGCAGGCGCACCATGGCTTGCAAGAGCTCATCGACGCCCTTCTCTGGAGACAACCGTCCGAAGTAAAGCAAATATCCTTCATCGGCGGTGAGTTGTTCAGCGCTGGGCAGAGCCTGGAAATGAGGCAGGACTTCGATGCGTTGTGCAGGGAAACCGTTGGCGACCAACTTCTGGCGCACGAATTCGCTGGGAGCCAGGAACATGTCCACGCAGCGTTCGTAAGTCCGCAACCATTTGTGCAGGTACGCCTCGGCGGCGAGAACCAGCGCACTGGAACGCGGCCCGGTGTAGCAACCCTTCGTGGCGGCGTGGTGAAAAGCGCCGTGACTGCAGAGTTCGCAGGCGCGGCCATGGGCGACAAAATTGTAGGTGGGGCACAGAATCTTGAAATCGTTCAGGTGGTAGAGCACGGGGATCCGCTGGCGCTTCAATTCCCAAAGAATCGAGGGCGACAAGTGGTGGTAGATGCTGCGAACGTGCGCCAGGTCGGGCGAAAAATCAGCCAGACAACGGCGCATGGAGCGCCGGGCCGATGGCGAATAGAGGGCGTGCGCCGCCATCCGAACCTTTTTCAGGAAACCAGCGTCTGGATCCTTGAAGTCGATATGCGGAATGCGATAACTGCGGCCTGCGAAAGCGCGGGTACGGCCGTGGTCCATGCTGAACAGCGCCGTTTCCTGGCCGCGCTGATCCATCTGGTGGATGAGGTCGAAGAGGTACGCCTCCGTGCCGCTAAACGGATAGTCGTACTTGTTGCAATACAGGATGCGCATGGTTACCTTCCGATTTAGAAATGCGGGCCAGGAATTGCTCGGCAAAAGCGTGTAGATTTCGCTGGCGATTATAGGAAACGGCGATACTGGCCGCGGCCGCGTGCTGAATTCCGGCCAGAGAAGCTTTGTTGGCTTGAATCCAACTGACGGCGCTGACGAAATCGGGTAGGGAGCCTGGTTGGTACAGAAATCCAGTGCGCTGGTGCTCGACCAGTTCGGGGATCCCGGTGATGGCCGGAGCCAGCACCAGTTTTTCGTGCGCCATGGCCTCCATCAGGACCACCGGGATTCCTTCGCTTTTACTGGTCAAGACGACCAGGTCGGCGTAGCGGTAACAGCCGGGAAGATCGGTGCGAGGCACGTGACCAATCAGGTAAACACGCCCTTCGAGCCCCAACGCCGTAATCTGGCTTTCGAGAGCCGGGCGATCCGGCCCCTCGCCGACGATCCAGCAGATGAAATCGAGACCTTGATCGCGCAGCGCGGCGCAGGCCTGGATGAGGAAGCAATAGTCCTTAACTCGATGCAGGCGGCCGACGGAAAGCAGACAGAACCGCCGCTGTTTCGCTTCGACTTGCGCGTCGACCCCGACCGCGGGTGTGGTCCAGGAAAGAACGCGATCGACGCCAAGGCGTTGCACGATGATTTTGTCCGAGGGTGTGGACGGGTAGTTGCGGAGGATGTACTGGCGATTGAAATCGGAGACGGTTACGCAAAACTGGCAAGCCCGCAGCTTGGCCGAGAGCAGGTCCGGGCGTTGCAGCAGATCGGAGCCGTGCAGGGTGAAGCTGAAGCCGATCCCGAGCAGACGGGCAGCGGTCAGAGCCATCCATGAAGCGAAGTATCCGTGATGAGCGTGAATGTGTTCTACCTGGAGTGGCGCCATCTGTTCCGCCAGAGCGGCCCCCATCACGGTGTGGCCTAACGCACGAATACGGCGGGTCGGGGAAGCTCCGCGCCCCCAAAGCAAGGGCCGCAACAGATGCCAGAGGTGGTGACGATTGGAGGCGAGTCGGCGCGCCGCCCGTAAAAGCTCAGCATCGGTGAGCGGCTGGAAAAACCGCGTCTCTTTCCAGAAAGCGCGTTCGGCCGAGCTGAGATCCTCGGGCGAGACGCGCTTGCCGCTGCAGCAGATCACTTGGGCGCCGCGGCGACGCAACTCGGTGATTTCGTCGATCACGTACGGTTCCAGAGGCGAAGGAAACTCGTTGGCGATGTAGGCGATGGTGGTCACGCGACGGACTCCTCGGACGCGCAGAGCATCCCGGCAACGGTGAACACGAGGCCGATGACGAACTGGTACGCCATGTCGACGAAGAAGGCGTTGAACAGATAAACACCGAGCAACACGGGCCACATCTTTCGCAGGGAAGCGACCGAACCGGATTCGCCGGGCGGACGGCGCCAGGCGAGACGAAAGAGGTTGAAGAAAAGAATGGCGTACAGCGCCAACCCCGGCACACCGAACTCGACCAGCAAGGCGAGATAAGTGTTGTGCACGTAGAAGGTGCGGAGGTGGTAGCCCTCCATGCGGCGGGCAAGCTCGGCGTACATACCTCCGGCAGTCCAACCGGTGAGGGGCCGCTCCTTGAACATCGCCCAGCCGGCATCGTATACAGCCAGGCGTGCCTCGACTGGACCGCGTTCACCGGTGCGGTCCCACAGAGCAGTTTTCAACGAATGGTTGCTCAAGCCGATTGCCAAGCCAACCACCATGCCTGCAACTGCTAGCAGGGCGCAGGCCGCTTGCAGACGGCGTTCGACCAGGCGGAATCCCAGAACGACGGTGGAGACGGCGAACGAGATCCAAACGGCGCGCGTCATGGTGGCGAGCACGGCCAGGGGCAGAGCCAGCCACAGCAAAGTGACGACGGCTTTGCGCCGTTGCGGCAGCGCAATGGCAAGAATTCCCAGGATGTTCAACGAAACGCCGTTGGCCACTGCCTGGAGAAATGGGCCGCGAGCGCGGTCCGGATGAAAGCCAAGGCTTTCGTCAAGAATGAAGCGCGGAAAGATGAGGGAGCGGGCGTCGGCGAGGAAGGCAATGGCAATGAACACGAGGTAGACGAGGGCAAGGATGACGAAGACTTCGAAGTGTTTTCGTTGCGACGTGCTTCGGAAGATCACCATAGCGATGTGAAACAGCGCAAAGGGGACAATGTATTTGCTGGCGATGATGCTCCAGATTTGTGCGTCAAACGGCTCTCGAAGGGCGCGGAACACGGCAAGTGCCGTGAGGCTGATCATGGGCAAACTGATTCGGGCGAAGAATGGGATCTTGTCGCGGAGTGCCATGGTACGCAGCGCAACAAAGAAGACCAGGATGCCGAACGCGACTCGGTCGGCGTAAAAAGAAAAAAGGTCAGGCGGCCGAAACAGGAAGACGCTCATCGCGGCCACGTAAAGGATCGAGGGAAAAGCCAGTCCCAGGTGAAGAGGGCGCAGCAGCAGAGCCGCAGCGCGCCAAAGCGGGTTGTCGTCACTCTCCCGGGTTAGAGAGAGGGCATGGCTGGTCGTGGTAAGTGTGCCCATGGCGAGGGTCATGCTCCTTCCGGCGCGAAGAGCACGCGAACCGTGCTGGCGAGGATGCGCAAGTCCAGGCGCAGACTCCAGTTCTCGATGTAGGTGAGATCAAGGTGCATGTTGAGTTCGAACGATGGACAGCCGCGGCCGTAATCTGCCACAGACCCGTGATCCCGGGTTTCACGTCGAGGCGCCGGAACTGCTGAAGTTCGTAGTGGTTGACCTCGTCGATCGGATGAGGCCGCGGTCCAACCAGGCTCATCTCTCCGCACAGCACGTTCCAGAGTTGAGGGAGTTCGTCGAGACTGTAGCGGCGGATGATACGGCCGATGCGGGTGATCCTGGGGTCGTGATCGATTTTGAATATCGGTCCTTCTCTCTGGTTGCGGAAGCGTAATTCTTCCTTCAGGTGTGCGGCATCGGTCACCATGGAGCGAAACTTGTAGCAACGGAAGAGGCGGCCTTTGGCGCCCGTGCGTTCCGCGGAGTAGAAGACCGGCCCGGGCGAGTCCAACCGGATGAGCAGGGCCACGATCGCCATGAGCGGACTGGCCAAAACCAGGCTGAACGCCGCACCGATGAGATCAAGCAAGCGTTTCAAAAATAGGGCGGCGCTAGGTGACGGTTCGCGATGAAGGGTGACGACCGGCACTTCTCCGATGTAATCGATACCGGAGTCGGGCCACGGGCCCGGGGGCAGATCAGGTACTGCGCGCATGTCGAGGTGGTTGCGGAACGCGGCCTCGGCGGCTTCTCGTGTTTTGGCGAGCTGACCAGGGAGCGCGAGGATGACCTCGTCGATGAATTCCGCGCGCGCCAGCCAGTCCAAGTCAGCGATTCGCCCCAATACCGCTGGCGACAGAGGCTGGTCGTCATCTACGAAGCCGCAGACGGTGGCGCGCTGGAGCGGATCATTACGTAGTGCCCGGGCGACGGATCGAGCGACCGGACCCGCTCCAATGATGAGGATCTTGCGCGATTCCGTTTCGCGGCGCCGCCGCTTCCACACAAACTGCCTCAACCAGCGCAGCAACGCGAGGCCGGCCAGGCTGCTAGCAAATATTCTAGAGGCGGCGAGAGGACTCATTCCGCCCCACGCAGCGATGAAGACGAGCCCGATCGCGAACAGGGTCGACCTTGCCAGTGCGGAGATGGAGTCGCTGTCGAATTGGGGCTCAGCGAACATACCATCAAGAAGTATCTGCTGCGTATCTTCGATAAGGTGGGAATTTCGAGCCGGGTGGAACTGGTGCTCTATGCGATGTCGCACGGCGAGCATCGCCCGGCGGAATGGATGCCCACCAACAACGCCTGAGCGCAGACGGAAAGCCCGACGTACAATGGCAAAATGCTCATGGGCGATGAGATCGCTGGGGTGACGGGTTCCGGGTCTCAGTCCAAATCCGAATCCAAGTCGAAGGTGGCGCGCCGATGGACCGTTATCGCTTCCGGGCTGCTCCTGCTGGCGCTCGCGTTGGTCGTGATCTTTACCGGGCCGAATGCTTTTTACAGTCCCGTTGCTTTGGTCGTGGTGGCCGCGATCGGACTGGCCGCGGTATTGCTCCAGGTTCGGTTTCGCGGGGACCTGCCGAGCGTTCGTTCTCCTCTCTGGCTCAATGTCCTCGGCATTCTCTGTGCCATGCTGACGCTGTTCGCGGAGTACCTGCGGATGACGCGAGGAATGCTGGACCTGGCGGCGTTTGCCGCAGTGGTCTGCTTCGGTATCAGCGGATCGCTCATCCTGCACGCCCTGCGACGAGTGCGAACGACGCAACCGGTGCAACCGGCGGAGACCGAGTAGATACGATTAGAAAGAAGAAGACCAAGTCCCAGCGCTTTCAATCCTGAGCACGATGTTCCCAGTTACAATGCCGCTATGCGCGTCACGGTGTTCGGAGCGTCCGGACTGCTTGGCCAGGAACTGGTTCACGAGTTGAGCGGAAAAGTGTCGAACGGCGCCGGCCTGCGTGGTGAGCACGATCAACTGACCGCGTTGTCTTCCCAAGATGCCGATTTGCGAGACCACGCGCGCGTTCGCGATGTGATTCGCGATTCCCGTCCCGACTGGATCATCCTCTCCGCCGCCTACACCGACGTGGATGGCTGCGAGG
>DATFZT010000221.1:0-47879 GCA_035314185.1 Terriglobales bacterium
AGTTGAAGATATACCAGACCCCCTGCTCCTGCTGTCGTCGCACGATTTCGATCATGCTCAGCGTGCCCGTGTCGCCATTTCCTGTCACGCCATACATTCCAATCCCATGCAGGCTGGTCATCAGGATGGCCGAGACCACGACCAGTCCCATGGCGACTTCATACGACACCATCTGCGCGCTCGACCGCAGTGCTCCGATCAGCGGATAGTGCGAGTTCGAAGCCCACCCAGCGACCACGATTCCCAGCACGCCCAGCGACGAGACCCCGAGCATAAACAGGATGCCGATATTCATGTCGCTCACCGCCTGCGAAGGTCCGAACGGAATCACGGTATAAACCGTGAACGAGGCGAGCAGTCCGATCAGCGGCGCGACCCAGAAAACGAACTGGTCGGCTTCGGCGGGGATGATGTCTTCCTTGAGCATCAGTTTGAGAGCGTCGGCAATGGGCTGCAGCAATCCGTGCGGGCCCACGCGCATGGGGCCGAGGCGGATCTGGAAGTGGGCCAGCGCCTTGCGCTCGAGCCAGTTCATGGCCATCACCGCGACCGACACACCCGCAAAAATGATGAGCACATAAATCAGCGCCCAGAGCTGGTTCCCCGCCTGGCCGGGCGTCATCGTGCTTCCGAGATACGACATGAAGGCATTCAACATCAGCGGTCCACCTCGCCGAGCACGATGTCGAGCGTGCCGATGACGGCGACCACGTCGGCGACCAGCAAGCCTCGCACCATGACGTCGAGGGCCTGCAAATTGACAAACGATGGCGGACGCACGCGCAGGCGGTAGGGCTGCGTCGAACCGTCGCTGACGATGAAGTATCCGAGTTCGCCTTTTGGCGCTTCGATCGAATGATAGATTTCACCCACTGGCGGCTTGATCACCTTGGGCACTTTGCCCATGATCGGGCCCTCGGGGATACCGTTGACCGCTTGCTCGATGATGCGCATCGACTGGCGCATTTCGGCCATGCGGACCAGGTACCGGTCGTAGGTGTCGCCATTGGTGCCGACCGGAATTTCGAAATCAAATTCGGAATAAGCCGCGTAGGGTTGGGCCTTGCGCAGATCCCACTTCACGCCGCTGGCGCGCAGCACCGGCCCGGTTACGCCGAGCGCAATGCAATCGGCGCCTAAGATTACGCCGACATCTTTTGTGCGCTCGAGCCAGATGCGGTTGGTGGTCAGCAGCGTTTCGTATTCGTCGATCTTCGGTGCGAAGAAGGTCAGGAAATTCTTTACGTCTTTTTCGAAGCCCGCATAAGTTTCATACTGGCAGCCGCCAATGCGGAAGGCATGCGTGGTGAGTCGCGCGCCGCAGTACTTTTCGAAAATCTTGAGGATCTCCTCCCGATCCCGGAAGGTATAGAACAGCGGCGTCATCGCTCCGATATCGAGCGCGTGCGTGCCCAGCCAAAGCTGGTGGCTGGCAATGCGGTTCAGCTCCGTCAAGATCACGCGAATATATTT
The DNA here is from genome assembly GCA_035314185.1 of Terriglobales bacterium. Lineage (GTDB taxonomy): Bacteria > Acidobacteriota > Terriglobia > Terriglobales > Acidobacteriaceae > Acidiflorens. Next base: position 1,474 of record DATFZT010000221.1, read on the forward strand.
CGCGCGCGCCGGCGCCTCCACATTCAGCAACTTTTCGACTGCTTCGCAATAGCCCAGGCCATTCGAGACGGCGGCGACGTAATCCATACGATCGACGTAGGGATTGAACATCGTGTAGGTGCGGTTCTCGGCGATTTTCTCGACGCCGCGGTGCAGGTATCCGATGACGCACTCGGTGCCCAGAACTCTTTCGCCGTCCAGCTTCAGGATGACGCGCAGCACGCCGTGCGTCGCCGGATGCTGCGGCCCCATATTGATGATGAGTTCGTTCGAATCGAGATACGGCCTCTCGGGAGTTTCGAGATCGAGATTGGACACTTCGTTCGCGCTCTCGTTATTGTGAACGCTCATTGTCCGCTCTCGATTCCCAGATTGATCTGCACCCACTCTTGATCTTGCTGCAGGATGCCGTAATCCTTGCGCAGCGGGAAGCCTTTCCATCCGTCGGGGAGCAGAATGCGCTTCAGGTCGGGATGTCCATCGAAGGTAATGCCGAACATGTCGTAGACTTCGCGCTCCAGCCAGTTCGCCGTCGGCCAGATCGAAACGCTGGACGGGATCGAAGCACCGTCGGCAATTTGAGTTTTCACGCGCATCCGCTGGTTACGCGGGAAAGAATATAGGATCCATATCACGTCAAATTGCTTTTCGCGCTTCGGATAGTGGGCGGCGGTGATATCGACGCAGTAGTCGAATTGTTCTTCGTCGCGCAGCAGGCGCAGGATGTTGGGGATCAGCGCGCGGTCAACGGTAAGGTAGTTCTGTCCCAGATAAGTCTGCGCCTCGAGGCCCGAGCCGTACTGGCTTCGGTATTTTTCCACCAGCGGCGAGGTCCACGGCAGCGGAACAGGACCAGTCGGCTTGGCCGGAGCCGCAGGCTTCGCAGGCGCAGTGGGAGCCGCGGGCGTTGCCGCTGCGGGCTTTTCCGCCGTCGACTTCGGCTCGCCTTCCGGCGGCGGTGGTGGAGCAGGCGTTTTGACTTCCTCAGCCATGCAGGGGTCTGTCGTTACAAAAGCCGCGCAAGCATTAAGAAACTTTCACTTTTAACATCTGGTTGCGTCACCGTCAATGACCGTTGTCACAATGAATGCGCGCACAATGAATACTGAATGCCAGAATAACGATAGCCAGAGCGACGAAAGCAAGAATAATGACCGCCGTCACTTTCTCCGCGCACGCTACCGCCGGGCTGCTTGAAAGCTTTCGACCAAATCCCGGATGCGCACCGCGTCAGCTTTGCGATGGCCGTGACTGGCCATCGGATCGGTGCCGCCGGTCGACTCAATCAGAATGTCGGACCAAAAGATTCCGGTCGAGATCTTGACGGAAGCGACCTGGGAAATCGAAATGTTCTCCTCGCTGCTGCCAAACAGCCGCTTCTTCACGCGGCTCACGCGCAACGGGTTTACCACGATGCGCGTCGGAAACCAAAAGTTCCCCTTGGTCCAGCGGCTGGCAGTGAAGGTCTCATCGGAAGCAGCCGGGGAAGCAGCCGGATTGGGTCGAGCCGGACTTACACCCATTCGAGCGCGCCCTTCTTCCAGATCCATATAAAGCCGACGATCAGGATGCCGAGAAAGATCAGCATCTCGATCAGCCCGAAGACGCCGAGCGCCTTGAACTTCACCGCCCAGGGAAACAGGAAAATCGTTTCCACGTCGAAGATCACGAACAGGATGGCGATGATGTAATAGCGCACGGTGTACCGTCCGCGTGCGTTATCGTAAGGATCGATTCCGCATTCATAAGGCATCAACTTGACGCGGTTGGAACTCTGGGTGCGGATGATTTTCGCAATCCACAGCGTGATCGGAATGAGGACGCCGACGACGGCGAGAAAAAGGAAGATGGGAACGTAATTTTGCGGCATGAGCCCTCGAAACCGTTGCAATAAGAGCGACTTTGAATACTAACGCCGAAGTGGCTTGGCTTCAAGGAGTCACGTGTCAGGTCTCAGACTGTCAGGTCTCGGGCGGCGAGATCGCAGCGCCGATCCGGAAGAACAAACGTGCGACGAGCCAGGTCGGAATCGAGCGTCTCCTGGCGATACAGAGTGGTCAGCACGCCGCCTTTCCAGACGAGCAGGTCGGCATTGCGCTCGGCGAATTCTTCCCATGTTTGAGAGCAGGCGGCGCGGGCCTGACGCTCGCGAATCAGAAGCAAGTAGGCCCAGGTGATGGTCTCGTGATAACGCTGAGCCTTCCCTTGTGCGGCGGCAAATCGCTGCAAGGCGGCGGAAAACTTCTCCAGCGCTTCGAGCGCCGGATAGCGGCACAGGTATTCAAACGCCAGCCGTACGTGGTCGGCATGATGGGAAGTGTCGGCTGGCGTCGTGCCATCCTCGAATTGTTTGATCAGCTCCTCGCCGGTCATCGTTGCTGTTGCTCCGCAGCCGTTGACTTCGCTGCGACCACCGCCCACGTCGCCGCCGCATATACCAACAGCCATCCGACGTCGAACCATCCGTGCAGAAGATGGATGACGATCGCTGCGCCGAGCACGGCGATCAGAAAGCGTCCGCCGACAACTGTGGCGCGCGGGATGAGGAACAGAATGACAGCGGCGATCTCTGCCCATGCCAAGCCCAGATGAATGAAGTTTGGCAGTCCGGTTTTGGAGAACGCATGGGCGGCTTCCGGGCTGAACGCGAAGCGCAGAGACTCCACCAGGATCACCAAACCCAGCGCCCACTGCAGGATGCACAATGCCGCGGGTAAACGGTCGTTTTTATTGCTTTGTGTCATTTCTTCTTCTCTAAGATTTTCTTCTCCGGAACAATCTTGTTCCCCGAGCGCCGCTTGATTTCCTTCAGGCGGTGGCTGGCGCTGGAATCGAGATCGAGGGCGTAGAACTTTTTCAGCTCGTGAATACGCTTGAGGGATGCGGCGCTGAAGGGAGTCTTGCCGTCGAAGGCGTGGAGCACGATGCCTTCGAGCAGGTCTCCCAGAGACAAGTCGTGATACTCGGCAAACGCCTTGAGAACTTTGAGGAGGCGTTTTTCCATGCGGACGCCGGTCTGGACGCGTTCAATGAGGAGTTGCGATTCGTTAATCATGGTACCAATGTACCATGGTACATCAATAACCACAACCCATTTTGTCATCCCGAGCGAAGCGAGGGATCTGCATCGCGCGGCAAACTGCAGATCCCTCGCTTCGCTCGGGATGACAATTCCTGGAGTCGTGACGCACCGCCCATGAGAAAATATTCACGCTGGGAGGTCATGCTGTATGTGCCGGAATATCAAAACCCTCTTCAACTTCGATCCGCCCGTTACCGACGACGAGGTTCGAGCGGCCTCGCTTCAGTTCGTCAGAAAAATCACCGGCTTCAACAAGCCGTCCAAGGCGAACGAAGCTGCGTTCCTCGCCGCGATCGATGAAATCGCCGGCGTCTCGGCTCGTCTTCTCCATGCGCTCGACACGACCGCGCCGCCGAAGAATCGGGAAGAAGAAGCCGCCAAGGCGAGGGCTCGCGCCGCGGAGAGATTCGGCACTTGAGGGTCTAACCCTGATCTTCGCCTCCTGCCAGCAGGTTCGCGCTTCGTGAAGTAAGTCGTTCTTCGCTGTTTGGATCCCCCTTAAACTGGGACGAGGCCGTCCGCCCGCGACATCCGTTCGTCGCAAAGTGCGCGCTGCGTGCGGCATTCGGCCCTTGACAACCAGCTCACGCCCGGTGCATGATGAGGCCAATTTCACTCGGGGCTGCTCACCACCGGAGAGTAACGCTGGCAGGAGGAGCACTCAGCCCACCCACCACCGTCCCCTCCCACAAGGAGAACACCGATGAAACGATCTGCCCATGTTCTGTTGCTGGCGGCTGTGCTTGCAGCCGCAGCGCACGCCCAATTCCCCTCGCAAATCCAGCACGTGATCATCATCTTCCAGGAGAATCGCTCTCCCGACAACCTTTTCCAGGGACTGCATGGTCTGAAAGGTTCGAACGGTGTGAAGTACGACATCCAGAGCTATTGGGTGGAATCGACCGGCACCCACAAATTGCTGGCTCCGGTCGGGCTGGCGACAGACTTCGATCTCAGCCACAGTCATACAAGTTTCGTGGCCGAATCAACCACTCCCAGCACGGCGGTGCTTCCCGGTTGTGGTGGCTCCAGCACCAATGCCGTCTTTGGCTGTGCCGCCTCGACCTGGAATCAGTTTATGTACGTCGATAACGCGCAGACCCTCACTTCCACCAATTTGTACGGGAAGAAGCTCACCACCCATATTCTCGACCCCTACATCACCATGGCCAAACGATGGGGATGGGCGAATTACATGTACCAGACCAACCAGGGGCCGAGTTATCCGGCGCACCAGTTTATTTTTGGCGGAACGTCGGCGCCCACGCCGCTCGACGATTCGCAAGGCACGTTTGTCTCGGAAAACTTTACGCCACAGACAGCCTTCGCCGGCTGCCTGGCGGACACCAGCGCCATGAACTTTCTGATCGATTCCAGCGGAACGGAAACGCCCTACGGAGGTGTGCTCGGGGACTTCTGCTACAACCGCAACACCATGGCAACGTTGTTCGATAACAACCGCACGCCCATTTCCTGGAAGTACTACGCTCCGGCGGCGGGCTCGATCTGGACCGCACCCAATTCGATCACCGCGATTTGCCAGCCCAACAGTACCTTCACGGTCTGTAACGGCACGGAGTGGGCGACCAACGTGGTTTTCCCTTTCACCGGCAGCTACGGCGCGGCGCCTTTCCTGAACGATCTTCAGGACTGCAAACTGCCCGCCGTCAGCTGGGTTATTCCCGACGGCAAATGGTCCGATCACGCCAATTCCAACACGGGCCTGGGTCCCTCCTGGGCGGCCGCCATCGTCAACGCCGTCGGAGGCTTCAACAACACCTGCGGATATTGGGACAACACCGCGATCGTCCTCACCTGGGACGATTGGGGCGGCTGGTACGATCACGTAGCCCCCTGGACGCTCGCTCCGCCCTACAGCAATTACAGCTACGGCTTCCGCGTGCCTTTGATCGTGATCTCGGCTTACACCAAGCCCGGATTGGTGAGCACCGTTCAGCCCGAAGATTTCGGCAGCGTCCTCAACATGCTTCAAGGCATCTTCTTTGGCCCAACGCACGAGCAGCAACTCGGATTTGCCGACGCTCGCTCCTCGAACGATCTGCGCGAGTTCTTCACCGACACGGCACAACCCTACGGGGCCACAATTCCAGCCGTAGAGGACATCAATTATTTCCTGAAGCTGCCCGCTCCCACGATTATCGCCAATCCGGCAGTGCCTCCGGACAACGACTAGCTGAGAGATTGATTGGCTATAGAACTAGGAACTAGGCAGGGTTATAAGACTGAGAGGACTAACCTTGTGGCATTGGCATCGCACGGGCAATTGGCCCGGGTGGTCCGAACTCTATCCTCCATCCGCACTGCTGAAGTAGCTGCATCGTCATACCCGCTGCTCCCTGAAATTGCCATTCCGTGTACGGAGAAATTTCACATGCAGACATTTCAGCCGGACCACCTCAGTAGATAAGTGTGCAGGTGACAAACTTACAGTTCTCGAACCTGTGACCGTCAAGTTGGATGACTTGGTCGGTGAAGGTCTTTCCAGTCGTAACGGGAAGAATGAAAGGTTGGTTCGCCATAGCGCCGCGAATTATACGCTTAGGCTAGTCCGTTGAGATGGCGATTTTTGATCTTCTTCGGTTGGATTGGAGGTTGTATGGCCCTTATGTCATTACGATCACAGTCACTCAACATTAATTCCAAACCGTCGCGATCTAACCATGGCATGTCCTTTGCAAATAACCGCCGCTCTGTCGCTTTCCTTAACATCCATCCAGCGCGAGCTTTTGGATCGTTCATTCGTTGCGGGCAGAATTGAAGCAGCAAATATGCCAACAGATCAGAAGCTTGTAATTGGACAGCCTCAAGAGAAGTCGGCCACGAAGGTTCACCGAGTTTCGGCCTCCAACTGAGGGCCGGGAGATTTTTTAAGAACTTAAAGTACTCTCTTCCATAACCATGAAGGTCTTTGTTCAAGTCAAATGCAAAATGAACCTTCTGCCCGATGCCGGCCATTCTACAGGCGTTGAATATGCACCAACCGAAAAGCGCAAAGTATGGCTTGCTAGCACAGCCGCTTGTTACGAATTGTCCGTCAAGGAACGAGCCTCCAGTGAGATAGCGTCTTTCTCCGTAGGTGAGTTTGTCCCATTCTTGCTTTACGATCACGCAAGAAAATGGATGAATCTTGACGGACACGATGCAATGCAGGAGTTCAGTAATGAACGCATGTTCTTTTTCTTCTGTCCAGCCGAGATACTCATCAAGACGATTCCCTTCGGAGTCGCGTCCAAAAAATCGCTTCGCGTGAAATTCATTAACCCCACATCTCTTAAGGATACTTTTCCAGCGGCGCTCAAATCGCTTCCACTGTCCAACACCACCACAGTAGCCAGCAAGAACAGAGAAGTTGGTTTTGTGATCTATCCCGCTCTCGTCCAAATATGCTTGAAGCATCGCAAACAGCTTTCCGTGACCATCCATCGGATGGACGCTCTGCGCCAACCCTTCAATAAATATAAGAGGACGGTCGACTTTGAGCACACATCAGCCTTACGCTCCAATCCGGAGCGCTAATTGCAGGGGTGCCCCACTCATCGTGTCCCTTGCGATGAGTGGGATACAGCGAGCGTTCCTAATTCGACTTCTACCCTTTTTCATCACAATCAGCCAGTGTGCGTCATCACAGACCATCCAACCGCCCGATGCGACAATTATCCCTTGATACGACAGTAGAAGAATTGTGTCCGTCTCCCGAGGTGGCCCTGGGGGCCGTCCGGCCCGATTCTTTAGTGGCTCTTTGATAACTAGATTTAAGTCGAGTGACCCGCGTCGATCTGGCCCAGAAACAGCCCCAAAACGGGAATTTAAGCTCAAAAATCGAGCTAAGTCCTTATTCTGGAATATTTTGAAAGTAAGTCATTTAGAATCAATATTTTGGCGCAAATGGGGGGGGGTAGCGGGCATAAGCAGATCCCGAGGAGAATTCCCCGACGCGCCCCGAGCCACCGAGAAGAATGCAAGGGGGCCTTCGACTCCGCAGGATGACACTTTCATGAATGGCCATGGGCGGACGAATGCGTCCGCCCCTACGCGGTCCTGAGTTATTTATAATCACTTGCTTCCAGTCTTTAAATTTTTACTGGGCAAGGACACGCATTGGCACTCGACGAAAATATTTATGAAATCCGGCGCGAGAAGCTGAAGAAGATTGAGGCTCTCGGGCATCCGGCTTATCCGCGGAAATTTAACTACAGCCACACCGTGCCGCAGATTCTGGCCGAGTATAGCGGGCAGACGGCGGAGGAACTGGAATCTCCGCGGGTGACGGTGCGGGTTGCGGGACGCATCATGGCCATACGGCTGATGGGCAAGGCCGGGTTCGCGCACTTGCAGCAGGATGGCCAGCGGCTGCAGATCTACGTCAAAAAAGACGCGATTGGCGATGCCGGCTACGAACTGTGGAAGCTGCTGGACCTGGGCGATCATATTGGAGTCCGCGGATATCTGTTTCGCACGCGCACGGGCGAACTCAGCATTCATGCTGACGAGTTGACCTTTCTTGCGAAAGACCTACTACCTCTACCGGAAAAATTTCACGGGTTGACGGACGTTGAATTGCGCTATCGGCAACGGTATCTGGATCTGGTGATGAATCCGGAAGTGCGCGAAGTGTTTTTGAAGCGGAGCAAGCTGGTGCAATCGCTGCGGCGGTATTTCGACGCGCAGGGCTTTATGGAGGTCGAGACGCCGATGATGCAGCCGATGGCGGGCGGAGCGGTGGCTCGTCCTTTTAAGACGCATCACAACACGCTCGACATGGATCTGTTTTTGCGCATCGCTCCGGAACTTTATCTGAAGCGGCTGACGGTGGGCGGATTCGATCGCGTGTATGAGATCAATCGCAACTTCCGCAATGAGGGGCTGGGCTGGAGATGGAATCCTGAGTTCACCATGCTCGAGGCGTACCAGGCTTATACGGATTATCTCGGCATTCTGGAAACCACGCAGGGAGCAATCGAGCAGGCGGTGAAAGATGTGACCGGCGGGACGAAGACTAAGTGGGGCGAGCATGAGATTGACTGGGCGCACGCGAACTGGCGGCGAATGACGATGCGCGAGGCGATCGTCCACTTCTGGCCGGAGAAGGCTGGAGCCAAGCCGGAGCGTAGCGACTTCGCGGCTCGCGAGTCGGTCGAGGCGCTGGTCGAGCGCGTGCGCGGCGCGGGGATCAGTTTGGGCTACGATGCGGCGGCGCCGGTCGGAAAGGCGATCGCTAATGTTTTTGAGGCGGTGGCCGAAGAACATTTGATGCAGCCTACGATCATTTATGAATTTCCCACCGCTGTCTCGCCGCTGTCAAAGCAGAAGCCGGATGAGCCGGACTGGACCGAACGCTTTGAAATATTCGCGGGGAAGATGGAAATCGCCAACGGCTTCAGCGAATTAAACGATCCCGAAGATCAACGGCGGCGCTTCGAGGCGCAACTGAAAGAACGCGAACGCGGCGACGAAGAAGCCCATCAGATGGACGAGAATTATATCAACGCGCTGAGTTATGGCATGCCTCCGGCGGGCGGCGTGGGCCTGGGAGTGGACCGGCTGGCAATGCTGCTCACCGACTCGCACACGATTCGCGATGTAATTCTATTTCCGTTGCTGCGTCCGGAGAAAACCTCTACCACAGAGGGCACAGGGGACAAGGAGGAAAAGTAGCGTCGTCATTCCCCGCACCTAAACAATCACTTGAAGTCTGGCTGCGGTCAGCTCATGCTGACGCTAGTTTTCCGCAAGGTCACGGGCAGCGCTGTCTGTAACGTCACTTCGGATGTTGGGTCGGACAGCGCTTTGCTCTTCGCGATTCAACTGCTGACGCGCCTCCTTATTACTTTCCTGCGGGCGTTGCCGGGTCCTTGGCCGCGCCTTTTTCGGGACCGAAGTTCCTGGTCAGATAATCCAGCATAGCGCTGCGATCGGCGTCGGGGATGACAGCGCCCAAGCCTTCCATTTTTGCCAGTTGGTCGACCCATTGCCGGCGCGTCAAATGCTGCTCGGTGATGCGGCCGGCATTGTGGCAGGTAGTGCAAGCCGCCTTGATCTTGTGTTGCATGGGTCCGGGCGGAAGCGGCTTGCCCGGAGCGCTGGGCGCTTGCGCGCTTGCTGGAATGATGGATGCTAAGAGCCACAGAAAAATCGCGGGAAAAATTCGTTCGAACAAGCTGGATTCCCCACACACGCGCGGCTGCTGGAGCCGATTAGAGTCGCCCCCAAACGGGCGCTAGAAAATTTTAGCAGGAATTGCTGGCTCTCAGTTCTCAGAATTAAATTTGTTTCTTGGTTTTTGGACGATGCTATTTCTTGATTTGGTTTGCCGCTTTGACTCGCTTGCACTTCTTGGAGCGGCGTAGGTTGGCTGGTCGAGGCCGAAGTTTGCGCTGAAGTAATCGATCATGGCGTCGCGATCTTTGGGATCTACCTCGGCTCCCCACTTCATCATCTTGTCCACTTCCTTGGTCCAGGCAGGCTTGCTTAATCGCTGCTGCACTATGATGCGGGCCTCGTGGCAGGTGGAACATGCGGCGGCGGCCTTTTCCTGCATGGGGTCGGCAGGCAATTTGTCTTTCGAATTGGAATTGGGAGAAGCTTCTCCGGCCAACGCAACGGCGCTGAAGATGGCAAGGGTCAGAATTGTCGTGCTCAGTTTCCGGCGCATTCGCTCATTAGGTTTGCACTTACCAGTATTGGACTTACCTGGGTTGCACTCACTAGGCTTGGACATTGACCTTCACCTGATCGCAGGCGTTGTAGAGATAGCCGCTGGGATTCCACACGGGGGTTTCGGGCTGCACGCGTCCCTGGCTGTCGGTGGCCCGGGAGAGGATTACGTAGTCGCCGCTTTTGGCTGGCTTCCAACTGTAGGTCCAGAGACGCCACGCGTATTTGGCTTGGTCTTTACCGAGTTTCGCTTGGGTCCAAGTGGCGCCGTCGGTTGAGATTTCTACTTTGGTGATGTCGGCCTCACCGGCCCAGGCTACACCTTGAATTACTTGGGCACCGGGCTTGAGTTTGGCACCATCGGACGGAGCGGCGATTAGCGACTTGACGGTCAGCGCGGTGACGGAGTGCGTGTCCTCGGGCTTAAAGGCTTCTCCGGGTTTTTACGGGCGTGTTCGGCAGGCGGTAGCCGGGGTTCATGAAATTTCCTTCGGCGGGCTTGTCGAGGACGCTGATTTCCGTCAGCCATTTGCAGGAGGCGGCTCCGGCCCAGCCGGGGGTTATGGCGCGGGCTGGGAATCCGTGATGCGTGGTGAGCGGGGTGCCGTTCATGCTTGTCGCTATCAGGGTGTCGGCGTCCATGGCTTTGTCGATCGGAATGCTGCGGATGAAGGCTGGAACTTTGCCGGGGACCTGATCGAGGCCGCGGAATGCGACGTGCGTGGCAGTGTCTTTGTGTTTCACTCCGGCTTTTTCGAGCAGCGTCTTCAGGCTGGGACCAGAGAATCTGGCGTTGCCGACCGCACCTTTGCCCCACTGGATTCCGGGGACCTTGGGATTCTGCAACGCTCGGCCGTTGCCGGCGCACTCTATCGTATTGACTACGGAGTGGAACGGAAGTTTTTCCAAGTCGGCGAGAGTGAGCGTCAGCGGCTTTTCTACTTCTCCGGTGATGGAGAGTTGCCACGCCTTGCCGTCGAACTTGGCAGGCTCGAACATGTGGTTGCGGACGAAGAAATGGTTGACGGGGGTGATCCAGTCGGTCATGAACTCGACCGGTGTTTCGAGATCGAGGAAGCGGGCGGAGCGGACGATCATGCCGTCCTTGCCGGGGATTGTGACAGCGGCTTCAGCGGCCCAGGACAGCAGCGGATGGGCGGCACCCGCGGCTAGGGCGGCGGATGCAGCTTTCAGGAAGTCACGGCGGGACGTCATGGCTCACCCCTCGAGTTTGGAAAGACTACTATATTTGTAGGGATTGAGGCAAGTGGGGTTGGGATGACAAAGTTTGGCGACGCTTGCAAAAGCAGGTCCTTCGCTTCGCTCAAGGATGACAAAGCCGGGGGATAACAAAATTCGGGGATGGAAGCATGTTTTGGTGCCTCGACGCTAGCGCTGGTCGAACATGTGGATGGTTTCGAGCGTGGTGTCGCCCACGATTTCCAGGCTCTTGGGGCTTAGCTTGTCCATGGTGTCTTGCGGGGTGTGATGGAAGACGTTGTTGTATCCGTAGTCGAGGTCGATGACGTCGGCACAAGGGACGCCGCGCTTGACGAAGGGAATGTGATCGTCTTGGATGGCGCCTTCACTGGCGTAGAAGTGGGACTGATAGCCCAGGCGCTCGGCCGCGGCGTAGATCAGGTCGAGCAGCCAGGGAGCGCTGTTGGTGTCGCGGACGATGTCGAGGTCGGCGTCGCCGATCATGTCCATGACCATGAGCGCTTTAATTTTCTTGAGCGTGCCGTCTTTCTCCCATTTTTCGGCGAGATGGCGCGTGCCGTAAAGACTGTCGGTATCGGACCAGGTCTTGACGGCTTCCTCGCCGTCGGTCCAGACGAGCCAGACGCTGTAGCCATCGCGCTTCTTACTCGGTCCCTCGCCGCGCAATCCGCCGCGCAGCTGGTTGGCGTATTCGAGCAGGATGGCGGTGGAAGAGCCACCGTCGTTGGCGCCTACGAACCCAGTGTTGCGCAGTGGATAGACCGTGTCATAGTGGCCGAGGATGACGATGATCCCATCTTTTGTGCCGGGAAATTTGGCGATGATGTTGCGGACGGGAAATTTGCCTTCCACGGTGTCGGCGGTGAAGGCATCGTCTTCGACCTCGTCGCCTTTCAGGTGGTCGACAATGTAGCGCTCCAGTTTCTTGTGGTTCTCGTTGCCCATGTAGCGCTCGCCGAAGGCGGTAACCTCGCGGGTGTACTGGAAGGCGCGCCTCGAATCGATGTGCGGGAGCGGGGCGGAGTCCGGTGCGGCTTCGGGCGGCGCTGGCGTCGCAGCCGCGGTTGTGGCGGCGGTGCTGCTGGCGTCGGCGGAGGTTCCTTTGGAACAGGCTGCAGCGCTCGCCACGGCGATGGCCAGTGACAACGCCACGCAAATTCTTAACCACCGGGAACACAGGGGAACACAGGGGAAGGCTTTAGGGGAAGTTCTTCCGGTCTTGGATGGTTTCATGGGTGCCCCTGTGATCCTCTGTGGTCCTCTGTGTCCTCTGTGGTCAGGATCCTTTTTTCTCCGCGCGTTTCTTGCGCTGGTTAGGATGCACGAGCCAGGCGATGGCGATGCTTAGCACATATAAGGCAATCATGGGCGCGGCGAAGATGCACATGTTCAGGATGTCGGGAGTGGGCGTGATGATGGCCGCGACGACGAAGATGGCCAGGATGGAATAGCGGATGTTGTGCCACATCCAACCGGCGCTGACGATGCCCATGAGCGCCAGGAAGAACACCAGAATCGGCATTTCGAAGACTGCGCCCAGGCCGACGATGATGGTCAGAAACAGAGAACTGTATTCGCTGAGCGTGATCATCGGCTGGAAATCTTTGCCGTAGCCGATCAGGAACACCAGCGCTTGCGGGAGGACAACTTTGTAGCCGAAGTATCCGCCGGAAAGAAACAGAGCTATGGTCGAGGCCATGAAGGGGAAGACGTAGCGCTTCTCGTTACGGTAAAGACCGGGCGAAATGAAGCACCAGATCTGATAGAGCACGAAGGGCGAGGCGACGAACAAGCCGGCCATCATTCCGACTTTCAGATACAGATTGAAAGGTTCAATGGGATTGACGTAAACCAGCTTGGCCGAGAGGCCATTGCGTTGCAGCGCGTCCATGATGGGTCGCTGCATGATGGCGTAGATGTTCTCGGCATATCCCCAACAGGCGAAGAAACCGACCACGATGGCGATGATGGAATAAACGATGCGCTTGCGCAGCTCCTCGAGATGATCGAGGAAACCCATGGTGGGCATTTGCTCGTTATTCTTGTCCTTGACGGATTCGTTCAGGGGTGAGGAGGCGGCCGCTTCAGGCATCGGGCGCTACCTTCGAAGCTTCAACGCCCGGAGCTTCAACTTTCGGAGTTTCATCCCTGGGAGCGGGAACAGGCTCGGAAGACAGCGCAAGCGCCGTCCCCGCGGTGGCGGTATTTTCCGCAACAGGAGTTTCGGCAGCTTCGAGTTTTTCCACGGACGGAGGATTGAAGATGCGATTGGCAAGCGATCCGAGCGGAGCCTGGAGAGGCGGCAGGATCTGCTGCCGAGGGGTGGTAGCGTTGGCGTTAACACTATCCAAGGAATTGATTTCGGACTCGATCTGCGAGCGGAATTCGTTGGACGCGCGCCGGAACTCGTTGAGGAAGCGCGCCACCTGGCGGCCGATCTCGGGCATTTTCTTGGGGCCGAAAAGGATCAGGGCCAGAAGAAACAGGAAGATCATCTCGCCGGAGAAGCCGAAATTCATGGATCTATCATAATGCCGGACGAGCAAAGTGGGCCACTTGCGAGTTGGAGGAGACAAGAAATTTACAGAGAGGAAGAAAAGGGCTCCTAATAACGAAAGACCTGGCTTGGCCGAGGGCGGCAAGCAGCAGGTCCTTCGCTTCGCTCAACATGACAAATCTACATCGATGGCTAATGTCCTCCGAAGGTGTAGCCGATGGAGAGGCCGAAGCGGGTAATGCGCGCGGAACTGAAGTTCAAGTTGTTGTTGACGAGGTACAGTTTCGCCTCGGGACGGACGAAGAAGCCGCCCTTGGGATAGAACTTGAGGCCGGCGCCGAAGTCTCCCATGAAGTGTTTGTCGCTCGAGTAGTTGGTGTTGTAGCCATTGCCGCATCCCTGACAGTAGATACGGGTGTCCAGTGCGCCGATGCCGGCGTCCAGCTCAAGATAGGTGTGGCTCGCAAGTTTGGGCGAATAAACGGCGTCAACATCCAACAGAAGTGGACGAAACGGAAGGGTGGGATCGCCGCCGTAACTGCCCTGGTTTGCCTTCCAGAAGATCTCGCCCCCAATGCCCAAATGGTGCCAGAAGAGTACGTCGCCGCTAAAGCCGGGGTAGGCGCCTCCGGTGAGTGACACGGGCTGGTGATTCCCGCTCGCCGCGCTGGCCCCCGGCGCATCCAATGTGCTGACGCCGAATGCAACGTCGATTTTCTGAGCCTGCGCGAAACTCGAGAAGCCTGCCACGGAAGTGCAGACAAGAGACAAGAGGATAGCAAGACGCAATGTCCGTTTCAATGAAACCTCCGATGAACTGTCTTGATTTTAACAGATTGGATGCAGGCTGAAGGCGCGACGCTGCCGCAGCGGAGGAAGATTTATGAGAATTTTCAACAGCCGTATGGCCATGAAACATAAGGTGTTATCGCACACCAGCCGGCGGGCCACGGAAGTGTACACCTTTATGTAATGGCGAATATTCGGCGAATGCTCGGCGAATCTTCTTGGCACGAGACCAAAGGTCATGGCAGGCGGATCAGTAAGCCAGCAGGATGCGCAGATCGCGAAGATTGTTTCCCGTGGGTCCGGTCATGACGGTGTCGCCTAACGCGTCGAAAACAGGATAGGCATCGAAGGTGGAGAGCGCGTGCCGCACGGCTTCGGCGCCGGCATCGACGCCATCCTTTTCTCGGCCTTCGATTCGGTCTTCGATTCGGTCCAAGGTGCTGCCATCGACTACCGCGCCGGCGGCGGGACTGTTGCCATCGATGCCGTCGGTGCCGGCGCTTAGTACTGTGATGTCGTGTCCTGAGATTTTTTCGGCGCAGGCGAGGGCGAACTGCTGGTTGCGTCCGCCGATGCCACCGTTGCGGACGGCCACGGTCACCTCGCCGCCGGAGATCAGGCAGACGCGCGACACTTTGCTTCGTAGTTCGCGCAAACGGTTGAGCAGGTAGTCCGCGGCCTTGTCATAGGGCCAGTCGTCGCAGGAGTTATCGACTTCGACGGCAAAACCGGCGCGGGTGGCGGCGACGGCAGCCTCATCGATGGCTACTTTATTCGAGAGGACGGTCCACCAGCGCGCGCGGACGAAGGCTGGGTCGTCGGATTTGGGCGTTTCGTCGAGGGCATGCTGACGGAAGAGATCTCCGACGGATTTGGGGAGTTGATCGATGAGATTGTATTTGGCGGCGATGCGCTCGCAGTCGTGGATGGAGGTGGAATCGGGCATGGTGGGGCCGGAGGCGAGCGCGTCGGGCGTAGCGTCGGGCACGTCGGAGACGAGAATCGAAACCTGCTGGGCGGGATAGGCGGCCTGGGCCAGGCGTCCACCCTTGACGGCGGAGAGATGTTTGCGGATGGCGTTGATCTCGGCGATGGGCGCGCCGGAGTTCACCAGCGTGCGATAGGTGGCGACGAGGTCGGGCAGAGTGATGTCGTCGTCTTTCAAAGTTCCGACCGGCTTTTCAACGATGGACGAGCCACCGCCGGAAATCATGAAGATGGCTAGCGAAGTGGAGTCGAGAGCATTCAGAGATTTGAGAATGGCGCTGGCCGCGTTGATGGATTCGGCGGTGGGGGTGGGATGTCCGCCGCGAAAATAACGGAAGCCGCGGACTTGGCCCGCGGGCTCGACCGACGATGCGACGATACCTTCGAGACTGCTGCCGACTTGGGCTTCGAGGGCGGCTGCCATGGTGTGTGCTGCCTTTCCGATGGAAACTACGAAGACGCGGTTGTAGGTGTCGAGATCGTGGAGATCGTCGCCGATGCGCAGGACGCGGCGCTCGCAGTGGATGTTGCGGGCGAAGGCGCTTTCTATGGAGGCGTTCTTGAGCGCGGAGCTGAAGATCTCGCGGGCGACTTCGCGCATGCGGCGAAATTGCTGGTCGCGGGCGGGAGTCAGGTCGGACATGGACGGGATTATAGAGACAGTTGCTGGTTGCCAGAAGTCATGTCATAAATGCGCTGGGCCGGAGTCGCCGGTGGCATGGCAATGGCTAGCGTGACTGAAGCGTGACATCGAACTGATTAGCTCGCTGGCAACGCAACGGAATGCACCATTGAATCTCACTCCCGCCGTTTTTTGGGGAATACGTCGCCGTATCCTGCCGGTAGAAGCCGCTGACTTTTGTCTCGACGAATCCAGTAGCCTTAAGCTCATGCCGTCCCCAGTTTTGGTCGAACAGGTCAACCCTCTTTCGTCCCTTCACCGTGAACCATTCGCCTGGCGAAAGTTCTCGAAGACTGCCGGGAACGTCTGGCGAGCCGTAAAGAGTCTCAGAAATAGAGAATTCGCGGCCCTCGGGATCTCTGAATACGAGCAAAATGACGCCCACTCGATATTTGTAAGAAGAGCGTGCATTGGCCGGCTCTAGGTCGCCCAAATGCGGCGTCCAAGGAACTACTACCTTTTCCTTGCCGCTATTCAGAATCTTGATTTCAAAGGACGCCTCTTCTCCAATCCGGTAA
Source organism: Terriglobales bacterium (assembly GCA_035314185.1). Taxonomy (GTDB): domain Bacteria; phylum Acidobacteriota; class Terriglobia; order Terriglobales; family Acidobacteriaceae; genus Acidiflorens. The sequence goes on from DATFZT010000221.1 coordinate 17,925, forward strand.
CGCATTGCGTCCAATGAGATAACCGCGGCGGTCACTTCGGTCTGAGACGGTGCGGCGTGAGGACTGCCACCACAGTTTCCACTAAATGTCCGCGTCTGTCGGGAACGCTCACGGAAACGGTTGTCGGTTAGATCGACGTACCCTATTTCCTGTGCAAGTATGGACAACGGAGACGAGCAAAGAACGATGATCCCAAGCCCGATTGGCAGAGATTTCATGAAGCACCGTAGCCAACTACGTTAATTGTGTTCTCACTTTCGCCAAATGTCGCCATCCGTGTCGAATAGTTTATGCAAACGATTCCACTTCCTTTTGGGCACAACCGTACTGAGCTTTCTTGGATCGCCCGCAGTTGGGATGCGAGTTGGTGGTCATTCTTTATCCGACGGCCAATGTCTCCCGGGTCCAGTCTTGGATGGCTACGCGGATCTCCTTGAGTCTTCCTTCGAAGAAGTGATCTCCGGCTTCGATGCGGACCAGCTTCTTAGGATCAGCGAATGTGTTGACGAGTGTTTCGAGTTTCCCTGGGGGAGCGAACTGATCGCGCGATCCGCTGACGAAGAGCTTGGGCTTGGTACAGTCGCGCAGAAATTCGAAATCGTAGACGCGGTCGTCCATGCGATCTGCGAACCGGACAGCGGGCAGGCCGAGGGCGATGAGCGCGCGTACTCGATCGTCGAAATATGCGGCACGCAAACCCACGACGGCTCCGAAAGAAAATCCGGCGAAGATGATGGGAAGCGTGTATTCGCTCTCGAGCCAGTCAAGGGCGGCGCGGACGTCTTCGATTTCGCCCATGCCGTTTGCGTGCTCGCCTTCGCTCAGGCCGGCGCCGCGGAAGTTGAAACGGAGTACGGGGAATCCGAAGTGGCTGAGCGCTTTCATGGCGTGGAAGACGACTTTGTTGTGCAACGTTCCTCCGTAGAGCGGATGCGGATGACAGACCACGGCAGCATGCGTCGCGTCGGGCGATCCGGCGTTGAGCAGGGCTTCCAGGCGTCCGGCGGGGCCGGCGAGGAAGAGGGAACGGATTGTGGAAGTTTCGGGCGGCACGGGGCGGTCGTCGGTCGTTGGTCGTTAGTCGTTGGTCGTTGGTCGTTTGCTAGGCGTCCGTCGCTAGGTATTGTAGAGAATCTGCTTGCCCGCGACTAGCGACCGGCGACCAACGACTGTTACGCTCTCCTGCATGGACCTGTTTGCGCTTACCCGCCGGCTCATCGATATTGAATCCACTACTCCAAATGAAAGCGCGGTGGGGGATTTTCTTTGCGACGAGCTGCGGCGGCGTGGGCTGGACGCTCGGAAAATGCCGGTCGAGGGTGCGCGCGCGAACGTGCTGGCAACTTGGCCGGGACATGATCGCCCGGAGATTGTTTTTTCCACACACATGGATACGGTGCCGCCGTTCATCACCTCTTCGGAAGATGCCGGGCGCATCTACGGGCGCGGCTCGTGCGACGCCAAGGGGATTATTGCGGCGCAGATTCTTGCGGCGGAGAAGCTGCGCGGGGCTGGAGTTTTCGTTGGGCTGCTCTTTCTGGTGGGCGAGGAGCGGGACTCCATCGGTGCGAAGTTAGCCAATCAGCATCCGATCGGCGCGCGCTTCATGATTAACGGCGAGCCTACCGAGAACAAGCTGGCGCTGGCCAGCAAGGGCGCGCTGCACGTGGAACTGGTGGCGCGCGGAAAGATGGCGCACTCGGCATATCCGGAGCTGGGAGAGTCGGCCATCGACAAGCTCGTGGAAGCTCTGCACCGGTTGCATGCGATGAAACTTCCCGAAGATACCGAGGTCGGACCCTGCACAAAAAACGTGGGCTCGATTCAGGGCGGGCGCGCTCCGAATGTGATTTCTGATTTTGCCAAGGCTGATCTTTTCTATCGCCTGGTGGGTCCGGCCGACGCGCTGCGCCGCGAGATTACGGAGTCGGTCAGTGAACTCTCCGAGGTTCGCTTCACCCGCGAGACTCCGTTCCTGCGTCTGCGAACGCTGGACGGGCTGCCGACGATGGTCGCGGCTTTCACCACCGACGTTCCGTCGCTGACCAACTGGGGCGAGCCTCTGCTGCTGGGGCCGGGCTCGATCCACGTGGCGCACACCGAGGGTGAGTTTGTGGAGAAGGCGCAACTGGTGGAGGCGGTCGAGATCTATTGTTCGATGGCGAAGAAGCTGGGCTCTTAAGTTATTGCGACCGAAAAAACCCCGCCCAAGCGAAGCTTGGACGGGGCACCCTCACACTCAAACAAATTCGGCGCTGTTCTGGTCGTTTTTAGTCGCCGGCAGCCTGCATGATCAGGTGATCGACGATGCGGTGCGCTTCGTCGATATGGTGGAGGGCGCGATTGCGCAGACCGCGCACGGAGGGATCATCTTCTTCGCGGGCGATATCATTGTGCGCCTTGTCGAGCAATTCCAGGGCGCGGTGATAGCGGCCTCTGTGCTCTATGTGCGCATCAACCGGCGGATGGTCATTCAGATTCTTGCCGTCGTCAATCGAAGCGTGCTTGATTTCTCCGATGGCTTTGTCGATCTCCTCGATGGCATGATCTTCTTCTCGATCCATGCGGCCGGACCATGTTCCGTGCTCCAGGTGAGCGCGGGCGTGGCGCAGGTCGGTGAGCGCGTGCAGGTATGCAGGATGCCTCCCCGGTTCATCGGCGAAGGTCAACGCGGTGCAGGCGGCAACAAAGAACAAGAGTACGGCACAATATCTTGCAGTTTTCATGATCTCCTCTAGATAGGCCTTTCGGCGGAATGAAGCTCCTTCATGATGAACCCGGAATTGCAATCTTTGTCTCGGTCTCGGTGTATCAGTGTCTCGTTCTCGCGATTCTAGGCACCGGCCCCGGATGGCGGAAGGTAACTTCCGGGCATGAACCCGGTGTTCGTCTTTGCGTGCTATTTCCGCACTTGACAGACTGTGCTCCGGCCAACAGGCGCGCGTTCGGTCGCAGAGGTTCCCCATCCTTGCTCGCTCTCGCGGTAGACTTTGCTGATGACTACCGGCTCCCACAATTCGCTGGCTCACGCGTCTTCTTCTTATTTGCGTTCGGCAATGCATCAGCCGATCCAGTGGCATGAGTTTGGGGAGGAGGCTTTTGCGGCGGCGCGCGCGGCGAACAAGCCGATGCTTTTGGATATCGGTGCGGTTTGGTGCCACTGGTGTCATGTGATGGATCGCGAATCTTATGACGATGCCGAGGTGGCGGCGATTGTTAATGAGCATTACATCGCGGTCAAGGTGGATCGCGACGAGCGTCCGGATATTGACAGCCGATATCAGGTGGCGGTGAGCGCGCTCACGGGACAGGGCGGGTGGCCGCTTACGGCGTTTCTTACTCCCGACGGCAAACCGTTTTATGGAGGGACTTACTTTCCTCCGGCGGACGCTTACGGGCGGCCTAGTTTCAAGCGCGTATTGCTTTCGATTGCTCAGGCATATCGCGACAAGCACGGCGACGTGATGGAGCAGGCGCAGATGGTCGAGAGCGCGGTCTCGCGGGCGGAGTCTTTTCCGGGCGGCGGGAAGATCTCCGCGACGGTGATTGACGCGATGTTGGAATCGGCGCGCAAGATGTTTGACGAGGTCAACGGCGGATTTGGAAGCGCGCCCAAGTTTCCGCATCCGGCGGCGCTCGATCTGGTGATGGATCAGTATGTTCGCACTGGATCGAGTGATGCAGAGCTGGGCAATATTTTTGTCCGCACGCTCAAGAAGATGGCGCACGGCGGTGCCTATGACCAGTTAGCGGGCGGGTTCCATCGCTATTCGGTGGACGAAAGCTGGATCGTGCCGCACTTCGAGAAAATGTGCTACGACAACTCGGAGTTGCTGAGGAATTATGTGCATGCGTATCAGGCGACGGGGGATGAGTTCTACGCCGGGGTGGCGCGCGACATGATTCGCTGGATGGACGAATGGCTCAGCGACCGCGCGCACGGCGGCTTTTACGCTTCGCAGGATGCCGACTATTCGATGGACGACGATGGCGATTATTTCACCTGGACGCTGGAGGAAACGAAGGCGGCGCTGAACGCGGATGAGTTTGTCGTGGTGGCCGCTAATTACGACATTCAGGAAGCCGGGGACATGCATCACAATCCGGCGAAGAATGTGCTCTCGATTCGGGCGTCGATTGAGGAAATTGCCGGGCGGCTGAATATTCCGAAAGAGCGGGCCGACGCGCTGCTGGCTGCGGCTAAGAAGAAGATGTACGCGGCGCGGCTGTTGCGGCCTACGCCTTATGTGGACAAGACGGTTTACGCGGGCTGGAACGCTATGTGCGTATCGGCGTATCTGGAAGCGGCCAAGGTGCTTGATCTGGCGGAGGCGCGGCACTTTGCTTTGCGCTCGCTCGATCGGCTGCTTTCCGAGGGATGGAATTTCGACGCAAGGTCAACGGCAGCGGGCGAGGGCGCCCGCTCCACACTAAAGCATGTGATTGCTTACTCCGAAAAGTTTTCGGATGCCGTCTCGGATGCTCATGCGGAGCGGCGGGAAATTTCTGGCGTGCTGGATGATTATGCTTTCGCGGTGATTGCTTGTCTCGACGCTTACGAGGCGACGGCGGACTTGAGCTACTTCCGTTTTGCGCGGTCGATCGGAGAGGCGATGGTGGCCGGATTCTTCGATCCGGCGGCTGGGGGATTTTTTGACACGCGCGTAGCGTCGAAAGAAAGATCGGAAGAAAAAACCGCGCTCGGTATTTTGGGGACGCGGCGGAAGCCGTTTCAGGATTCGCCGACTCCAGCGGGAAATTCGGCGGCGGCGATTGCGCTGCTGCGCCTGCATAGCTACACCAATGATGTTTCTTATCGCGACCGGGCCGAGCAGACACTGGAAGTCTATGCCGGGGTCGCTGGACAGCACGGCATTTTTGCCGCAACTTATGGGCTGGCCGTGCTGCGGTTCCTCCAGCCGCACACGCAAGTGGTGGTCATCGGGAAGGACGCAGTGGCCGCGGAGCTTTATCGGGCCGCAGTGCGGCCGCTGGGCTTGAATACGGCCGTGCTGCGGTTGGACGCTGATAAGGCGGTCGCGCAGAACCTGCCACCGGCTTTGGCGGAGACGATTCCGAACCTTCCGGCGCTCGCCGGAGGACGACCGTTTGACGGACGATCATTTGCAGTGGTGTGCTCGGGGTTCACGTGCCAGCCTCCGATTTTCGATGCGGCAGAACTGGCGCGCGCGTTGGGAGCGCAGCCGACAAACCGCGAGTCCAGCATCTCCCCTTAAAGAGTCAGCTGAATCGGAAGTTTATGAACATCCCAATCCATGCGCCATTAGCGTGGGATCAGGCCCGCCCCGCGAACTCCCGCGTCTCTGTGGATACTTTTATTGTTTCTCCTTCCTTAATAAAGAGGGGAACCCGGATCTCGATGCCCGTCTCCAGCTTCGCCGGCTTGGTCACGTTGCTGCTTCCTGTGTCGCCGCGGGCACCGGGTTCGGTATAAGTGACATTCAGCTCCACATGGGCCGGTAGCTGCAGCCCGATGGGGTTGCCGTTGTACTTATGCAACTGAATGACGGATCCTTCCACGATAAAGTCCGGAGCGTCCCCCACCATCTCGCCGGAAAGAGTGAGGGTCTCGAAGCTCTCCTGGTCCATGAAGTGGAAACCATCTCCGTCGCTGTACAGGTAGGATGCCTCGACCATCTGGAGGTCCGGTTCCTTGAACCTGTCACTGGCCTTGAATGTCTTGTCAAAGACCGCGCGCGTGAGAAGGTTGCGCATCTTCAGGCGGACCAGGGTCTGGGCGCCCCTGGCGGTAGGGGTGGAAACCTCCGCTTCCAGGCACACGAATGGGGTGTTTTCGACCTCGAAAAACATCTTGCGTTTTACGTCGATGGCATCGATCAGTGCGGCCATGATTTCCTCAGAGACTGGGTCCGAAGCGGAAGATCCCACCGGGGTCTGACTTGGCTTCCCGTCAGGTAACTGGTGAACGCCCAAGGATAACAGGTGGGCATCGTCACATTGATTCCTGACGATTGGCTCGTCTGCGGATATTCGCCGTAATTTCCGCTGGGCGCGCATGGCCACCGCGCGCTTCCCTGCTGCCCTTCTGCCTCCTGAAGTTCCCTGCCTTGACTGCCGATGAAACGAGAAGGCGGCGCGGCCAGCCATGTTTTCTAACCTTCTTGATGATCCGAAGCTGTTCCGGCATTTGGTGGAAGACTTGCCGCTGGGAATTTACATCGTGGACCGGGAACGGCGCATTCGTTTTTGGAACCATGGCGCGGAACACATCACCGGATATCTGGCGCACGAAGTGGTGGGACATGTGCTGGAAGCGGTGGTGCAGGCCTGCGACCGGCAGGGCAATAGCTTTAGCGGCGAGCAACGTCCGGTGACGGTGACCCTCACCGAGCGGCGGCCGCAGTCGTGCACCGCTTTCTTCCTGCACAAGAGCGGACACCGTGTGCCGGTAAATGTCCGCACGCTGCCGATCGCCGAGCCGAGTGGCGCGATCGGAGGCACCATCGGAGGTGCGACGGTTCTGTTTGAAGAGGCGTTTGCAAACGGCGAGGACTCGTCCGGGCCGGCCATGTATGGCTGTCTGGACGCGACCACGGGAATACCTTCGCGGCGGCTGACGCAAGCCGTGCTGAACGAATGCATAGCCGGCTTGGAGGAATCGCATCTCGGCTTCGGGTTGCTTCGAATTCGAGTATTGGGGCTGGAAGAGTTTCGAGCAAAACACGGTCCGCAGTCGGTCGCGCCTTTTCTGCGCACCGCGGCGCACACGTTGCGACACAGCCTCGACGCGGAACACTTTCTGGGATGCTGGGAGGATAGCGAATTTCTGGCGGTGCTGCCCTCGGCGAGTCCGGTGACGGTAGCCACGACGGCTGAAACCGTATGGAACCTGCTGACCCATTCGGAAGTTTCATGGTGGGGCGATCGTTTCCTGATTGCGGCCGAGGTGGCGTACACGGTAGCCATAGAGGGCCACAATCTGGAATCGCTTCTGTCAAAGATGAAAACGTCGCATTCGAGCAGGGCGGCGAAAGCGGCAGCGGCGGGCGCTGCGAACGACGGCGGAAGCTTGCGAGGATGATGTTCCATGTTTTCGATCATTGGCATCGTGGTTGTCTTTGGCTGCATCGCGGCGGGCTATCTGATGGAGCACGGCAACATGAAGGTGCTCGCCCAACCGGCGGAGCTGATCATTATCGGCGGAGCGGCGCTGGGCACGGTGCTGATCTCCAATCCCGTCCACACTCTGAAACAGATGATCAGCGGGGTAATCGGTGTATTTGGATCCTCGAAGTATGGCGCCGAGCGCTACGTCAATACGCTGAAGATGATGTATGAACTACTGCAAAAGGCGCGTAAGGAAGGCCTGGTAGCTCTGGAGACGGACATCGAGGAGCCGGACAAGAGCCCGCTGTTTTCGAAGTACGAAGATTTCGCGAAGAACCACCATGCCGTGGCTTTTGTCTGCGACACGATGCGAATGGCGGTGAGCGGCGGCGTGGAAGTATTCGATCTGGATCAGATGCTGGAGGCGGACATGGAAGTCCATCGTCAAGAGGCGAACGAGCCGGTGTCAGGATTGATGACCATGGCGGATTCGCTTCCCGGTCTCGGCATTGTGGCGGCGGTGCTGGGGGTGGTGATCACCATGAGCGCGCTGGGCGGACCTCCGGAGGAAATTGGACGCAAGGTAGCGGCAGCGCTGGTGGGGACTTTTCTGGGCATTCTGTTGTGTTACGGGCTGGTAGGGCCGCTGGCGGCGCGCATGGGAAAGATGGCGGACGAGGAACACGCGTTCATGCAGGTGTTGCGCGTGACCATGATTGCTTTTCTGAAAGGTGTGGCCCCGATCATGGCGGTTGAGATGGGACGGCGGATGGTGCCCGGGCACGTTCGTCCCTCATTCACGGCGGTGGAAGAGGCTTGCCGGGGTGCGAAAGCCGAAGCGGCAGCGGCAGCCGTTGGGGCGGATGGAGCGGCGGATGCTACCGCCGCGGCCGCAGGGTAAGAACCGGGTATGCCGACACCACCCATCATCATCATCAAGAAAAAAGGTGGCCATGCCGGTCATCACGGCGGCGCCTGGAAGGTCGCCTATGCCGACTTCGTCACGGCCATGATGGCACTGTTCATCGTGTTGTGGCTGATGAACAGCAGCAAGCCGATTCAGGTGGCGATCAGCGGTTACTTCAAAGATCCCAGCGGTACCGGGAAACAGACTGGAAGCAGTCTGACCGGCTCGGGCGAGACGCAACTGCCCAAGCAGGACATGGCGAAGCTTAAGGAGGAGTTGCAAAAGAGCATCCAGAACATCACCGACCTCGATAAGCTGAAAAACAATATCGAGATCACGGTGACTTCGGAAGGTCTGCGCATCGAGCTGCTGGAATCGGCGGGAGGAACGTTCTTCGACAGCGGGAGTTCCGCGCTCAACCAGAGTGGGCGGGAGATCGTTGAGTTACTGGCGGTGGAATTGGGAAAAGCTCCCAACCATATTTCGGTCGAGGGACACACCGATGCCAAACCTTTCACCGGCAAGGGCAGCTACAGCAACTGGGAACTCTCCGCCGACCGGGCGAATGCGGCGCGACGACTGATGCAGCAGTCGGGATTGCGCGGCGATCAGATCTCGCAAGTACGGGGCTTTGCGGACCAGCGCCTGCGCAAACCGAAGGATCCGCTGGACCCGTCGAACCGGCGCATCTCGATCATCGTGCAGTACATCACCAACAACACCGACGAGGCGGAAACTCCCGGAGAGAATGCGAAAGGATCAGAAGACGCAAAACCGTCGGCCGGAGTGAAGGTGGAATCTGAAACCGCAGGTAAGAAAAGCGAGAACTAAAAAAAAGGCCGGCCACGGAGGGCCAGCCCGGAAAATTGCATTTGTCATGCGAACAGCTACGTCATCCTTCTCAGTGTCAGTGGTTGGTCAAACATGCGACTACGCGTCGCATCTCGGACCACGGGTTGGACACGGAAAAGGCCCCGATGGAGTTGGAACTCTCGGGATCGCAGCATACGCAAACGTGCCTACCAGACCTACCAACAGCAGTAACGCTCTGAGTGAACGTTTCATGGGTTTACTTCTCCTTAGGGTCTGCCGAGAAGGGCACAAAAACTGCCAGCCTCCGGCGCGACGCATTATACACAACCCTGCAACTTTCTGATTCATTGGAGGTTAGTTCGAGTGCACTGAACAATGTGACGAACTGGAGGGTGCGCCGAAAACTGACAGGACCGTGCAGCAGTCAATTTGAAAGGTGTTTACGCTGGTTTCTTAAAGTAAAGGTTTGAATAGAATGGCTTCCGTTCAGGCCCCGTGAGAGTAGTTGCGAGGCGCCTGCAAAATCCTCTTGACAAGGTTTTTGTGCGGAGCCGTTTTTGAGCTATCGCGCGGCCTTGGTCAGGTCCTCGAACCGGCGGCGGCGGGTTTGGCTTTGGGCAGATTACCGGGGTGTTGCAGCGGGATATGAGCTTCGATAGATTCCAGATTTGAGCTGCGCGAAAACGCGCGCTCCACCATGCCTTCGAACATCGGGATCAGCGAGCCGGAAGCCGCAGGATGTTGAAGATCCGCCAGGCCCTGTTCCCATCGCTCGGTCTGCAGATGGTTGACGGCGGGGGCGCGCACGGCTTGGCGCGAGAGCGCGTAGCCGACCCAAACAAAAATGGCGAGAATATAAACCGTCATGTTGATCAGGTTGAGATATTCAAGCGTGACAAATCCTCCCGAATGCAACGCCATCAGCACCAATTCCACACCGGCGAGCAACCCGAAGCCGCAAGAGATTCCAAAACTGATCTGCCTCCGCGACACTCCGAGAAAGCGCGCAAACAGGAGCAAGAAGAAGATGAGGCCGACCTGCACGATGCGAACCGAGCGCTGCAGAGTGGTGAGGGCGTGCATCAGCGGATTGTTATCCGAAGAGTTCGAGAAGGCGACTACCACCGAAACCAGCAGCAGCACCACACCCGCCCACTTGAACAACAGAGTGCCCAGATCTTTCAGCGTGTGATAGGGACGAAACACGTCAAGGAATATCTCGTGAATCACTTTGAAGCCGAGAAACGCGTTGACCGCCTCGCCCAGCCAGAACAGATAGAAGTACACATCGCTCGCGCCCAGGAGCCAAAGCGGAAAGAGCGCAACAAAATTTGCAATCTGGGCCAGCAGGAACAAGAAAAACACGGGAAACTGCTTGTGCAACTTGCGGCGCCACAAGACCACCGCTGCCACCGATTGCAGGATCGGTTGCGAGCACCACAAACAAAGAACGACGGTATGGCTGTTCAGAGTCATGGCACATTCGGGGAAGATGCAGCCAACCACAACCCGCCGAGTCTCGCCCCTCCCCCACATCCTGAGGCCGGTTGCCCCTAAAGGTCAACCTACTTAAGTAACCTTAGTAACCATTACCTTCTGGCGAGCCAACCCTCGCCAACCGCAGAGCACGGGCAGGCAAGCCCTGTCTATTTTGTCATCCGGGTCGTCATCCGGCATCGGGCGTGGAATGCAGATAGGCGCGCATCATGCGTACTTCATCATCTTTTTCGTCGAGGTTGTGGAGAAGGATGTCGCGCAAGGAAATGACGCCCTTCAGTTCCCGTCCGGCGCAGACCGGCAGATGGCGAAAGCCATGCCGCCGCATCAGGGTCATGCAGGTCTCCAGAGGATCGTTCGGAGCAACCGTCAGCGGATCATCCGTCATGACCTGGCCGACCAGGGTGCGGGCCGGATCGTTGCCGCTGACCACCACCCGGATCATTAAGTCGCGCTCGGAGAAAATGCCGGTCAGTTGACCATCTTGCAAAACCGGTACGGCGCCGATGTTGTGCTCCACCATCATGCGGGCGACCTCGAGCACGGTCTGGTGGGCCTCGGCGGATACGGTGACTTGATTCCTGAGCAGATCGCAGATCAACATTTGTACCTCCCGTGGACTTGTGCCGGAATGCGATGCGTCCGACGAACGGCGTCAAACTCATCTTGAACGAAGGAAGTAAAACGTATTATGTCTGGACCTGCGGCGGAGATGGAGTATATGTCGAAAATCGCTGAGGGAAAAGAGAAAAATGCGGTTGCTAGACGTTCAGGCATCCGGCCAACGAAATGACGTAGGATCTGGCGACTAACGCGGCGGGCATCTCGGCGACGTCGCGGGCGGTGACGATCAGATTGTAATCTTCACTAGCCCGCAGACGACTGAAGATCGGAGTCGCATCCTGTGGTTCGACCAGCGCCAGGTAGCGCAGGAAGATGAAGACGTCCTCGGTGGGCTCCAGCCCCGGGGCAACGAAGGAAACTTCGACATCTTCGTGATGGAAGTGCCATCCCAGAGAAGCGGCCATGCGCACCGCTTGCTCATACACGACGGGCGACAGGACTCCGGGCGCCGGGTTGTCAAACACGATGCGGAGCTTGCGTTCATCTTCGCGGCTGAATTCGCGCACTTTGAGCGCGCCGGTGCGGGCCGTGGCTTTCCAATCGACATGGCGGGCAGAGTCATCGGGCATGTACTCGCGGATGAGATAAAGATCGTTGCCGCGGCCGCGCACAAAAGTTTCGAACTCGCCGGTGACCATGGGAAGAACTTCATTGATTTGTTCGGTGGGCTCGACGACGGGATACACGATCACTTCGCGGGCCAGGTTAATGCGGCGGGTTTTCATGAGGAAAGAAAAGGGGAAGCGCGTGGCCAGACCGAAGTTTTTTTCCGAGTAGCGGCCGCGGGCGGGAAAACTTATTTCCAGGTCGGCGCGGAGTTCTTGTCCGGGAGCAAGAAATGGGAAATAGACGGATTCCTGCAGGATCGGCTTTTCGTCTTCCTCGCGCACACGGCGCAAGCGGCGGTCGGGCAGGCGGAACCACTGGTCCTGCGGCGCGCGATTGCGAGGCCAGCCGAAGGTCGAGGCTTCCCATAACCACCGGTCTTTCTTCTTATTCTTGCGTTTGGCGGGAACCACGCGCACGGAAAAAGATGGCAGCCACGAACTGGTGTTGCTCAAGAGCAGGCGCGCCAGCATGGGACGCGCGGCGAAAACGTGTTCGGGCAGGTGGACATCGAGCGCGAGACTACGGAGCACCAGCGCCGAGGCGATGCCGGAAACGAGAATGGCGGAGAGGAGGGCGGCCACGATCACGTAAAGCAGGTTGTTGCCGGAAGTGAGCGCGGCGATTCCAATCACCACGCTGATCAGGATGTAGATCACGCCGGCGCGCGTGACGTCGTAATCCATCGCCTCGCGGACCCGAGACGCAACGACGCGACGCGCCAGATAGGGCACCGTGGTCAGGCCGACGAAAGTGGCCAGCAACAGTGCCACTGACGCCAGGATCACGGTTCCCCAGACGCTGCCCGCTTCGCGCGTTACCGTGGAAAACAGTGCCGCACCGAAAGCTAGCGTCAGACCCACGAGGGCCAGCAGGAATCGCACCCAGACCTGCGAGAGTCCCAGCCACGGGAAGCGAGATGAGGATGAGGACGGCGGGTTGGTTGGCGTGCGTTCGGGAATCACGTTGTTAATCACGTTGTTAGTCACGATGTTAATCACGACGTCAATCGGGCTGTTCTGCCGCTGCCGGGCGATGCTTCTATCAGCATATGACGGCGGAGCAGCGAGTGGAAGTGACCGAAGACACTTTGGGCGGCGTTGAAGGCGCAGTTTCTGATCGGCCTATGCCTGACTATGCTGGTCATTCGGTCTTCCGCTCTCACGAGACAAGGTGGCTCTGATTTTCCGCTCGGCGGAGCTGTCGCTATTGACCTTCGCGTGCAGCGAACATACGATCTCAATGCATGGCCACGCCCTCCCAACCCCTCGGGCAGACGGTGTCCCATTACCGCATACTCCACAAAATCGGCGGTGGGGGCATGGGCGTTGTCTATGAGGCCGAAGACCTCAAGCTTGGTCGCCACGTCGCGCTGAAGTTCTTGCCCGACGACCTCGCTAACGACGCGCAAGCGCTCAGCCGGTTTCAGCGGGAGGCTAAGGCTGCGTCTTCTCTGAACCATCCAAACATTTGTACGATCTACGAGATTGATGAGGCCGACGGGCGAGCTTTCATCGCCATGGAACTGCTGGAAGGGAAGACGCTCCGGCACGTGATCGCTGGCAAGCCGCTGGAGATCGAAACCGTGCTTGATCTGGGCATCCAGATTGCCGACGCTCTCGACGCGGCACATTCGAAGGGCATCGTCCATCGCGACATCAAGCCGGCGAACATCTTCGTCACAAATAGAGGTCAGGCGAAGATTCTCGATTTCGGGCTCGCCAAAGTGTCACTGAAGCCGGAGAGCGTTGCCCTGAGCGCTGCGACCATCGAGTCCGAGGAGCACCTTACCAGCCCCGGCACCGCGCTGGGCACTGTCGCTTACATGTCGCCGGAGCAGGTCAGGGGAAAGGAACTGGATTCCCGAACCGATTTGTTCTCGTTCGGGGCCGTCTTGTACGAGATGTCGACAGGGCTTCTCCCGTTTCGGGGAGATACCTCCGGCGTCATCTTCCACGCAATTCTGGAACGCGCTCCGATACCCGCCCTCCGCGTAAATCCCGATCTGCCACCAAAGCTGGAAGACATCGTCAACAAGGCACTGGAGAAGGATCCCAACCTGCGTTATCAGCATGCCTCAGACATTCGTACCGATCTCCATCGCTTGAAACGTGATACGGATTCCGGGAAAGCGCTGGCAACGGGCGCAACGCCTGCAGTCAGAACGACGGGGACGGAAGCGCCAATGGCGCAGCGGCTTTGGTCGAGATGGGCAGTGCTCCTTGCAGCTGCGGCAATTCTCGCGGGCGTAGTCGTGGCTTGGCTGCGATGGCCGGTGCCGCCACCCCGGGTCCTGGGCACAACGCAAGTCACCAATGATGGGAGATTGAAAGCTCCGCCCGCGCTTACCGACGGATCACGCGTGTACTACATGACATTTGGCCAAGGGCTGGTTCTCTACCAGGCCTCGGTAACGGGCGGAGGGACCGCGCCGATTTCAGAACCATTCGCAGGTCTCACTGCTTACCTGATGGGAATCTCGCCCAGTGGCTCGGAGCTCCTGGTGCAGACCTGGGAAGGATCACAAGCCGAAGGACCGGTTTGGGTAGTGCCAACGCTGGCCGGGTCACGTCATCGGCTGGGCAGTCTCGTGTCCTCTAATGCCAATTGGTCGCCGGATGGTCAAGCCATTGCTTTTGCCAAAGGTGCCAATTTGAATCTTGCTCGAAGCGATGGCACCGGAGCACATACGATCTTGAGCGTGACCGGAACACCTTATTGGATTCAATGGTCGCCGGACGGCAACAAACTAAGCTTCACGGTCTTTGATGCAAAGACCGGATCGCAATCGCTCTGGGAGGCGCGAGTGGACGGGACCGATCTTCATCCATTGCTTCATGGCTGGAACAATCCTCCCGCAGAATGCTGTGGTAGCTGGACCCCAGATGGAAGGTATTTTGTCTTTCAGTCGACGCGCCACGGCAGATCGGATGTCTGGGCCATGCGCGAGAGAGGAACGCTCCTTGGGAAACCTGACCGGGAACCGGTGCAATTGACGGCGGGTCCGATGGATCTTCTCGGGCCAATTCCCAGTAAAGACGGAAAGAAGCTGTTTGTGGTCGGATCGCTGGCACGTGCCGAGCTCGCTCGCTACGACCTGAAATCTCATCAGTTCGTGCCGTTTATGTCGGGCATCTCGGCCGAAGCTCTAACCTACTCCAAAGACGGACAGTGGGTAACCTATACGAGTATCCCTGAAGGGAACCTTTTTAGAAGTAGAGTCGATGGCAGCGAGAAGCTGCAGCTCACGTTCCCCCCGGTAACGGCCTATGAGCCTCGCTGGTCTCCGGACGGGAAGAGGATCGCTTTCCATGGGAGCAGGCCAGGCCAAAACTGGAGAATGTATCTCATCTCCGCGGATGGCGGTGAGGCGGAAGAAGTCATGACAGGCGTGGGCGATGTGGGTTGGTCGCCAGACGGAAAGTCTCTGATCTTCCATTCCGGCATGGAAGATCTTGTTTCAACTTCGCCGAGAGCGGTTCAGCTCATGGACTTGAAGACCCGGAAAGTTTCACAACTCCCGGGCTCGGAGGGATTCTATTCTCCGCGCTGGTCGCCGGATGGGAACTTCATCTCCGCGCTCCAGGTTGGTCCGGAGGTCCTGCAGTTATACGATGTGCGCACCAGCAAGTGGACCAAGTTGGAGGACATTCCCGTTGGTTGGCCGATTTGGTCGAAGGACTCGAAGTACATCTACTTTGATTCGACTGAAAGCGTCCCGAAGTTGTATCGCTTGCGAATTGCCGACCTCAATCTCGAGCAGGTGGCAAGCTTCCAGGGCATCCGCCTGGCGCCAACCCTTGGCGGTTCCTTAACCGGACTGGCTCCGGATGATTCGCCTTTGGTGTCGCGGGATGTCGGCACCCAGGAGATCTACGCGCTTGATGTGGAGTTGCCGTAAGATTCGGTCTCGACGAAGGGAATCACTCATTATCGTGCCGAGGCTGGCGGCGATATCTCCACCACCAGAACAGGATCACGACCCCGGCGACAATTAGCACGACGATATTGAAGCGCTGCATGGCCCGCAGCAGAGTGTGCCAATGATGCCCGAACAGGTATCCGGCACTGGCCATGAGGGTAACCCAGACGGCCGCACCCAGAAAGTTGTAGAGAGCAAAAGCTTGCCAGCGCATACGCAGCACGCCCGCCAGAGGGCCGGCGAAAACGCGCAGGCCGAAGATGAAGCGGGCAAAGAAAATGCCGGCTGCGCCGTAGCGGACGAACATCTCCTCACCGCGTTTCAACGCGGCCGGCGAAATCCTCAGGACGCTTTGATAGCGATCGAGCAGAGGACGCCCGCCATAGTGGCCGACGGCGTATCCGAGATCGCCGCCGAGCGTGGCGGCGCAGGTGGCTACCACGATGATCCATCCCAGATGGAGTTGGTGTTCGGAATAGGCCAGAAAACTAGCCAGCAGCAACGTGATTTCACCGGGGACGGGGATGCCGGCGCTCTCCGACAGCAATGCCAGAGCCACGGCCCAGTAGCCGTAGTCGGCGACGAATTCGCGCAGCGAGTGAATCGTGGGGTGCATCGAAGATCGTGAAGCTATGATCGTCAAGCTAAGATCGTCAAGCTAAGATCAGTATGTAAGATCAGTATGGAAGATTAACAGGTTGCAGAAAAACCGGACGCCGACACCCAGCCCCTGAAGGGGCGCCCGATTCCGAAGACTTGCGGCATCGCTAAAGCGATGCCCTGATACGAGGCTTGAGAAAATCAATGAGCGCGCGGTTGAAATCCTCAGGCGCCTCTTCGTAGGGTAGATGGCCGACGCCCACGAACGCCACCAGACGCGCATCGCGAAAATTCCGGCGCAGCGGTTCGGCGGATTGAAAATCAACGGCGCGATCTTTCGTGCCCCAGAGGAGGAGCGTCGGGTAGTCGCGAATCTTGGGCAGCGCCCTCTCGAGTTCCGCAAGGTCTGCCGTCCAACCCCTTACGATGCGGCCAGCATGACGTAAGGCGTGATTCTCGCGTACGGGTATGCGGTAGCCCTCGAGTGAATCGGGCGGAATTTTCGATCCGTCACCGAACAAGCGGCGCAGCCACAGTTCGTCGAGGGAGCGCCAGCGCTCGATCGTGTTGCGGAAGAGCACGGAACCGAAGGCGCTGCCCAAAAAGGGCGCAAACCGCTTGCCGTGCGGTGACCATGGATTGACGGGCGCCACCAGGATCAGTCGCTGCAGCCGGGTGTCGTGTCTCTCAGCGCAGATGGCGGCCACCATGATGGCAACGCCGCCGCCGTGAGACGTACCCAGCAGATCGAAATCTTTGATGCCGAGAGCGTCCGTGAACTCGAGGACGCGCTTGGCAGTGGCGCGCGCGGTGCAGTCCATGCCCTCTTTAGCGGTCGAGAATCCAGCGCCCAGATTGTCGATGGCATAGACGGTCGCATGAAGCGCCAGCGCGGGCATGGTGAATCTCCATGAAAAGGAATATCCCATCAGCCCGTGAACCAGGATGAGCGCCGGGCCTGAACCGGCCTTGAGGTAGCGCATGCGTCCGTCGGCGAGATCGAGCCAGTGCTCTTCCATTTCAGTTTCAACTGACGAAGCGCCCGGACTCGTTTTCCCTGCGTCGGCGGGACTGAATTTTTCTTCGGGATGTTGCGTTTCTATGGGCAACGAATTCCTAGCAAACGGAGTCTTAACTAAGTGATATCGCCTCTATCGCTCTTGGGGAGCTGAATTCCGGCTCCCCTTCTTTTTTGGTCCGAATTATGACGCACGGCGCGTTGTGCCGGTTTTGGCGCAGGCGGAGACGGGGCAAGCCCCGTCTCTACCCTGATTTTCGGGCGTCGCCGCTTGTCTTCGGATCTGCTCTCGGATTCTCTGGATCCAAGCCGGCTGCGCTCATGATGGCGCGTCCCAGCTCTTCGGCGGAAACGGCGAATCCTTCGGTTGGAGCTTGGCCATTGGCATCTTCTACGGCGTTGGGCGCAACGAAGCGATAGCCTCGTCCGACAACGGTCTGCAGGTACTGCGGCTCGTCGGCGTCGTCCGCCAGGGCTCGGCGGATCTTTCGGACGGCGGTGTTGATCCCCTGTTCGACGTCGACAAACACATCTTTTCTCCACAACTCGCTGGAGATCTGTTCGCGCGTGACCAACTGCCCCCTCTTTTCGACCAGAAACATGAGCAATTGCAGGGGCAGTCCCTCGAGCCGAATCGGGCTGCCACGTCGGCAGAGCTGAAAACGGCCGTAATCCAATTCGAAATCGTCGAAACGGATCTTCTTAACCGGCTTATCTGGCAAGCAGAACTCCTGGGGTAAACGGCAGACGCGGCTAGCCGCGTCTCTACCGGGGTGAATCGGTGGTACGAAATTCTGTTCTGCCGGGCTGGCTGTGTCAAGCACGCGACCGTGAATTTCTTCAGACCAGTTCAGACGGCTTCAGACTGGCTCCATTGACGTTTCCGGGAATCGGGCGCAATATCACACTCACTTGCGGGATTTGCTCCCCTCTCCTAGGCGAGTCAGGTGGGGCACAGTAAGTGGGGGGTTCGGGAAACGGGGAAGGTTCTTGAACCCCCCCAACACCAAGGTAGGGTTTGGGCACGTCACCTCACTTCACTGCAGAAACACGCCAACCACAAAATCCGCTAGCTCCCTCATGCTTACCCAGCCTCCCAGACCCTCTTCCCGTCGGCTAAATGGTATCCAAAAAACAGAAGTTGCCTTCCATAATTCATAGCCATCATTTGGAATCCTCACTATAATTGCGGAAGTCGCTCTATGGCAGCGACTTAGGATCATTGGGCACGATTGGAGGGGTGGCAGTGAAGTTGCTTGTATCCAAACAGCACGGAGCGTCTGGCCGCGCCGCCGCTGCAATCGTCCAAGTTCAAGAGTTGCAAACCGAGTCGCGAAATATGAACCGCGAATTTGAGGCTCGCTTTACCGCCATCCTGCTGACTCTTCTCACAGTAGCGGCAGTGCTTTTCGCCGGTTTCAATTACAAGATTGAGCACCAGTCCGCGATTCCCGACGACGGCGCATGGTGGATGGAACAGAACGGCCACCTGGTCGCGGACCGACTCGAGACTGGCGGTCCAGCGGAGCGGGCCGGAATCCGCCGCGGAGACGAAGTGGTCAGCGTCAACGGCCGCGCGGTTGGCACTTCGGCGGCGGTGACGCGCCAGATTTATTATTCCGGCGTCTGGTCAAAGGCAACCTACTCGCTGATCCGCGGCTCGGTTCCTCTGGATGTGGAAGTGGTGCTGGCTCCCGCCGAGCGTTCCATGAACGATTGGCTGCGGCTGATCGCGCTTATTTACCTGGGCATTGGCCTTTACGTATTGCTGCGCCGCTGGACGGCGGTGGGCTCCACTCATTTTTATATTTTCTGCCTGGTGTCGTTCGTTTTCTATTCTCTGCATTACACCGGTAAGCTCAATGCTTTTGACTGGGTCGTCCTGTGGGCGAATGAAGTCGCGTGGCTGCTGCAGCCGGCGCTGTTCCTGCACTTCGTTCTGACCTTCCCGGAACGGCGGGAGTTCGCCGGCAAGCATGGCTGGTCGATTCCGTTGCTCTACCTGCCGGGAGTGGTGCTGCTCGGAATACAGGTCCTGTCGCTCGAGTACCTGAAAGCCAGCGCTTCGCTGCTCTTCAATCTGAACCGGGTGCACTGGGCTTATCTGACGATCTTCTTCGTTTCGGCCGCGACGGTTCTTTGGAACAACTATCGCCAGGCCACTACTCCGATTCTGCGCCAGCAACTCAAGTGGATTACGCGCGGCACCGTTCTCGCTATAACCCCGTTTACGCTCTTTTATGTTCTGCCGTATCTGTTCGGCGTGATGCCTTCGATCACCATGAAGGTCTCGGTGCTCTCGCTCGGATTGCTGCCGCTGACTTTTGGATACGCTATTTTCCGCTACCGATTGATGGACGTGGATCTCATCTTCAAGCGCGGCATGGCGTATACGCTGGCGGCGGCGGCCATGGTGGGAACGTACTTCGCCGGCGTGGCCGCGATCGCGGAGTTGGTGCACATGCGCGTGCCCAGTTCCGGACCTTACGGGTTGATGGTGGCCATCGTGGTCACCGCGCTGCTGTTTGATCCGGTACGGAAGTGGATTCAGGAAAAGCTGGATCGGTTCTTCTTCCGCACCGGCTACGACTACCGGCGCACGCTGATCGAGTTCGGACGCGAGTTGAGTTCGGAGACCGACCTCGACAAGATGCTTTCCTCGCTGGTGGACCGGCTGGCACGCACGCTGCTGGTGGATCGCATCGCGATCTTCCTCGGCAACAGCGATTCTTCGAGCTTTGAACTGTCGAAATCTTTTGGCATCGCTCACGTCACCGGTCTCGATCTGTCATTTCTTGCGAAACCGCGAATCGAAGATGCGGTCGGGCATATCTTCTTCGAAAATACGCACCAGCTGCCGCGCGAGAATGCCATGGCGCAGGAAGCCATCGGACGCCTGGATCTGAACTACTACATTCCCTGCCACGCGCGCCAAAAGACTATTGCCTTCCTCGGACTGGGCAAGACGATGGAAGGCGACTTCCTCTCCAGCGAAGACGTGGAGTTGCTCGAAGCATTGGCGGGATACATCGGCATCGCTATCCAGAACGGCCGGCTGTACGCGTCGCTCGAACAGAAGGTAAGCGAGTACGAACGGCTCAAGGATTTCAACGAGAACATTGTTGAATCCATCAACGTCGGCGTCATGGCGGTAGATTTGCAGGACCGCATCGAGTCCTGGAACTCGCAGATGGAAGTCATGTATGCCCAACCGCGCTGGCAGGTGGTGGGGCGTTCGTTGAGCGAGGTTTTTCCGGCCGCTTTCGTAGAGGAGTTCTACCGCGTTCGGCAGAATCCGAGCGTCCACAATCTTTATAAGTTCCGGCTGAAAACTCCCACCGGCGAATCGCGCATCGTAAATGTCGCCATCGCGCCGCTGGTCACGCGGAAGTTCAACGTGGTGGGGCGGCTGGTGATCATGGACGACATCACCGAGCGCATCGAACTGGAAGTCCAGCTCACCCAGGCTGACAAACTTTCTTCGATCGGATTGCTGGCCGCTGGCGTGGCGCACGAAGTGAATACGCCGCTGGCCGTGATCTCCTCCTACACGCAGATGCTGGCGAAGCAGCTGCAGTCGGATGCGCCGAAAGCGGGCCTGCTGGATAAGATCACCAAGCAGACGTTCCGCGCTTCGGAGATCGTCAACAATCTGCTGAACTTCTCCCGCACTACGGGCACCGAATTGACGGAAGTCAGTCTGAACAAGGTGATCGCGGATACGCTGGCGTTGCTCGAGCACCAGTTCAAAGTGGCGCACATCCAGGTAAAGCCTGAACTCTACGAAAACCTTCCTTTGATTCAGGGCAACGCCGGACGCCTGCAGCAAGTTTTTCTGAATTTGTTCCTGAATGCCAAGGACGCGATGGCCGGGGGCGGAGTCCTGAACGTGGCGACACTGAACGGAGAATTCGTCAGCGTGCGCGTGTCCGACACCGGCTCTGGCATTGCGCAGGAAAACATTCAGCGTATCTACGACCCGTTTTTCACCACCAAGACGTCGCCCACCGACGGTCAGAACCGCGGCACCGGACTTGGGCTCTCCGTCACCTACGGCATCATCCAGGAACACGCGGGCAATATCCGCGTGGAGAGCCGCCCGGGCGAAGGCACCACCTTCACCCTGGATTTTCCATTGATATCGACGAGGAAGGCTGTCCATGTCTGAAGTAGCATTGTCTGAAATAACGACCGTCTCGCGCCGGAGCGCACCACCGGAAAGTGCCTCGCCCAGCGCCGGCAGAATCCTCATCATTGACGACGAAGCGGAAATCCGTGAATCGCTGGAGACTCTTCTTCAACTGGAGGGCTACACCGTCGTGGTTGCGGGCAGCGGAAGGGAAGGTCTGGCGCAGATCGGGGAGCGCGCTTTTGACGTAATTTTGCTCGACCTGGCTCTCCCCGACAAGAACGGGATGGACGTACTCTCTGAGATTCGCCTGCTGCATCCGCAGCAGCCCGTCATCATGATCACCGCTTATGGAACGGTGGAAAACGCGGTCCGCGCCATGCAGTCCGGCGCCACCAATTTCATCCAGAAGCCGTGGGACAACGAGAAACTGCTGGCCGACGTGCGCGCCGCCGTCGCCCGCCAGAAAGCGGAAGAAGAAAACATTCAACTGAAGCGCGCGCTCAAGCAGCGCTACAACTTCGAGCACATCGTGGGCAAGAGTGAGCCCATGTTGAAGATTTTCGACTTGGTCGCCCAAGTAGCGCCCAGCCGCTCGACGGTACTGCTGCAAGGCGAAAGCGGAACGGGCAAGGAACTGATCGCCAAGGCGATCCATCTAAACTCCACGCGTCGCGACCGGCCGTTCGTTCCGGTCAACTCCGGGTCCACGCCGCCCGACTTGCTTGAATCCACTCTGTTCGGGCACGTCAAGGGCGCGTTTACCAGCGCGATTAGTTCGAAGAAGGGATTGTTCGAAGTTGCCGACCGGGGCACGCTCTTCCTCGACGAAATCGGCACCATGAGCATGGACACGCAGAGCAAGATTCTGCGCGTGTTGCAGGACCGCAAGTTCATGCATCTGGGCGGCGTGCAGGAAATTCAGGTGGACGTGCGCATCATCGCCGCCACCAACGTGGATCTTCGCCAAATGGTGCGCGAAGGCAGGTTCCGCGAAGACCTGTTCTACCGTCTCAACGTGATCAGCATCGATCTGCCGCCGCTGCGCCAGCGTCGGGAAGATATTCCGCTCCTGGTGCAGCACTTCCTGCAAAAGTATTCGGAGGAAAATGAGCGGCCTCGGCGCCGCATTACCACCGAGGCGTTGCGTCCGCTGGTGAGCTATTCCTGGCCGGGAAATGTGCGCGAACTGGAGAACACGATCGAACGCGCCGTGGTCCTGTCTTCCGACAGCGATATTGGGATCGACCTGCTGCCCGATCACATAGTGGGCCGGGGCAGCTCGGTTCCGGCTTTGGATGCGAATGCCGGGGCCACGCTGTTCGGCATCATGGAAGACTGCGAACGGCGCATCATCATTGACATGCTGGAGAAGTGCGGCTGGAACCAGACCGAAGCGGCAGAACGCTTCCATGTCCCGCTCTCCACCCTGAATCAAAAAATCAAGCGGCTGGCCATCGAGATCAAGAAGAAGAGCCGCGAGTAGCCAGCAGTTCACGTAGGGACAGCCGCCCCCGGCTGTCCAGCGGGGCGACGCCCCGCTACTCTTAGGGACGTGAGACTACGACGGACCAGTCCAGCCGAGGGCGGCTGTCCCTACGTGGTCTGCTATAGTTCCCTGAGCAGAAGTCTTCTCGTCTGACATGGCGTTCGAATTCGAACTGATTTCGCCCATTGAAGTCGCCAAAGACGTTGCGCTGGCGGTTCAGGAATACACCCTGCTCTCCGCGCAATCCCTGGCCAACTTCTTCCGCCGTCCCCTGTACATGGGCGACATGCTGCAGCAGGCGGACCTGATCGGCGTCGGCTCCCTGCCTATCGTGGTTCTCACGGGGCTCTCCGTGGGTGCGTTGTTGGCGCTGAACTCAGCCAGCACATTGCAACAATTCGGCGGGATCACGCTCATCGGACGACTCGTGTCGATCGGCATGGTCACCGAACTGGGACCGCTCATCACCGGGTTGATGGTAGCCGGACGCAACGCCTCCGGCATGGCCAGCGAACTGGGTTCGATGATCGTGACCGAACAGATCGATGCCATGCGCGCCCTGGGCACCGATCCCACTAAGAAGCTGATCACGCCGCGTGTGGGCGCCACCGCCTTCATGCTGTTTTTCCTGACCATCATCGCCGACCTCCTCGGGCTGATCGGCGGCTATGCGGTCGCGCATCTGCTGTTTGGGGTCGACACGCAGCAATATTGGACCACCGTGTGGCAGATTCTCGTTTTCCGCGACGTTTTCACCGGCCTCATCAAGCCCGTGCTCTTCGGCTTCATCATCTCGACCGTCGGCTGTTATTACGGCATGTCCACGCGGGGCGGCACGCAAGGAGTGGGGCGCTCCACCACACAGGCCGTGGTCGCTTCGTCAGTACTTATTCTGGTCGTCGATTTCTTTGTGACCAAGTTGATCTTCGCGATTTTCGGTTACCGGTAAACCATGGCCACGCCCACTTTGCCCAGCGAAAACGCGACTGCTTCGGTGGTGAGCCCCTCCGGCTACGCCGTTGAGTTCGACAATGTTTCGATCGCGTTCGACGAGCATGTGGTGCTGGACGGCATCTCTTTCCGCCTGCAGCATGGCGAAACCAAGGCGCTCTTCGGCGTCGCCGGGTCGGGCAAGAGCACCTTGCTCAAGCTTGCTATGGGACTGATGCGCCCCGACAGCGGCCGCATCTACGCGCTGGGCGAAGAAGTCACGCGCATGTCGGAGCAGGAATTGTTCGAACTGCGCCGCCGCGTGGGCATCGTGTTCCAGGAGAGCGCGCTCTTCGACTCGCTCAAGGTTTACGAGAACGTCGGGTTCCGCTTGACGGAGGAGGGAGTCTCCGCCGACGAAATTGAGCGGCGGGTGCGCGAGGTCTTGCGCTTTGTGGAGTTGGAAAAAACCTATGATATGCGTCCGTCCGAGCTTTCCGGCGGCATGCGAAGGCGCGTGGCCATCGCGCGCGCCATCATTACCAAGCCCGAGGTGCTGCTCTACGACTCGCCTACCGGCGGACTCGATCCGGTAACTTCGAACACCATCGTCGAACTCATCATGAAGCAACGCGACGTCTACAAGACCAGCGCACTCATGGTGACTCACCGCCTGCAGGACGCCTTCACCATGGCGACTCATGAGTTCGATACGGCCACCAACCAGATGGTCGTTCTACCCAAAGGCCAGCAATGCACGGTGCCCATGAGTTTTCTGATCCTGCGCGACGCCAAGGTCATCTTCGACGGCGACGCCCACCAGTTAGCCACTTCCCGCGACGACTACATTCGCGAATATATTTCGTAGGGCGGATTGCAGAGGTCAGAGGTCAGATTGCAGAGGTTTCTATCCGATCCACTTCTGCAGTCTGACCTCTGAATCTGCAATCCCAACGTGCCTCTCAAGTTTCGGGCTTTCCCCCCGATCCCTTCCCCGGCAGACCCACAGGATTTTCGTGCGTGCGCTCGCGGAACCCGCCTTTCATCCCCCGCGCAAGGCCGATGGCCGCTTCGCCAAACTTGTCGCGCAGATGATCTGCCGCAGCCAGGGCCTTTTGCCAACGCTGCTGCTGCGAAGGCTCCAGCAAATCGAGCTGCCCCGAGCCGGATTCGAAGTTCGACGCTTGCACTCCCAGCAATCGCACCGGCGCGCCCGGCTTCCAGTTGTCGAAAAACAGACGCCGCGCCTGCTCAAAAATCTGATTATCCATCTGCGTCGGCTGCTCCAGTGAATGCGCCCGCGTGATGGTGGTGAAATCTTTGTAGCGCAACTTCAATTGCAGGGTACGCGCAAAATATCCACCCTCGCGCAGGCGCCGTCCCACCATCTCGCTGAGACGCATCAGCGTCGACTGCAAGCGCTCGGCATCGCCCGTATCCTCATTGAACGTGTGTTCGTGGCTGATCGATTTCGGATCGACATTTTCGCCCACGTCATTGTCGAACCATCCACCCGCATCTTCGCCGCGCGACTTGCCGGCCAGCGCGAGGCCCCATTTTCCGAAGCGATGTTCGAGGTCGCGGTCTTCGAGGCGTGCGAGGTCGCCCACTTTCTGAATGCCGATGGCATGCAGTTTCTGCTCGAACACCTTGCCGACGCCTGGGATATCGCCGACGGCGAGCGGCGCGAGAAACTTCGCCTCCTCGCCGGGCAGCACCCAGAGCACTCCGTTCGGCTTGGCTTTGGCGGAGGAAACTTTCGCGATCAGCCGCGAGGTGCCGATCCCGATGGAGCAATTCAATTGTGTAGCCAACTTCATCGCGTCATGTAGCCGATGCGCCGAATTGAGCGGACGGCCGTGCAGGCGCTCGGTTCCCGTCATGTCGAGATAGGCCTCGTCCACCGAAGCCATCTCGACCAACGGAGAAAAGTGCCCGAGCACCTCGTGTACCTTCCCGGAATACTCACGATAACGCTCCGGATGCCCATTCACAAAAATAGCCTGCGGACAGAGTTTCGCCGCCGTCCGCAGCGGCATAGCCGAGTGCACGCCAAACTTCCGCGCGGCGTAAGACGCGGCCGAGACTACGCCGCGTTCGTCCCGCTGCCCGCCCACCACTACCGGCTTGCCTTTCAGCGAAGGGTCATACAGTTCCTCGACTGACACGAAGAAAGCGTCCATATCGACGTGAAAGATAGTGCGAGGCGAGGAGGTGCTCATCGGAGTTCGGAATGCCTTGCAGAAGTGTACCGCGAGATACTAGACAGTGGCTCCCGAGGAGCGGAACCGCCCGACTCAAACTGCCGAGCGAACCCCGGCTTCCTTGACGATTCGTTCCATGATCCTCAGCCGTGCGGAAGGCAACGCCTCGTATTTGGCTTGGCCGCCTTTGGAACACCTGAGACCGTCTCCGATGGCGTCCAGGGCAGACGCCGAGCGTCCCAGCACGGTCAGAAGATACTTTTCGGCGATGGGTCGGTCCGCAGGATGGATGAGATCCCACCAGCGGCAGATCGATTCCTGAACCTCTGCTTCTGTCTTTTCTCCAGATACCAGGGCGTCAATCAACCGGTAGACTTTGCTCTTGATGGCGAGGTACGAGACTGAGACTTCCTGCGGCATGGGGGACCTAACTGCTGTTGAAGCAATCCGTTAGCCAAACGGTTAATGCCAGCAAAAACGGCACTTAGCCGTTCCCAAGATTCTATGAACGGGAAAAACGGGATTCCGTATATGAAATATGGAAGGCTGCGAGCGCTGGTTCCAGCCGCCATCTTGCGTCGCGTGACACAGCTCGCTAGCCCAGTACCGGCTCCTTTTTCAATTCCGCGGCTGCTACCGCGTCGGCACTGGCTCTCGCCTGGCGTGCGCGATCATAGATCTTGCCATACTCGCGCGCCGAAGCTCCCCAGGAAAAATCGCGGCTCATTCCGTTTCGCATCAGCGTCTGCCACGACGACGGATCCCGATAGGCGAGCAACGCTTGCTTGATGGTCGCGAGCAGCGCCTCGCCGGTGTAGTCGGAGAACTTGAAGCCCGTGCCCTTGCCGGTGCGCGCGTCCCAGGGCTCGATGGTGTCATCCAGACCGCCGGTCGCCCGGACGATGGGAACGGTGCCGTACTTCAAGCTGTAAATCTGGTTCAGCCCGCAGGGCTCATACTTGGACGGCATCAGGAACATGTCCGAACCCGCTTCAATCTTGTGCGCGATGGCATTATCGAACGCGACCTTGGCCGCGATCTTGTGCGGAAACTGCTTGTTCAGGCGCTGGAACATTTCTTCGTATAACTTGTCGCCCGATCCCAGCACGACCATGATCAGCTCTTCGCGCGCCAGCCGGTCCATGATCTGGGCGATCAGATCGAAGCCCTTCTGCGCGGCGAACCGCGAAACGATGCCGATCACCGGCATTCTGGAATCAGCGTTCGTGACCCCGAAGGCGTGCAGCAGGTCGTGTTTGCATTGCAGCTTGCCGCTCAGATCCTGCGGCCAGTACTTGGCGGCGATGAATTTATCGGTCTGCGGGCTCCACTCGTCGTAATCCACTCCGTTCAGGATGCCGGTTACAGTCGCGGCGCGATTGCGCAGTACGCCCTCCAGGCCAAATCCATACTCGGTGGTCTGAATCTCCTGACTGTATTTCTTGCTGACCGTGGTGACGAAATCAGAGAGCACGAGCGCGCCCTTCAGAAAATTCACCTGCCCGAAGAATTCCATCTTCGAGATGGTGAGTAGTTCCCAGGGCAGCGTCAGCAGCGGCAGAGTATCGGGCGGGAACAAACCCTGGTAGCCCATGTTGTGGATGGTAAAAACGGTGGCGACTTCGCGAAACGCGGGATCCTCGGCATAGAGCGTGCGCAGCATCACCGGCACCAGCGCTGACTGCCAATCGTGGCAGTGGAACACATGGGGCACGCCCAGTATTTTGCTGGCCTCGATCACGGCGCGAGAAAAGAGGGCGAAGCGCTCGGCGTTGTCCGGGTAGTCGCTGACCGAAGTGCCGTAGAGCGCTTCCCGGTCAAAATAGGGCGGATAATCCACGAAATAAAATCGAATCCCGGCGGGCATATTCGTGCCTGCCGTCACCACCGAACAGAAGCGATACTTGTCGTCGAAAGGGACGGTGATGCTGCGCACCACGGTTTGCGGATCGGTCAGTTTAGTTTGGCGATAGCGCGGAACGTACACGCTCACCTGATGTCCCAAAGCAGCCAGTGCGCGCGGCAAGGCACCGACCACGTCGGCCAGTCCGCCTGTTTTCGAAAAGGGAACGCACTCGGATGCGGCGAAAGCGATATGCATGGCGCGGAAGCCTCCTGAGCCAGAACTCGATTAGCCTTGCTCACGTTATGATTAAGATTCTGTAGAGACGCGGCTTGCCGCGTCTCTACAGGAAGAGAACTCCGCCAGTCTAAAGCCGGAAAGAAAGAGGGTCAACGTGCCCAAGGGCGCCACCGTACAAACAAGTTCACGCAAGCCCAAATTGGGGCAGCATTTTTTGACCAGCGACGCGGCAGCCCTGCGCATTGTCGAGGCCCTGGGCGATGTTTCCGAGGCCACAGTGCTTGAGATCGGCCCCGGACGCGGCGCCATCACCGATTTGCTGGCACGGAAGGCGCGGCGGCTGATCGCGGTCGAATTAGACCGCGTACTTTCAGCCCAGCTCCGAATGAAATTCAACATGCACAGCAACGTTGAAATCATCGAAGGCGATATCCTGACCATCGAACTCGATACCGTCTTCGGCGCGAAGCCGGGCAGCCTGCGTAGCGGACTGAACTTCACGCCGGAACCGGCCCGCGTCATCGGCAACCTGCCGTACTACATCACCTCCGATATTTTGCTGCGGCTGCTGGAATATCACCGTTATTTTTCGACCATTGTCATCATGGTGCAAAAAGAAGTTGCCGATCGCCTGGCGGCTTCGGCGGGAAGCCGCGACTATGGCTTGCTTTCAGCGACGGCGCAACTGTATGGCCGAGTCGAGCAATTGTTCACTCTTCCGCCGGCGGCGTTTTCTCCGTCTCCTAAAGTTCATTCGAGCGTGATTCGCATTACCATCAAGCCTCGGCTGGAGTCGCTGCGGGTTCCCGAGGCCGAGTTCATTCAGTTCCTGAAACTTTGCTTTGGGCAGAAACGCAAAACTCTCTGGAATAATCTGAAAACGGCGTACGATGAGGATGCGTTGCGCGCCGCGCTGGCGAAAAGCGGCGTAAAACCCGCAATCCGAGCCGAAGCGTTGCCGCTCGATAGAACCGCCGCGCTGTTCCGTGCTCTGCGCGACGGTAATTTGTAGTTTGCGGGCATGGTTCTCGCGCTGACTTTTTGCGGACTGATTCGTCGCGGGCAAATGCCCGCGGCCACACGAGCTTCCGATGACTTCCGCTTTACGAACTCCCGCCGTCGCCGGCAGGTTTTATCCGGGCCGCGCTGAAGAATTGCTGCGCGCAGTTCGGACCTACTCCTCTTCGGCCGAGACCGCCCACGTCGCGGCCATCGGATGCGTCGCTCCACATGCCGGATACATCTACTCCGGCAGCGTCGCCGGGGCGGTATATTCGCGCCTGGAGATTCCTAAACGCTGCGTGATTCTCTGTCCCAACCACACCGGCAAGGGACGAGCGCTCGCGGTCATGACCAAAACCACGTGGCAGACTCCGCTAGGCGAGGTAGCGGCGGACGCGGACTTGGGCGCTCGACTGCTCAGTCGCTTCCCTGCGCTCGAAGAGGACAGCGCCGCGCACCACGGCGAACACGCCATCGAGGTCCAGCTTCCTTTCCTGCAGGCGCTGCACCCGGAATTAAAGATCCTTCCGATCGTGATCGGTACCAGCGACTTTGGCGTGCTCCGTGGATTGGGCGAAGCGCTGGCGGATGTGATCGCCGCGCTTCAAGAAGATGAACAAAAAGAGGGTCGAGAAGAGAAAGTCCTGATCGTCGCCTCCAGCGACATGAACCATTACGAGTCCGACGCAATCACCCGTGTCAAAGACCACAAGGCAATCGAACGCGTGCTGGCGCTGGATGCACGCGGACTGTGGGAGGTGGTAATTGACGAGGACATCAGCATGTGCGGCTTCGGGCCGACGACGGTCATGCTCACGGCGGCAAAACTTCTGGGGGCGACTTCGGCCACGCTGGTCAAGTATGCGACTTCGGGGGATGTGTCCGGCGATTACGAAGCGGTGGTGGGCTACGCGGGAATTATTGTGGAGTAAGACCGCCGAGTAGAGACGCGGCTTGCCGCGTCTTTCCCGCAACTTCACGGACGGCGCACGCGGAGACGGGGCAAGCCCCATCTCTACCAAAAAACAATCTCAGCGTATAC